>DAIOWH010000015.1:0-57334 GCA_036758585.1 Planctomycetia bacterium
CGTCGGGCTACTGTCCCTGCGGACTCCCAGAATCACGCAAAGCCATTTAGTTCGCTGTTCGCCAGCGAAGCAGTAACTGCCACGTCGTGTATTCCATGAGATGTTGGGCCGATGCGAAGTGGAAATGGCCGGGCCGATCGCCGGCGATGAACGACTGAGCGGCGGGAGTCACGGTCGCGTGGGGGACCGCGGCGACGAGGTCGGCGAGCAGGAGCCGAAAATTCGCTCGGGTGCTTGGCTGCAGGCGCTCGCCGAGATACTCGTAACTCATGCGATCTCGCTGCACGCGCAGCGCGAGCACCGGCCGCGCGCGAATGATCCAGAGTTCCGGCGCAACCGGCTCGCGCCGCTTGACGCGGTGAGCTCGCGATCGCGGGCCGCCCAACAGCAGCGGTCGCACGACCGCGGCGGCCGCAGTGACCCACACGGGCGCTGCCAGACTCAACTCCTTGGCTGCCCGCGGCAACACGCCGAGGCTCAGCAACTCGACTTGCTCCCACGGCAGCCAGTGCGACGGCTCGCCATGCAAGCCAAACGACTCAAGTCCGTCGGCTCGACAGATCACCTTGTGTACAGTGCGCGGCTCGCTCAGGTCGGGGATTCGGTCGACCGGCCACGCCTCGGCGTCAATGCCGACGTGCGTCAGCGCCTCGACCAGCCGGCCGGCCTGGTCGCTCGTGAGTGAGCGGGGCAGAACGCCGGGCATGTGCGCAGCGAGTCGCAACGTGTCGGCTCGTTCCATGTCGAGGTGCTCGCCCAGCACGGCGCCGAGTAGTTGCCGGTTGAGGTTGTCGGCGAACACGATGACGTGCCAGTCGCAGTTCGAATTGTCCACAGCAACGCCTCCCGACCAGCGGGCGCTGCCCCGCGCGTCCACGCAGGTTCGGAGTTGGAGGAGTCGAAGGCGAACTGCCGCGCGTTCTGGCTCCTTCAACTCCTTCAACTTCTTCAACTCCTACAACTACACTCCGATATCCTCGTTCCACAGATCCGGCCGCGCGGCGATGAACTCGCGCATCAGCCGCACGCACTCTGGATCGTTCAGTATGGTCAGTTCGACGCCGCGGGACCGAACGTAGTGTTCGGGGCCGCGGAACGTCTGGTTCTCGCCAATCACGATCTTCGGAATCTTGTACAGCAGTGCGGCACCGCTGCACATGTCGCACGGCGAGAGCGTCGAGTACAACTCGGCGCGGGCGTAGTCGCGCGCGGTCAGCCGGCCAGCGTTCTCGATCGCGTCCATCTCGGCGTGCAGAATCGCGCTGCTGCGTTGCACTCGCCGGTTGTGGCCGCGACCGACGATGCGGCCGTCGATAACCAACACCGATCCGATCGGGATGCCGCCCTCAGCCAGCCCCTGTTTGGCTTCGTCGATCGCCGCCAGCATGAACTGGTTCATGAGTCGAACTATAGCAGGTCAACCGATAGCCTGTGAATGCACGGAGAATTCGTGCGACATGTGCGATCAACAAGGTCCGCAATACTAACCCGCCCAGACCTCCATGACCAACCGGCCTACCCGCAGTTTCGAGATAATCCAACTTTCCACGTCCAGATTCTCGTCTGTGATTGAATCTGCGGTGAGTTTGTCGAGCGTGCGCCCAGCAGACTGGCCGCAAACTCTCCAGATTGTCGTTGCGGAAAACTCCCACATCCGGTTTAGCGACAACGGGTTGTGCAAAAAACCTTCAGTGGTTCCGTAGCGCGGTCGATACCCCATCTAGCCTTTTGGGAGGACCAAAACGACCGTCAGGCGGCGTACGCTCTGGTGGTCGAGTGCAGCTACGACGTGAAGTTGGGCCTGGGGAGGCCCACCCGCGCCGACGCGGTGTTCGCGGCGGAACCGCGTCGACTCGAGCGCGGGAGATGACCCAGTGGGGAAAATGCGGAAAGCCATCCCCACGCTTTCCGCGAGAAACGAGGGAAAGGAGTTACTCCTCAATGAAGTCCTTGAAGACGAGTTTGGCTCTGGTGGTCGCGATGGGCCTGAGCAGTGTGGCCCTGGCCGACCACGCGAGCGGCGGTGGCGCCAGTGACCCGTGTTGTGGTCACGGCCTGTTGAGCAAGTTGAAGCTGCATCGTTGCAGCCCGCGCGGCGAGGCTCCCAAGCCTTGCGCGACGGCCTGCGATCCGTGCGGCGGGTGCGGCCACAAGCTGCTTGGCATGCTGAAGTGCATTCAGTTGCCCAAGCTGCACGGCTGCTGCAAACCGGCTTGCAAGCCGGCGTGCGAACCGAAGCCCTGCGCTCCGAAGTGCGCTTCGGCGTGCAGCCCGTGCGGTGGCTGTGGAATCCTGTCTAAGCTGAAGGGCCTGTTGCCTCACGGTCACGGCTGCCGCGGCTGCGCGAAGCCGGCTTGCGGTGGCTGCGGTGGCTGTGGCCATAAGCTTGACATCCATCGCTTGCTTGGCAAGCGTTGCGGCGGTTGCTGCGAAGCGGCGGCCCCGGCTGACGCGGCCCCGGCCGCTCCGGCCCCGGCTCCGGCCCCGGCCCCGGCTTCCAAGCCGATGCCCCAGGCTGGTTCCAATGGCCTGCTGATTCTCACGCCTGCGGGGTAACCGCATCAGAAAGTAGACAGCTCCTGACAACAGGACAGGCCCTCCTCATCGGTCGATTGAGGAGGGCCGTTTTTTTTCCTCCGCACAGCATTCAAATCTCATCCGCGTCGTTCGCTCCAAGAAAACCGGCGAGTTTCTGGGCCGGAACGACTAGCATTCGGCCACGTTTCACGGCAACATTCCAAGGTGCTCAGTCCGAGACCGACCACAACTTCGCTCGGTCCTTCGCTCGGTCCGAGGCCACAACTTGTCCAAAACCCAGCGGAGAGCCCCGAAACAACGAGCCACCCACCATGCCCGAATTCCTACACACTATCGCTCACGGACGCATCGACCCACCGGCAGTGACGTCAAGCGTCACCCTGACCGACTTGGTGGACCACGCGTTTCTGTCCTACAACGCCGGTCGCTTGCGCGAGGCGTGTCAGGTGTTCGTGCGGAAATGCCTCGAGCCCGACGCGGTCGTGGGCGTTTCGCTGTCGGGGGCGCTGACCCCAGCGGGACTAGGCGCCAGTTGCCTGGTGCCGCTCGTGCGGGCGGGGTTCATCGACTGGATCATCAGCACCGGGGCGAACCTGTATCACGAGACGCACTTTGCGCTTGGCCTCGCTCTGTACCAGAGCCGCCCGGGCCTCGACGACCGCAAGCTGCGCGAGAATCAAGTCATCCGCATCTACGACATCGTGTTCGACTACGGCACGCTGCTGGACACGGACAGGTTCTTTCGCGAGTTGATCCGCAGCGAGCCGTTCCAGCGAACCATGTCCACGGCCGAGTTTCATCACTTGGCCGGCAAGTTCACCGCCGAGCGCGAGCGAGCACTGGGCCGCGAGCCGAAGAGTTTGCTCGCCGTGTGCCATGAACTCGGCGTGCCGATCTACACGTCGTCGCCTGGCGACAGCTCGATCGGCATGAACGTCGCCGCGGTGCAGCTCGAAGGCGGCCAGCTTCGCATCGACCCGTCACTCGACGTGAATGAGACGGCCTCGATCGTCTACGACGCCAAGCGGCGTGGGGGCGCCAGCGCGGTCGTGATCTTCGGCGGCGGATCACCCAAGAATTTTCTATTGCAGACCGAGCCCCAGATTCAAGAGGTGCTCGGACTGGAAGAGGCCGGCCACGACTATTTCCTGCAATTCACCGACGCCCGGCCCGACACCGGCGGCCTGTCGGGCGCCACCCCCAGCGAGGCGGTCACGTGGGGCAAAGTCGATCCCAACAAGCTGCCCGACTCGATCACCTGTTACACCGACTCGACCATCGCGTTGCCCATCCTCACAGCCTACGCCCTGGCCAAGCACGCCCCGCGCCCGCCGCGGCGACTGTACGATCGCCGAGTCGAGTTGGTTGATCGCCTGCGAACCGCCTATCATGTCCATCGTGGCAAGTAATCGTGGCCTGATTGAAGCGGAGCCAAACGTCATGAGCAACAACGCTCGCTGCGTGTTTCTGGCGCTGTTCACCTACGCATCGTGTCTTGGTGCGGATGTTCCCGGCGGAACCAAGGCCAGGCCCGAGCCGGTCACCCTGCGCGGGCGCGTTGTCGAGCTCGGACCGCACGCGAACAAGACGTTCGGCGTGCCGATGGACGATGAACTTGGCAATGCGGTGATTGTCTTGGTTACAACGGCCGGCGAAGTGCATCCGCTGGTGCGCGACGTGCGATCCCGCGGCTTCTTTCTGGACAAGCGGCTGCGCGACCGCGAGATGGAACTGCACGTTCACAAGTATGCCGGACTGCCGTTCGTGCGAGTCATAGACGCCTACAGTTTTAGGAACGGCAAGAAACACCAAGTAGACTACTGGTGCGATATCTGTGCGATCACGACCTATCAGCCTGGCCCGTGCCCCTGTTGCCAGGACGAAATACAGTTGCGCGAGCGACCGGTGGCCGAGATTCAACCAGGTCGCTAGGCGGCAATCCACGGGAGCCGCGATGGCCGAAGCCGCTTTCACCAACCGACTGATCCACGAGACAAGCCCCTACCTGCAGCAGCACGCGCGCAACCCTGTCGACTGGTATCCGTGGGGACCGGAGGCGCTGGAGCGGGCGCGGCGCGAACAGCGGCCCATCTTTCTTTCGATCGGTTACTCGGCGTGCCACTGGTGCCACGTGATGGAGCACGAGAGTTTTGAGGACGCCGCAACGGCCGCCATCATGAACGAGCAGTTTGTGAACGTCAAAGTCGATCGCGAGGAGCGGCCGGACCTGGACCACATTTACATGGCGGCCGTGCAACTCATGACCCGCCGCGGCGGCTGGCCAATGTCGGTGTTTCTCACGCCCGAGCTCGAGCCGTTCTACGGCGGCACATATTTTCCGCCGGACGACCGTTACGGCATGCCGAGTTTTCGCCGCGTGTTGCTGAGCGTCGCCGAGGCGTGGCGGCAACGCCGAAGTGAAGTGACCCAGTCGGCCCGGCAGCTTACTGATGCGATCGCTCGGATGAACCAGCAGTCGGCCGGCAGCGGCGACCCATCGCTCGCACTGGTGAATAGCGCGGCGGGCCAACTCGCCCGCGCGTTCGACCCCGCTCACGGCGGTTTCGGCGGCGCGCCGAAGTTTCCGCACCCAATGGACCTGAAGCTGCTGTTGCGGCACTGGAACCGAACGGGCAGCGCCGAATCGTTGGACATGGTCGTCGCGACACTCGACCACATGGCTCGCGGCGGCATCTACGATCACCTCGGTGGCGGTTTTCATCGCTACTCGACCGACGCGCGCTGGCTCGTGCCGCACTTCGAGAAGATGCTGTACGACAACGCGCTGTTGGCACAGGCTTACATCGAGGCGTACCAGGCGACGGGCCGGCCGGACTTCGCCCGTGTGGCTCGCGAGACGTTGGACTACGTGCTTCGCGAGATGACCGCGCCCGACGGAGGTTTTTTCAGCACACAGGACGCCGACAGCGAGGGCGTCGAGGGCAAGTTCTTCGTCTGGTCGCTCGCCGAACTGCTCGCGCTGCTCGGACGCGAGGCGTTCGAGTGGTTCGCGTATGTCTACGACGTCACCGAGCAAGGGAACTGGGAAGGCCACAACATCCTGAACCAGCCGAAGACGCTCGATCAGTGCGCCCGCTTGTTGCGCGTGGAATCGGCCGCTCTCGAGCGATCGCTGGCCGAGTCGCGCGGCAAGCTGCTGGCCGAGCGCTCGCGCCGCGTGCCGCCGGGCCGCGACGACAAAGTGCTCGTCGCCTGGAACGGACTGATGATCGATGCGATGGCGCGCGCCTATCAGGTGCTCGGCGACGATCGCTACCTGGCGGCCGCGCGACGGGCGGCCGAGTTCGTTCTTAGTCGCATGTCGTCGACCGAAACGGGACGCGCCACACACCTGCTCCATTGCTACAAAGATGGACAGGCGCGGCTTAACGCGTACCTGGACGATTACGCGTGCCTGGTCGACTCGTTGGTATCGCTCTACGAGTCAGACTTCAACGACTGCTGGTTGCGTCGCGCTCTGGAGCTGGCCGCGGTCATGATCGACCAGTTCTGGGACGAGACCGCGGGCGGCTTCTATTACACGCCTCGCGACCACGAGCCGCTCATCACGCGCGTGCGCGATACTCACGACGGGGCCACCCCGTCGGGCAACTCGATGGCCGTCACGGCATTGGCTCGCCTCGCCCGACTCACCGGGCGGCGCGATCTGGAGGACAAGGTCGAACGGACCCTGCGATCGTTCGCAAGTCTCATGGCCGAGACTCCGATGGCCGCGGGACAGATGTTGACGGCTCTCGACTTCCTGATGAGCCGTGCGGTGGATATCGTTATTGTCGTCGCCGACTCCGAGTCGGCGGCGGAAACCGCACGCAGCGCGCTGCGAGTCGTGCGCAGGCGGTTCCTGCCGAACAAGGTGGTCGCATTCGCCGGCCCGGCTATAGCGGACGACAGCCCGGTCGCTTCGCTCGTCGCCGGAAAACAGACCAGCGGCGGCGCGATGGCAGTCTACATCTGCGAAAACTTCACCTGTGGGCCACCCGTTGTAGACGTGGCCGCGCTGGAGCGCACCATCGGCAATCTGTGACCAATGGCGGCGATCAGACCGTTCGGTGGATCGGGACGGCACGCATCTTCCTGATCGGAAGGACAACCAAGGAGGTCATATGGTGCATTTATGTGAGAGATCGAGCCGAACGCGCTGGCTAGCAGCCTTGATGGTTCTTGCGTTGCCCACGGTTGGGCGTGCGGACAATCCCGCGCGCGAGGAATGGAAGATCGAAGGCGTCGAGAGGGAGGCGTTGATCTATTCCCCCTCCGCGCAGGCCGATGCCGCGGCGCCGGTCGTGTTCGGTTTCCACGGCCATGGCGGGTCGATGCGACAAGCGGCGCGGAGTTTTCGCCTGCACGAAGCGTGGCCGGAGGCCATCGTCGTGTACATGCAAGGGCTGCCTACGCCGGGGCGACTAACTGATCCGCAAGGAAAAAGGCCAGGGTGGCAACACGATCCCGGCGACCATGACGACCGCGATCTGAAGTTCTTCGACGCCGTGCTGAAGACACTCCGCGAGAAACACAAGATCGACGAAGATCGAGTCTACGCGACCGGCCACTCCAACGGCGGCGCGTTCACCTACCTGCTCTGGGCCGAACGGCCCGACGTGTTCGCTGCCTTCGCACCGTCGGCCGCCGGGTCGCGCAGCATCCTGCGGCTCAAGCCAAGACCCGCGATGCACATCGCCGGCGAAAACGACCAACTCGTCCGTTTCGCCGGCCAAGAGCGCACCATGCAAGTCGTCCGCCGCATCAATGGCTGCCAGGACACCGGCCACGAATGGGCGAAAGGCTGCACCTTGTACCCATCGGACAAGGGCGCGCCGTTCGTCTCGTTCATTCATTCCGGCGACCACAAGTATCCGGCCGAGGCGCCCGCGTTGATCGTGAGATTCTTCAAGGAGAACGCGAGGCAGAAGGGCGACCGCACGGGCGGCGAGCAGAAGCGCGATGCGGCGGCGCAGGCGATCGGCGAGAAGGCACCGGGGTTCACGCTCAAGGATCAGTCGGGCAAGGAACGACGGCTCGATGAGTGGCTCAAGGGCGGCAGGCTCGCGGTGGTGTTTCACCGATCGGCGAAATTGGTGACCGGACAACAAGGACCGCGCCGACTACATCGTCTACGTGGCCCGCATCCTATGGGAGAAGCCGAATGAAACTTGGAATCAGTGGTACCCGCCGATCGACGATCTCCTTCTTTGCGATCGTCACCGCAAATGTGGCGTTGGCGTCTTCGCTCGTCATAGCCGGCGACGACTTGACGTCGCCGCCGGCCGGACAGCGCGTGTTCTACACGGGCCACAGCTTTCACATGTTCGTGCCGGCGCGGGTCGAGCAACTCGTCAAGTCGGCGGGCATCGAGGGGCACAAGATCGTCGGACAGCAGGGAATTGGAGGTTCGCGCGTGATTCAGCATTGGGACTTGGCCGACGACAAGAACAAGGCGAAGCCGGCGCTGGAAAGCGGTGAAGTGGACGTGTTCACGATGGCCGCGCATCTGCAAGTTCCCGACGCGGGCATCGACCATTTCACGGAACTGGGTTTGAAGCACAATCCAAAACTACGGCTGCTCGTGCAGGCTTCGTGGATGCCGTTCGATCAAGTTGCCGAAGGCCGCCGCATCCGCGACAACAGTGAACGCAACCAGACGAAACTCGACGAATTGAAAGCATCGACGGCTGACTGGCGGACAAAACTGGAAGCGCAGGCGGACGAATTGAACAAGAAAAACGATCGCCGAGCGGTCTTCGTCGTGCCAGTCGGCGACGCGGTCGTGAAGCTGCGCGAGTTGATCGTCGCGGGCGAATTCCCCGGCGTGACCAAACAAGCCGACTTGTTCCGCGATCCGATCGGCCACGGCCTTGGCCACGTACAGGCGCTGGCCGCGTACTGCAACTTTGCCGCGATTTACCGCCGCACGCCCGTAGGCCTCAAGCTCAATGAGCCGGGCGTGGACGACGCGCAGCATGCCATCTTGCAGCGCATCGCGTGGGAGACCGTTTCCCGTTATCCTTATGCTGGAATTGCGCAAGAGTGACCTGGGCATCGCGACATCGCGAAAAAATCAGCGTGCTTCGATGACGGCAATTTGTCGGATCGTTGTGCTCGCCGTGTTCGTTGGACCATCGTCCAATTCCGGCTCGCCGGACGACGGGCCGGCGTTTTTCCGCGGCATTAACTTGAACGGCCCGGCCCTGGAGATCGACGGACGCGCATGGGACTCTGGTAACGCACGCGGTGTAGACTGCGCTGACTTGGCTGCCTTTGAGAACCAGTCCGTTCGGCTCTCGCCCGCGACCGACGAGAACCGAGCGAAAATGATTCGTTCGTCGCGCTGGTCGCCCGGCGGGACTGCCCGCGTGCGAGTGACCGACGTGCCGGCCGGCACGTACAGTGTGTACCTGTACGTTTGGGAGGACAACGATCCGCAGAAGTTCAACATCCATCTGGCCGGGCGCATCGTCGCGCAGGCGTACAACAGCGGGATCGGCGGTCACTGGGATCGGTTGGGGCCGTGGGTGATTGACGTAGCCGACGGCACGATTGAACTGACCGCTGCGGGTGGACACGCGAATCTGTCGGGACTGGAAATCTGGCGCGGCAAACTCACGGACAAAGACAACCCGTTGCCGGTTGCGGCCCGGCCGGCGCCGAGACCCGCTCCGAGTCCCCCTCGCGAGTTTCTCAAATCGACAGACACCCGCGCCGGCTACGACTGGTGGTCGCTGCAGCCGCTGCGAGTCGTCGAGCCGCCGGTGGCCGGCGGGAAGTCGGCCTCGAATCCAATCGACCATTTCATTCTGCAACGATTGGAGCAGGCCGGGCTGCAACCGTCGCCCGAGGCCGACCGCCGGACACTCTTCCGCCGCCTGTCGTTCGATCTGCTCGGACTGCCGCCGACGCCCGAAGACGTGGACGAGTTCGTCCGCGACCCCGACCCGCGCGCGTACGAGCGGCTCGTGGATCGGTTGCTCGATTCGCCGCACTACGGCGAACGCTGGGCGCGGCATTGGCTCGACATTGTGCGATTCGGCGAGAGTCAGGGGTTCGAACGGAACAAGCTGCGACCGAGCGCGTGGAAGTATCGCGATTTTGTCGTCGAGGCGTTCAACTCCGACCTGCCATACGATGAATTCATCCGCTGGCAGATCGCCGGCGACGTGCTGCGGCCGGATGATCCGCTGGCGGTCATCGCGAGCGGTTTTCTGGCGATGGGGCCGTACGACCTGACGGCGTACAACAACGGGTTGCCTGAGATGCGGGCCTTCGCGCGCGAGGAGGAATTGGAAGGGCTGGTCGGCACCGTGAGCCAGACTTTTCTCGGACTTACCGTAAACTGCGGCCGTTGCCACGACCACAAGTTCGACCCGATTACGCAGCGCGAGTTTTACGAATTCTCCGCCGCACTGGGCGGGACCTATCAAGGCGCCGAGCGTGAAAGTCTCACGGATGCCGCGCGTGAGACTGTCGAAAAGCGCGTGGCGGCCATGCAAACGGAACTCCATGAGTTGGCCGCTCGCGAAAAAACTGCGGACGACCGGCAGAAGCGACACCTCGCTGTGCGGCGGTCGCGGCTTGAGAATGTGGTCGCGCTGCTCAAGGGCGGCCCCGTCCACACCACTGTGCCGAAGCAGCCTAGCCCGTGGCACGTCCTGACCCGCGGCGACTACCGGCAGCCGGGCGAGATTGTCGCGCCGCGCGGCATCGCCGCGATCGCGACCGTGAGGCCGGATTGGAAGCTCTCCGAAGATGCACTAGAAGCGGATCGCCGCAAGGCACTGGCTGAGTGGATCGCGCACCCGAAGAATCCGCTCGCGCCGCGGGTCATCGTCAACCGGTTGTGGGCCTATCATTTTGGAGAAGGACTCGTACGAACGCCGAACGACTTCGGATTTCAGGGCGGCCGGCCGTCGCACCCGGAACTGCTCGACTGGCTTGCCGGACAACTGGTGTGCCCCGCCGATGGCCCGACGTGGAGTCTGAAGCGAATCCAGCGGCTGATTGTCACGTCCGCCGCATATCGACAATCGTCGCGAGCGGTCCCGAACGCGATGCAAGTTGACGCCGACAACCGCCTCGCCTGGCGGCGGCCGCCACAGCGGCTCGAAGCCGAAACCTTCCGCGACGCCGTGCTTGCCGTCTCAGGCGACCTCGATCCGCGAGTCGGCGGCCCGGGCTACCGCGACTTTACGATCTCCAGCGCGGGCAATAACGAGACATACACGGTGTTCGACGCCGTCGGCCCGGAATTCAACCGCCGCAGCCTCTATCGCACATGGGTTCGAGCCGGCACCAGCCCGCTGCTCGACACGCTCGATTGCCCCGACCCGTCAGTCCCCACCCCGCGACGCTCCGTAACAAGCACGCCGCTGCAGGCACTGTCACTCCTGAACGACAAGTTCATCGAACACTACGCCAGCCGCTTCGCCGAGCGTCTGCGTCTCGAAGCGCCCGATGATCCTGCTGCGCAAATCCGCCGCGCGTATGCGTTGGCATTCGCTCGACAACCGAGCGACGACGAAGCTGCGTTCGCCGCTCGATTCGCGTCCGAGTACGGCCTCGCGCAGATCTGCATCGTGCTCTTCAACGCGAGCGAATTCATGTTTCTCGACTGATCCGCCCCACCTCGGCTGCCGTCGCGGCGCTCTTACCCCCCCCCCGGCGGTGCAAGCAGAAACGGACGGATTTGCACCCCGAAGCCGCTAAATGACCGTGCGTGAATCTGCGAATCGCCCAAACAACCCCTCACCCCAGCCCTCTCCCCAAAGGGGAGAGGGAGAAAGATGCTCGGAAGGCATGGACTGCCGAATAAAGCGAAACAGAACCTTATTCTCCCTCTCCCCTTTGGGGAGAGGGTTGGGGTGAGGGGTATTCGCAAATTCACGCAGGTCATCTAGTCAGTCCGTTTGGGGTGGCATGCCGTCAACTTTGGATCGGCATGCCCCTGCAAGGCCGAGGGCAATGGACCACTACCCGAAACCGCCTCCAAACTCCGCCAGCTTTTGATCGCCAGCCAACGGCCTTGACTCGCTCGGCCATATCCTCAATCCTTCCTGAGAGCGGTGGGCGACTGACCACGACACAAGGAGCGTTCATGGCTGAAACCAACCTGATGGACAAACTCGTCGCGCTGTGCAAGCGACGGGGATTCATCTTTCAATCGAGCGAGATTTATGGCGGCGTCGGCGGATTCTGGGACTACGGACCGCTCGGCGTTGAGCTAAAACGCAACGTCAAAGAAGCATGGTGGCACGACATGGTCACCGGCCACGACGACACGCAGATCCAGCCCGGCTCGCCTCGCGAGTACGAGATGTGCGGACTCGACTGCTCGATCATCATGCACCCACAGGTCTGGAAGTGCAGCGGCCACTACGACCTGTTTCACGACATGATGGTCGATTGCAAGACCGAGGGCTGCAAGGCCCGGTTTCGCAGCGACCAGATCAAGTCCAGCGAGTGTCCACTGAAGCCGAGCAAGAGGCCGGGCGAACACGACAAGTGCCAATTGACAGCGCCGCGCGAGTTCAACCTGATGTTCAAGACGCATGTCGGCGCGCTGTTCGACCCCGAGTCGGAAGCGTACCTGCGCCCCGAGACCGCGCAGGGCATCTTCGTCAACTTCAAGAACGTGCTCGATTCGAGCCGGGTCAAGGTGCCGTTCGGCATCGCTCAGATCGGCAAGAGCTTTCGCAACGAGATCACTCCGAAGAACTACACATTCCGTTCGCGCGAGTTCGAGCAGATGGAGATCGAGTTCTTCTGCAAGCCGGCCGAGTCGCGACAGTGGTACACCTACTGGCGCGACCGACGGTTCGCGTGGTACACGGCGCTCGGCATGAAGAGCGAGAAGCTGCGACTACGCGACCATGCGCCCGAAGAACTGAGCCACTACAGTTGCGGCACGGCCGACATCGAGTACGCATTTCCGTTCCTCCAACCCGGCGACTTCGGCGAACTCGAAGGCGTTGCCCATCGCGGCGACTTCGACCTGCGCAGCCACATGGAAGGCAAACTCGTCAAGGACGCCGCCGGCTGCCTGGTCGTCGACCGCGGGACTGACGGCAAGCCACGCTGGGCGGGCAGCGGCAAGGACCTGAGCTACTTCGACGACGAGACCAAAGAACGCTACGTTCCGCACGTAATCGAGCCGTCGGCCGGCGCCGACCGCGGCACGCTCGCCTTTCTGTGCGAGGCATACACCGAAGACGCCATTCCCGACGAGAAAGGAGTGCCGCAACCGCGCGTCGTCATGAAGCTGCACCCGCGACTGGCGCCAGTCAAGGCGGCGATCTTCCCGCTCGTCAAGCGCGACGGCATGCCCGAAATCGCCGCCGATCTCTACCGCGCTCTCAAGAAGAAGTGGAACGTCTTCTACGACGAGAAAGGTGCGATCGGCCGTCGCTACCGCCGCCAGGACGAGGCCGGCACGCCGTTCTGCGTCACCATCGACGGCCAGACGCTCGCCGACAAGACCGTCACCATCCGCGACCGCGACACATGCCAACAGTGGCGCACAAAGCTGGCCG
This sequence comes from Planctomycetia bacterium, assembly GCA_036758585.1. Lineage (GTDB taxonomy): Bacteria > Planctomycetota > Planctomycetia > JALXBF01 > JBGPMX01 > DAIOWH01. The sequence continues at coordinate 13,080 of DAIOWH010000015.1, forward strand.
ACGTGGCCGACGAACTCCAGGCACGACTGGCTTGACCACTGACGTCAGTCCGCGTAAACGAACTCGCTCAGATTGAATAGAGCACGGCAGAGTTGATCGAGGCTCCCGTCGGACCGCAGGAACTCCAGCATTGTGCCGCGCTCGGCCGTGCTCGGAGGCCTGCACAGCACGCGTAAATAGGCACGCTCGATTTGACGCTCGGGGTCGTCGCCGACTTCGCGCATGACGCGCTGGGCCAAGTGGCGCGCCTGGCGAACCGTGAACTCGCCGTTGAGCAGCGTCAGTGCCTGCGGCGCGACGGTCGTGATCTGACGCTGCGCCGATGATCGCGTCGTGTCGCACAGGTCGAGCACCTCGAGCATCGGCACCACCATCGAACGTTTCACGAAGGCATACACCGTGCGTCGCGACGCGTCCTGCTCGTCGAACGGCCGCCAGATCTTGTCCGGGTCGCTGTGGCCCTCGAGCGCCGCCCGGGGCACTTCGGGGTACATGCTCGGGCCGAACATCTGAGTGTTCAATTGTCCGCTGGCCGCGAGCATCGAGTCGCGGATCGCCTCCACGTCGAGCCGGCGATACGGCACCCGCCAGAGCAGTCGGTTCTCGGGGTCGGCAGCGCCGTACGCTTCATTCCACTCCTTGTTCATGCGATAGGTGTTGCTCGTCAGAATCAGCCGGTGCAGACGTTTGAGCGACCAGCCGGCGTCGTGTACGAACCAGTCGGCCAGCCAGTCGAGCAACTCAGGGTGCGTGGGCGCCTGACCCGAGCGACCGAACTCGCTTGGCGAGCGCACGAGACCCTCGCCGAAGTGAAACTGCCAGACGCGATTGACGATGACGCGAGCGGTGAGCGGATGATCGGGGCGAGCGATCCAGCGCGCGAGCGTCAACCGGCGTCGGCTTGTCCGCTCGCCGGGCGGCAGGAACTGCGGCTGCGAGTCGACCAGCACGGCCGGCACTCCGGGCGATACTTGGGGACCGGGCCGCGCCGCCTTGCCGCGCAACAATAGATTGATCAGCGGCGGGCTAGGCGACGGCTCGTGCATGAAATAGCCGCGCGGCAGGTCAGGCCTCGCGGCACGCAACTCGCCGATCTTTCTTTCAAGCTCGGCGATCATCGACCGTGTCGGATCGGCGGGCCCCGCCGCCAGCTCCTCATCAAGCTGTTTGGCGTGCTTCTCGACCAGTTGCTTCTGCTGTTCGGTCCGACGGGCAGGTTCGGCGCGAAACGCCTCGATCGCCTCACTCGGCAGCTTGCTCGGCCCGCTTGCCAAGAACTGCGCGCGGAAGCTGTCGCGCAGGCCGGCGATCTCCCTTTGCACCGCAGCAATCTGGCGATCGCGTTCCTCGACCGCCTCGATTTCCACTCGCGTGCCTACGGGCAGGTCCAACTCCGTCCGACCGTTCTGCGGCCGCACCAGCGGGCCAAACACCGCGACCATGCGGTAGTAGTCGTGCATGGTCAGCGGTTCGAACTTGTGGTTGTGGCACCGTGCACAGCCGAGCGAAAGCCCGAGGAACACCTGGCCGGTCGTGCTCACGATGTCGTCGAGCTGATCGAACCGATCTTCCTTCGGATCGGCCGGTTCGTCGTCCCAATGACCCAGCCGGTTGAAGCCGGTGGCTATCATCGAGGCGGCGTTGGCGTCGTCCAGTTCGTCGCCGGCGATTTGTTCGAGGATGAACCGATCGTACGGCTTGTCTTCGTTGAGCGATCGGATCAGGTAATCGCGGTACCGCCAGACTTGTGGCTTGGCCGCGTCGCGTTCGTATCCGTTCGTCTCGGCGAACCGCACAAGGTCGAGCCAGTGCCGCGCCCATCGCTCGCCATAGCCCGGATGCGCGAGCAAGGCATCGACAACACGGTCGATCGATTGGGGCGAACTATCTCGCAGCAGCTCCTGCTGTTGCTCGATGCTTGGCGGCAGGCCGACGATGTCGAGGTACACTCGCCGCAGGATCGCGCGCGGCGGCGCAGGCGGCGCGGGTCGCCAGCCGCGCGATCGCAGCTTGTCCCAAACGAACGCATCGATCGGCGTGCGAACCCAATCCGCCCCGCCCGTGTCTTGCCGATCGCCGGCCGGACCCGGCACATCGGGCCGCTGAACCGGTCGAAAGGCCCAGTGGTGCCGGTCGGCGGGCCGGATGGCCGCGTCGTACGGCGCCAATTCTTGCCGATCGTCCGCCGGGGCGCTCGTGGTCAGTGCAGAGACGAGGAGGCCGACCCGCAGCAACGCGGAGGTCGTGCGCCGAACTTGTCGCAACCGATCGATCATAGGACGCCGCTATGGTAATGAGCAGGACCCATTGTGTGAAGAACACGACGATCGCGGCAAGCGCGATCTTGCGTTGACGTACCCGGTGCCGCGCCTATACTCGCCCCCATGATTCAGGTCAAACTTCCGGACGGATCGGTGCGGGAATTCCCCAATGGAACGACGGCTCGCGGCGTGGCGGCGGCGATCGGTTCGCGGCTGGCCAAAGACGCCGTGGCGGCTGTCGTGAATGGCCAAGTCGTGGACCTCGACCGCGAACTGCCGGCGGACGGAGTCGTGGTGCTCGAGATACTGACGCCGCGCGACGCACGCTCGCTCGACGTGCTGCGTCACTCGTGCGCTCACGTCATGGCCCGGGCCGTGATGCGGCTGTTTCCCGGAGTGAAGCTGGCGTTCGGGCCAACCATCGAGAACGGGTTTTACTACGACATCGACTCGCCGACCCCGATACGTGAAGAAGATTTCCCGCGCATCGAGGACGAGATGCGGCGCGTGGTCGCCGCCAAGGAGCCGTTCGAGCGGTTCGAGCTGGCCACTGCCGAGGCGAGGCAGTTCTGCGCCGAACTCGATCAGGGCTACAAGATCGAGCACATCGACGGCGAACTGAGCAAGTATCCGTCGCTGAGCTTCTATCGCCAGGGCGAGTTCGTCGACCTCTGCCGCGGTCCGCACATTCCCGACGCCGGCAAGATCGGGGCGTTCAAGATCCTGTCGATCGCGGGCGCCTACTGGAAGAACGACGCCTCGCGCCGCGTGCTGCAGCGGCTCTACGGCACCGCGTTCTTCGCGCAGAAGGAATTGGACGACTACTTGCATCGCGTCGAAGAGGCGAAGCGTCGCGACCATCGCGTGCTCGGCAAGCAACTAAGGCTGTTCACGATCTCCGATACCGTCGGGCCGGGCCTGATCTTGTGGATGCCCAAGGGGGCGACGGTGCGCGGCATTCTCGAGACCTTCATTCGCGACGAACTGACGAAGCGCGGCTATCAGCCCGTCTACACGCCGAACATCGGCCGGCTCGAGCTGTATCGAACCAGCGGCCACTTTCCGTACTACCGCGACTCACAGTACCCGCCGTTGTTCCTGCACCCACTGGCTGGATTGGTCGACCACGTGCTTGCCAGCGCGGTGGCCGCGCCGGCCGACGCCGCGCCGCCGGCGGCCGCCGACCGCACCGAATCGTTTCTCGATCAGTTGCTCGAACTGGCCGAGTCGATGAACGTGTCGCTGCCCGGCAACAGCCGCATCGAGCGGCTTGAAGCCGCGCGACGTTGGGTGCTCGAACAGGAAGGCTATCTGATCAAGCCGATGAACTGCCCGCACCACATCCAGATCTATCAGGCGTCGCCGCGCAGCTATCGCGACTTGCCGGTGCGGCTGGCTGAGTTCGGAACGGTGTATCGCTTTGAGCAGACGGGCGAGCTTTCGGGCATGACCCGCGTGCGCGGCTTTACGCAAGACGACGCGCACCTGTTCTGCACCGAAGATCAGGTCGGCGACGAGTTCCGCGGCTGCATCGAGATGACTCAGTTCGTGCTGGCGACGATGGGCCTGGCCGACTATCGCGTACGACTTGGTTTGCGCGATCCGGCCAGCGACAAGTATGTCGGGGCGGCCGAAAGCTGGGCCAAGGCGGAGGCGGCGCTGCTCGACGTGGCCAAGTCGATGAACCTGCCGTACCGCGAAGAGCGCGGCGAAGCGGCGTTCTACGGACCGAAGGCCGACTTCGTGGTGCGCGACTGCATCGGCCGCGAATGGCAACTGGGCACGGTGCAGCTCGATTACAACCTACCCGCGCGGTTCGCTCTGGAGTACACCGGCACGGACAATCGGGCGCATCAGCCGGTGATGATCCACCGCGCTCCCTTGGGTTCGATGGAGCGGTTCATCGGCATCCTGATCGAGCATTTCGCCGGCGCGTTTCCGCTCTGGCTGGCGCCGGTTCAGGTGCGAGTGCTGCCGATCAGCGACAAGTTCGAGGCGTACGCCCGCACGGTGCTGGCGCGGTTTCAGGCCGCCGGGTTCCGGGCCGAGGCCGACCTGCGCGCCGAGAAGATCGGCCACAAGATCCGTGAGGGCCAACTGGAGAAAGTGCCGTACATGCTGATCGTCGGCGAGAAGGAACAGACCGCCGGTCAGGTCGCGGTGCGCGACCGCATCGATGGCGACCTGGGGGCGTTTTCTCTCGACGATGCGATCAACCGCTTGGCCGCTGAAGTGCGCGAGCGTCGCGTCCGGCAGATCGAGCGCGGCAACGCGGGTTTGGCCGCGGCAGGCGCCAAGCACGAGTATTGAGCCTGACAATCCAGATGGGGAGTCATCCATAATCGACCGACGAACTCTGCTTCGCGGCGCGCTGGGCGCCGGCTGCTCGGCGGCGGGGATGTCGGTGCTCGCGTCGCCGCTTTTGGAGCCTAAACCGCTCATCATCGACACGCATCAGCATCTGTGGGACCTCGCGAAGTTCAAGCTGCCGTGGCTCGGCGACGCGCCCGAGGTGCTGCGGCACACCTTCCACGTCGCGGAGTATCGGCAAGCCACACGCGGGCTGAACATCAAAGCGGTCTACATGGAGATCTTCGTGGACGCGGCGCAGCTAGTCGCGGAGGCGGAGCATGTCATTCGGCTCAGTCGCGACGCGGCCAGTCCGACCGTCGCCGCGGTGATCGGCGGCCGGCCCGAGTCGCCGCGGTTTGCCGAGTACGTTAACCGATTCAAGGGGGACAAGGAGGTAAAGGGCGTGCGTCGCGTGCTGCACGAGGCCGAGACGCCGGCCGGATACTGCCTCGGCGACGAGTTCGTCAAGAGCGTGCGTCAGTTGGGCGAACTTGGTCTGAGCTTCGACCTCTGCATGCGGCCGTCGGAACTGAAAGATGGCATGAAGTTGACGGAGCTGTGCCCTGAGACGCGATTCATTGTGGACCACTGCGGGAACGCCGACCCCAAGGCGTTTCGACCATCGAAATCCGGCGACGAGAAGCCGTGGCACACCGTCGACGAGTGGAAGCGCGGCATCGACGGCCTCGCCAAGCGGCCCAACGTGATCGGCAAGGTTTCGGGCGTATTCGCCCGGTTGCCCAAGGGCGGTGGGGCGAGCGACCTGGCCCCGATCGTGAACCACTGCCTCGATGCGTTCGGTCCCGACCGCGTCGTCTTCGGCAGCGACTGGCCCGTCTGTCTGCTCGGCGGGCCGCTGGCCACCTGGGTCGCCATGCTACGCGAGATCGTTGCCGCTCGCGTCATAGGCCAACATGACGTTCGGATGGTTCAGCCGCGCGATCACCTCGACTTCGCGCTGAAATCGCTGCACGAAACTCGGGTTCTGGCTGATGGACGGCGAGAGCACCTTGATCGCCACGGTCCGCTTCATGCGCCGGTGCCGAGCCTTGTACACCGTGCCCATGCCGCCAGCGCCGAGCCGATCGAGGATCACGTAGTTGCCGATCACCAGTTCCTTGGTCTTGCCCTGGCGAATAGCCGCGGCCTGGAAGCCAGTCAGCTTGCCCCTGTCGGTGAGAAATGTCGCGATCGATTCGTCCGGAACACGGCCAGCCACCAAGCCAGCGAGCGCATCCTGAGCTTCCTCCGGTGAAATGACGCCGGAGTCGACCAGTTTTCGAACGAATTCATCGCTCGCTGACACAGACACGCCATCCAACCGGAAAGAGCGAAGGGGGGGCGGGGGGTTCTACCTACCCTCCGTGGGCGATGGACATGTTAGCAGAATCGCTATTCAATTCCAGCCGGTACAGATTCCTACAGTCGCAAAACGTCACTGTCATCGGCTCAATACTGGCATCTTGTACAGCATCCAGTACACCACAACTCCGGTGACCGACACGTAGAGCCAGATCGGCAAAGTCCAGCGCGCAATGCGGCGATGGCGCGGGAAATCAGCCCGAAAAGCGCGATAGAGCGTTGCAAGCGCGAGCGGCAGAACCAACACAGCCAACAACACGTGCGACGCCAGGATAGTCAAGTAGACCGCGCGAATCGCACCGCGTCCCGAATATGCGACGTGGCCGACGTGGTAGTGATAGACCAGGTAGCACGCGAGAAACAGCGCCGACGTCGCAAACGCCGCGAGCATGCAGGCGCGGTGCGCCGCCACACGCCGCCGCACGATGCAAACAAAGCCTGCAGTGAGCAGCACGGCGCTCGTGGCGTTGAGCATCGCGTTCAAATGCGGCAGATTGTCAATTGTCATCCGGCTTCGTCTCGCTGCCCGGGATGGGCTGGAGCGCGGACGGCCCGTCCGCGGCCGGCCTCGTCTCGCTCAGCAGCTTTCTGATCTCACGCTGCAACCGCGATACAGACGGCTCGTCGCCGCCCTCGAAGTAACCCCGAATCCGGCCGTCGGCGTCGACCAGCGTTAGTCGCAGGCTGTGGTCGTTCGGGTCGTTGGTAGCCGGCAACAGAAAACCCTCGGTGCAGAGACTAATGATCGTCTGCTTGTCGCCGGTCAGGAACAGCCAACGGCCGTCCTGGGCGCCGAACTGCTTGGCGTAGTCGGCCAGCACTTCGGGCTTGTCGCGGTCCGGGTCCACCGTGATCGAAACCAGCTTCACCGCCGCGTCCGCCGGGATGGCTTTTTGCAGTTCAGCCATGCGCATGGTCACCATCGGGCATTTGCCCGGGCAGCTCGTGAAGAAGAAGTCTGCGACCCAAACGCGCCCCTTCAAGTCGGCGAGCGTCACGTCACGGCCGGTGTGATCCACGAGCGAGAAGGCCGGCAGCGGACGGGGCGGCAGCTCGGTAGACAAAGGCACCGCGGCGTCGCCGCTCGACGGCGCCGTCGCCGGTCCGTTGCTCGTGCGACGCATCAGCACCACGCACAGTCCGGCCAGACCAACGAGGATCGCGATCAGCGCGGCCCACAAGAATCGCTCCGTCCCGCCGCCGCCCGACGAAGCAAGTTCCTTGTTCGATTCGATGCCCACAGGATTCTCAATCACTTGCCTCCTCCTCCACGAGAATGAGCAACGTACACCGACGCCGCAAACGTCATGGCACAGAATACAGTCGTCACGACCATGCACGAAAGATAGCTTCGCCATTCGGCCGGCCCGGCTGGAGACGGCCAGTACAGCGCCGTGCGAAGCCCGTCAACTCCGTAACTCAGCGGGTTCAGTCGCATCACCCACTGAATCGCCGCCGCCGCCCCACTGGCCGGAAACAGCGACCCCGACAGCAGCCAGAGCGGCAGCAAGAACAGGTTCATCACCGAGTGAAAACCCTGTGTCGACTCCATCGGCCACGCCACCACAAAACCCAGCCCGGTGAGCGCAAACGCGATCATGAAGATCATCGCCGCCGCCAGCAGCCAACCCAGCAGCGCCGGCCGCACGCCGACCGCCGGCGACAGCATCAGGAAGACGAGGCCCTGTACACCGGCCAGCGTGGTGCCGCCCAAGATCTTCGACAGCACAATCACCGATCGCGAAATCGGCGCGACTAGGACGCCCTGCAGAAAACCCTCGCGACGATCCTCGATCACCGAGACAGTCGAAAAAATCGCCGTGAACAGCAGGATCATCGTCAGAGTTCCCGGAAAGAAAAACTCCAAGTAGTTCGCCTGCTCCAACCCGGCCGGCCCGCGAAACGAACTGCCGATCCCAGAACCAATCAGCAGCCAGAACACAAGTGGCGAGCCTAGACCGCCGATCACGCGACTCGGCTGCCGGTAGAACCGCACCACTTCGCGCCACCACAGGCTCGCGACCGGAAGCCAGACCGCAGGCCGCCGTGTTTCGCCAATCGGGTCGTGCCGGGTGACGATCCCCATGGGAAATGACTCTCGCGAAGTAGCAGGTTCAAGTTGGTGCGTGACGTTGGGATCATAGGGCGGACGGTTTAGAAAGCAAGCCGACCGCACCGTCGATGCCGCCCGATGCATGCCACAAGAGGCCAGAAACCGATCTCCCTTTTCGGAGCCAAGCTGATAGAATGCCGCCCGTGAGCACCATGAACCAAACCTCAGGCGCGACAAGCCCGGCCGACGAACGGGCGGCCCGAATCCTGATCGTTGACGACAACGGGCAGAACGTCGAGCTGCTCGAGGCGTACCTGGGCGAGATCGATTGCGAGATCTCGACCGCATTCGACGGCGATCAGACGCTGGCCCGAGTGCGCGAGACGCCGCCCGACCTGATTCTGCTCGACATCATGATGCCGAAGATCTCGGGCTTTGAAGTCTGCCGCAAGCTGAAGACCGACCCTGCAACCCGCGCGATCCAGGTGCTGATGATCACCGCCCTGAACCAACCGGGCGACATCGAGCGCGCCGTGCAGGCCGGCGCCGACGACTTTCTCATCAAGCCGGTGAACAAGCTGGAACTGCTGGTCCGAGTCCGTTCGCTTCTCCGCGTCCGGCGCCTGCAGAGCGAACTCGATCGGTTGCTCGAGTATCTCCAAGAGGTCGAGCAGTCGAGCCGCCAGTTGAGCGGCTGACATCGGCATACCTCTTCGGCCGCGCCGCGGATAAAATATGCATCATGTCGATGCCGCTCGTTGAAACCTTGCCCAATTCGCAAGCCGCTCCGCCGCGAGTCTGGACCGTCACCCAGTTGACGGCCCAGATCAGGGGACTACTCGAGGACGAGATCGGATGGGTCTGGCTCGGCGGCGAGATCTCGAACCTCAAGTCGCACAACTCCGGCCACGTTTATCTCACGCTCAAGGACGATGGGTCGCAAATCTCCGCCGTGATGTGGCGATCGGCGGCCGCCCGGCTGCCGTTTCGACTTACCGACGGCATGCAGGTGATCGTCTTCGGCCGAGTCAGCCTGTACGAGCCGCAGGGCAAATACCAGATCATCATCGAACAGGTGCAGCCCAAGGGCCTCGGCCCGCTCGAGCTGGCGTTTCGCCAACTGCGCGAGAAGCTCGAGCGAGAAGGTCTGTTCGCGCGCGAGAATAAGAAGCCGTTGCCGCGGTTCCCGCGTCGCATCGTGCTGGTCACGAGTCCATCGGGCGCCGCTGTGCGCGACATGCTGCAAGTGATCAGCCGGCGCTGGCGCGGCGTCGAAGTTTGGGTTCGGCCGGTCCGCGTGCAGGGTGACGGGGCCGCCCAAGACATCGCCGCGGCGATCGCCGAGGTGAACCGACTCGATGGCGTCGACGTTATGATCGTCGGCCGCGGCGGCGGCAGCTTGGAAGACCTCTGGGCGTTCAATGAAGAGGTTGTCGCGCGGGCGATCTTCGGCTCGCGCATACCGATCATCAGTGCCGTCGGCCACGAGGTCGACCTGACCATCGCCGACCTGGTCGCCGACCGACGCGCCCTGACGCCGAGTGAGGCGGGCGAGCTAGTCGTGCCGAGCGAACAAGAGATTCGTCAGGAGCTCGACCATGTCGCCTCGCGGCTTGTTCGCTCGCTGGTGGAACGGTTGCGCGTGAGCCGACTTCGCGTCGAGCAACTCGCCGCGCGGAGGCCGTTCCGACTCCCGTTCGACGGCGTGCACGCTCGACAGCAGCGGTGTGACGACCTCGCCGGCCGACTCGGCCGCGCCGTCTGGAACCGGTTCCGCGACGCCGAACATCGGCTGGCCCGATTGGCCGCCGCGCGGCTGGTCAGGTCGTTGGCCGAGCAGTTGCGTGTGTGCCGACTTCGCGTGGACCAACTCGCCGCGCGGCGGCCGTTCCGATTCCCGTTCGACGGCGTGCGCGCTCGACAGCAGCGCTGTGACGACCTCGCCGGCCGACTCGGCCGCGCCGTCTGGAACCGGTTCCGTGACGCCGAACATCGGCTGGCCCGGTTGGCCGCCCTCGCCGACGGACTCAGTCCGCTGCGGGTGCTCGCTCGCGGCTACAGCCTGACGACCGCCGAAGACGGGCGGACCGTGCTCCGCCGCGCGGCCGACATCGACCCCGGCCAGCGAATCATCACGCGGTTGGCCGAGGGCAAGGTCGTCAGTCGGGTGGAAGAACGGCAGGAGACTGAATCATGAGCGCGAAGAGCAACGACGCTGCCGAGAGTCTTGGTTTCGAACAGGCGCTTGGGCGGCTCGAGTCCGTGGTCCGTGAACTCGAAAACAGTGAGACGGGTCTCGACCAATCGCTGGTGAAGTACGAAGAAGGCGTGCGCCTGCTGAAACGGTGCCGTGGCATTTTGGACGAGACCGAGCGCAAGATTCGTTTGTTGACCGGTGTCGACGCCGACGGCAACCCGATCACGGCCGAGTTCGACGCGACGGCGACCGCCGACCTCGGCCAACCGGCCCCCGAACCGGCCGCCAAGCCGAAACGTAACACCGTTCGGGCCGCGCGGCAGACCGTCGATACCCCGCCGGAAACGGGAGAGAGTCTGTTTTGAACGCCACCGCGGCCGAACGAGTATCGCTGGCCGAACACCTCGCCGCGCTCCGTCGCGCGGTGGACGCGGCCCTCGACCGCTGGTTGCCGACCGAACGAGACTGTCCGCCGACGCTCGCTGCGGCCATGCGCTATGCGGTGTTTCCCAGCGGCAAGCGGCTGAGGCCGGTGCTGGTGCTGCTGGCGGCCGAGGCGTGTGGCGGGTCGATCGACGTCGCGATGCCTGCTGCCTCGGCCGTCGAACTGGTACACTGTTACTCGCTGGTTCACGACGACCTGCCCGCAATGGACGACGACGACCTACGGCGCGGTCGGCCAACGTGCCACGTAGCGTTCGGCGAGGCGATGGGCATCCTCGCCGGCGACGCCTTGCTGACGCTCGCGTTCGACATCGTGGCGCGACACAGCGCCACGCCTCAGTTGGCGGCCGAGAGCTGCCGCGAACTTGCGACCGCGGCCGGCGCCGCCGGAATGGTCGGCGGCCAGGTCGACGACGTGGCGCGGGCTTCCAGCCTGCCCATGTCGGAAAAGGAACGGGCTGGCAGGCTGGAAGCCTGCCCCACGGCAACTGACTCGCTGGAGCGGCTGCAGTCGATACACGCTCGGAAAACGGGCGCGATGATGTTGGCCAGCGTACGGCTCGGTGGAATCGCGGCACGCGCCGACGCCGGCGCGATGACCGCGCTCGACTGCTACGGCCGGCGGATTGGCGTCGCGTTTCAGATTGCCGACGACCTGCTGGACGCATGTGGCACCGAGGCCCGGACGGGCAAACGCACCGGCAAAGACGGTGGGCGCGGCAAGATGACCTATCCCGGCGTTGTCGGAATCGACGAGAGTCGCCGGTTGGCACGGACGCTGTGCGACGAGGCCTGTCGGGCGGTTGCGATCCTGGGCGATCGGGCGGAACGGCTGAGGCAACTGGCCGAGTTCATCGTGGAAAGGGATCATTGATGGACGACATTCTCTCACGGATTGAGTCGCCGCACGATCTGCGGTCACTGAGCATAGACGAACTCAAGCGGCTCGCGACCGAAATGCGCGACGAACTGTGCCGCGTCGTCAGCCTGCGCACCGCCCACTTTGCGTCGAATCTGGGCGTGGTCGAACTGGCGATCGCACTACACCGCGTTTTCGACTTCTCACGCGACCGGCTGATCTGGGACACCGGCCACCAAATCTATCCGCACAAGCTGCTGACCGGCCGCCATCGCCAGATTCACACGATCCGCACCAAGGACGGGTTGATGGGCTATCCGAACCCGGCCGAGAGCGAGTACGACCTGTTCATGACCGGCCACGCCGGGTGCAGCGTGTCGTGCGCCGTCGGCCTCAAGACGGGCGACGACTTGCTGGGCCGCACCGATCGCCGCACGGTGGCCGTCATCGGCGATGGCGCACTGCCGAGCGGCGTCGTGTTCGAGGCGCTGAACAACGGAGGCGGGCTGAAGAAGGACCTGCTGGTGATCCTGAACGATAACAAGATGTCGATCTGTCCGCGCGTCGGCGGGCTAGCCCGATATCTCGACCGGGCGCGGATGACCCCGTTCTACTCCGGCCTCAAGGAGGAAATCCACCGCGTGCTCAGCCGCGTACCGCTGGTCGGCGACCAGATGGAGCGGGCGTTCATTCAGTGGAAGGAAGGCGTCAAGGCGTCGCTGCACGGCGGCATGTTGTTCGAGGAACTCGGCTGGCGCTACATCGGTCCGGTCGACGGCCACGACCTGGACATGCTGATTCAGTACCTGGAAGAGTTGAAGAACGCGGAAGGCCCGATCCTGATGCACGCGTTCACCGAGAAGGGGCACGGGTTCCAGCCGGCGTGCGATGATCCCGTCCGGTTCCATACGCCGGCGCCGTTCGAGCGCAACGGCGATGATCTGGTTCCGCTCGCCAAGGGATCGTCGCGTGCGTACACCGACGTGGCCAGCGACGCGATCTTCAGCGAGCTGAAGAAAAACGCATCGGCGGTCGTCATCACGGCGGCGATGTGCGAGGGCAACAAGCTGCAGAAGGTCCGGTCTGAGCTGCCCCGGCAGTTCTTCGACGTCGGCATCTGTGAATCGCACGCCGTCGCGTTCGCCGCCGGCCTGGCCAAGACCGGTGTGCGGCCGATCGTCGCCATCTACTCGACGTTCTTGCAACGCGCGTATGACCAGCTCTTTCAGGAGGTCGCGCTGCAAGACTTGCCAGTCGCGTTTTGTCTGGATCGAGCCGGACTGACCGGGCCGGACGGACCAACTCATCACGGCGCGTTCGACACGGTCTACATGCGGGCCTTGCCGAACTTTGTGCTGATGGCCCCGGGCGATGAACTGGACGTGCCGATCATGCTCGAATTCGCATCGCGACACGGTGGTCCGGCGGCGCTGCGCTATCCCAAGGCCAAGGCCGAACGCATCGACCGGCAGGTCGCGCCGGTGGAGCTGGGCCAGGCCGAGGTCGTGGAATGGGGCGACGACGGCATGCTCATCGCCTACGGCAGCCTGCTGGGTGCTTGCGTGCGGGCCGCGGCGAGGCTGCGCGGCGAGGGAATCGACGTCGGCGTCATCAACGCCCGGTTCGCGAAACCGCTCGATGCCGGCACGATGCTGCGGGCGATTGAGCATTGCGGGTTTGTCGTGACGGTCGAGGAGGGCACGCTGCAGGGTGGCTTCGGCAGCGCTGTGCTCGAAGCGGCCAACGCCGCGGGCCTGCCGACCGCTCACGTGCGGCGACTCGGACTGCCCGATCAGTTCGTGCCGCACGCCGAACGCGATGAACTGCTCGCCGACATCGGTCTGAACGAGGACGGCATCTACCGCCGCGCCCGCGAGCTGGCCGCCGGGGCGGGCGTGGCCAAGCCCCTCGCACACGCGCAAGACCGTCGAGTGGGGTAGCATGAAATCGCCCAGAAGCGGAAGGCCCCATTCCATGGCCGCACGACACACACCTCGTGGCACGGCGCGGCTGCGGATCTTTCTGCTCGGCAACGGCCGCAAGCCGCAAGTGGCGCGCGAGGCCGAGAACATCCGCCGTGCCATCGGCGAGCGCGCGGACATCGTCGCCTCAGACCTGAACCACGAAATCGACCTGACGCCGCTCGAAGCCGATGTCGCGGTCGTGCTCGGCGGCGACGGCGCCATGCTGCGGGCCGCTCGCCAAATGGGCTATCGGCAAGTTCCCGCTATCGGCGTCAATCTCGGCAAGTTGGGGTTCCTGGCCGAAGTCGATCCCACCGAGTTCCCGACCGCGCTTGAATCGCTGCTGGCCGACGACTACCAGGTGGTCGAACACTTGATGTTCGAATGTTCGGTGCGGCCTGGGGCGGCCGCCCGCGAAACCGCGCCGCGGCGTTCACGTCAGAAGGCGCACGAGGCCGCCGCGGGAAAGCTGCTGGGACTGAACGAAGTCGTCATCCAGACCGGCCCGCCCTATCACATGTTCGACATCGAACTGGTGATCGACGGCGAACCGATCACGACCTACAGCGCCGATGGTTTGATCGTGTCCACGCCGGTCGGTTCCACGGCGCACAGCTTGGCCGCCGGCGGACCGATCGTGCGTCAGGATCTTTCCGCATTCGTCATCACGCCGATCTGTCCACACACGCTTACCAACCGGCCGCTGGTCGATTCGTCGGACAAGACCTACGAGTTGATCGTGCGTCAGCCAGGCGCAACATTGGTGGTCGACGGGCAGATACAGATCCCGCTCGCTGCGGGTGCGGCGGTGACGGTACACGCGGCTCCAGTCAGCTTCCGGCTCATCAAGCTGCCCGGCCACAGCTTCTATCGCCGGCTCCGCACCAAGCTGTCGTGGAGCGGTCAGCCGATCTACAGCGCGAATGCGGAAAGTTGAGTTTGCTTCGCCCCGCCAATCGGTAGCGATGAGAACCCGTCGTCTCCGCCCCCTTGCCTTCTGAACCTTCCACCGTATGATGCCACAGTCAACCACCACTGTACCCGCTAACGCCGCTCAGCAGAGATTCCACTCACGCTGAACCAAGACACTGTTGGATCATGACGAGGAACTGCCGGCCCGCGACCTCGTCCGAGTCGTACGCCTGGATGATGTTCGGGTGCGACAGCTTTGCCAGGGCCTTCGCCTCGCGCTGAAACCGCGCAACGGCGCCGGCATCCGTCACACTCTGTGCCGGGAGCACTTTGATCGCGACCGCCCGATCGAGCTTCTTGTCATTCGCCAGGTACACGGTCCCCATCGCGCCCGCGCCCAGCTTCTGCCGAAGGACGTACCTCTCTGCCAACACGCACTCCTCACCATTCCCGGCCAGCAATTGCTCGGCTTGGAACGGGGTGAGCACGTGTTTCTCAACCAATTTCGCAGCCGCATCGTCTTGTGTCGCGGCGCCGCTTTCGTGCAACTCGCGGCTCAGCGTCGCCGCTTCATCGGCGGAAAGCAGACCCGATTTTTGAGCGGACTCCAGAAAATCACTGATCGCCGCCATGATCACCTCTCACGGCCGTACCAACGCCGCGTCGCACCCGTGCAATGCCGACTCGTGCCATCCGCTGTGTCCGGCTAAGGTCCCTCACCGCCGATCACGAAACTCGTTCGCAAAAGTCTACCAGCCGCCAAAGACGAATCGCAACTACCCGTTGCTGGATCAAGCGTGCCTCAATTCACAAACCGATTCACCAGATTCTCAAACGCCCCCTGCCGCCCGCTCTTGTTCGGGGTGATGTCGCCGTTGGCGAGGAATGTAGGCGGACCGACTACGACAGTGTTCACGTTCACGGTAAGTCTGTCGGCGCCGCAGCCGTTGGGCATTGTGCGTGTGCGTTCGCTACGGCCGACGCCGGCGCAGCGGCGGGCAGCGACTACATCGCCCCGATCGGCAGCGTCAGCTTCCTGCCGGGCGTGACTACTCGGAACATCACGGTATCGGTCCTGGTGGACGCCGTGCTTGAGTCGGACGAGACGTTCGCGGTGGATCTGATCGGCGCGGTGAACGCCGTGCTGGGCGACGACCTGGGCGTCGGCACCATAGTCAACGACGACTGAGCCGACAGTTCGCCCGGTGCCGGATCACGTCTCCGACGCGCGGTACAGGGTTCTGGCCTTGCGGAACCCGATGTTGCGATACAGGCGGATCGCGGCAGAGTTGTCGGAGGTGACTTCGAGCACAACGCGGCGGGCGCCATGCTGCTGAAAGCCGCGGAGCGACTGGAGCAGCAGGCACCGGCCCAGGCCGCGGCCGCGGTGGTCTGGCACGACGCCGAGGTTCTGGATCGAGCCGATGCCGCCCGGGTCGAGCACTCCTTGAATCGTGCCACAAGTCTCGAAGCCATAGCCGACCAGCCACGTCGCGTCGGGCAGGAAGCCGGGCCGGCGCCGAATCTCGCGCAGCAACCGCAAGCAACCCACGCGCTCGCCAAGGCACGGAAAGACAGACGAATCCAATTCTGTGTTGAAACTGCGAAACTGCGCGTCGGCGTGCGTACCGACCAAATCGTCGTCCCACGCAATCCAGTGATAGCCCGCCGGCAGCACCGGATTATCCAGCCAGTCGCCGAGATCAATCTCGAGGCGGAACCTTTTGAAGTAGGTGATGGCCATGAACGAGCATTCAAGGTCGGTCGTCCATGACCCCCAACGCACGAAAGTCGACGGTAGGGATTGTAGCGGTCGTAGAAGGCGGTGGTCAAACGGCTCGACAGTTTCTGGCATGGTTCAAAAAGGGTTGTGCGAAGCACCTTCGGGCCGTTCCGGCAACGGTACCTGACCCCTTCTTGAACCATGCCCAGTTTCTTATCGACCAGCCGGCGGCGCCGGCAACAGCGCGGGTTTGGTGCACAGGCCACTGTCGTCACATCGCTCATCACCAAGCTCCCAGTCGCGCCTATTGCGCACCCTAACCCGCCGGATTATTCATGCCCCTGGAAAATCGCGGACACACTGTTGTAGCCGAATTCATCAGAAACTCGGGCGTAAGCTCCAGTGACTCAACGAACTCTGACGAGTTCGGCTACATCCATGTGAATAATCCGCGCTAAATGACCGTGCGTGAATTTGCGAATACCCCTCACCCCAGCCCTCTCCCCAAAGGGGGAGAGGGAGAATAAGGTTGTGCTTCGCTTTCATTCGGCAGTCTATGAGTTCCGAGCGTCTTTCTCCCTCTCCCTTTTGGGGAGAGGGTTGGGGTGAGGGGTTGTTTGGGCGATTCGCAGATTCACGCATGGTGATTTAGAACCGACGGCTAGAATGTTCACGCACATATCGGTGGCGACCACACGATGGCGTGATGAGGTATGCATAGGTACTCTGAGCCATCTATTCGCGAACAACCAAGCGTGGGCGTCGGAGATGGTCCGGAACGATCCGGAGTTCTTCGAACGGCTTTCGTGCGCTCGCAAGCGTGGTCCGGCGAAGCACCGCCACAGCCGGCCCGTAACGGACCCATCAAACAAAAGTGGGGCAGACGCGGGTCTGCCCCACTCGCGAGTCCTAGTTGTTTGACGGTCGGCCCGTCCGGGTAGTGCTATCGTTCCGTCGCGCTGCCGGTAGACTCGAAGAACAGGAACGACGGAAGACCGCCGCCGCCCAGTCCGCCGGCGTTGTAGATGTACTGCGCGTCCAGGGCCTTTTCGATGCGTAGTCGCGCCTCGGCCAGGTGAGCGTACGAATACGGATCGAGGTTTTCCTTCTTGTCTACGGCCACAGAGATCTTGTCCTTGAGATCACGCAGTTTCACCAGCGCCAGGTTCGAGATCGGCTTGTAGGCCGCCGTGAATCCGGCGTCGGGCAGGGTCAACTCGATCAGCCGTTCCAGATGCTCGCGCTGCAGGTTGCGGCGCAGGCTGTTGATCCACGGCTTGCGAGCGGTGGTCTTTTCGGCCGGCGGCTTGTCGAGTTCGCTCCACACGTCCGCGCTGATCGTATCAAGCAGCTCGGGCAGTGTGAGCATGTCCTGGTCGGCCGGGCAGCGGAACTCGTTGTCGTACACCCGCCGCAGCGTGCCGGGGTTCATCACCATGGTCAGCGCCGACGACTGGATGCCCATGATACGATCGTGGACCGGCCAATCGGCCTCGGTGCGGCTGAACGAGTCGCCGTCGAGCCAGATGTCGACGCCCAAGTGCTTGAGCAGATCGGGCGTCAGGCCGAACGCCTCGGTGTGAAAGGCCGTGTTGATGACGAACTGCAGCGCGTCGCGCTGCGTTTTCGCCGGCACGACCTCGATCGGCGGCCGACCGTCCTTGTCGCCCTTCTTGTCGCGATTGACGAACGCGCCGCCGACCCAGCCGGCCATCATGCTGATCGACTGAGTCTGCAAACCGAGCGTCATTTCATAACCGCGCCGGGCCTTGGCCCAACTCTCACCCTCCTTGACGAACTTGTCGACCAGCCGTTCGCGATGGTGCTTGGCCAACTTGAGCTGGCTGTTGGCGTAGTCGAGCGGGTTGGCGCTGAAGTCGTAGCGTCGCGCCCGCGGGTCGGGTCCGGCCGTGTCTTCGTCGGTGCCAAAGAGCAATTCGCCCGACGCGACGCGGTTCAGGATCGGCTTCAGGTCCTTCTCGAAGCTGTATCCATACTCGATCACCCACATGTCGTACGGCCCGACCTCGGTCATGCCGTAATCGCCTTGGATCGTGCCGTCCTCCATGCGGATGTTGATCGGCAGGTAATCCATCACCGAGCCGGCCAGCGCCTTGCCCTTGACCTTCTCGCTGTTGATGTCGGCCAGCGAGTAGACGCTCGATGCCTTGAAGTTGTGTCGGAGTCCGAGCGTGTGGCCGACTTCGTGAGCGACGAGCGTCGAGATGAGCGGGCCAATGAAATCTTCGGGCACGCCGTCCAGCAGGTCGGGGGCCTTGTCGTCCTTCTTTTTCTCTTCCTTCTTTTCTTCCTTCTTCGGCTCATCCGTTTTCTTTTCGTCCTTGTCGTCGAGCATTTCGAGCGTCATGCGCAGCAGCGCGAGGTCGAATCCCTTCATTTCCGCGGCCAGGCACATGCCGTTCACCTGACTGGTTCGGCCGACGAGGCCGTCGTATTCGTCGTCGCCGATCACGGCGGTGGTGACGTTGGCAAGCGGGTGGCCGCCGCCGGGCAGCGGGCCGCGCCGCGCACGCTCGGCGAGCATTCGCGGACGTTCGGCCGTCGGCGCGAGCAGAATGCGCGGGTCCCAGTTCGGATGCCGATCGAGCCACGCCAGCGTCTCTGGACCGAAGCCCTCCATCGCGATCTTCGGCAGCACGTCGCGATAGTGTTCGATGTAGTGACGTATCCAACCGTCGGTCAGGACCACGTCGGCGTCGAGAATCTCGCCCGTGTTTGGGTTCACGCGGCTGGGTCCGATCGCCATGCCGACATCGTTGTTCAGCCAGCGGATGAAATTGTACTGGCAGTCCTCCGGATCCTTGTTCATGTGCTCGCCGGTGGCCGCGTCCTGCTGGTGCCACTCGATCGCGTCGCGAATGCCGACCTTCTCAAAGGCCTTGTTCCAGTAGAGCACGCCGCGACGGACCCAGTAGCGATACCGGCCGGGAATCGTGTGCTCGCCGTAGAACCGGATCGGCTCTTTCGGTTCGCTGAGTTTCAGTTCGGGGTGACGCTTTTCAAGGTGCCAGCGGTTGATGTAGCGGACCGAGGTTTCGTCCTCTTTGAACTTGCCCAGGTCGTTGTGCGAGGTGATAAAGTAGCCGAGCCGCTGATCGGCGACTCGCGGCTGATAGGCCGGATTGTCGGGAATCACGCTGATCGAGTAGTGCAGCGACTTGATCCGTCCGCCGCCGCCACCGCCGCCGAACATGCCTCCGCCGCTGACCGGCCCTTCAAACGCGATCTCGACGTTTTGCGGAAACGCCTTGGCCGTCTTGATCGTCACGAGTCCCGGATTGGTGAACCGCGCCGAACCGAAAAACAGATTCGACTGGCCGACGAGCAGTGCATCGACGTCGATCACCGGTCCGCCCGTGGGCGACATGGTCACGATCGGGATTTCGGTCAGCACGCGGTCGGTGAATAGCCGCCGCACCGAACTCTGCGATTCGCTGTCGCCAGTCGACTTGGTGCGCAGATTCGGTTCCATGATCGCGATGCGTTTGTCGTATGGCTTCAGGTAGACGTACATGTCGCCCGCCTGAAGGCCGGCAAACGTCTCGCCGCTGGCGACTGTCACGCCGATGAAGTAGCGCCGCGACGCATAGTCGGGCGGCAACTCGGCAAGCATCTGGTGGTCCTTGCGTCGCACCCAGAGCGTGAACAGGCTCGGGGCGGGCCGGCCGTCCGGCGTCTCCGAGGCCCCGACCTTTTCGTAATCCTTGCTTACCTCGGCGAACGGCGGATACTCCTGTCGCGGCGCCGAAACCGGCGCCACCGGCGCGGCCGGCTGCTGGGCGACGGTAAACGAATGGCCGAGCACGCAGACGACCCCAAGACCCAAGGGGACTCCGAAAAGTCGTTTCATGAGGAGACTCCTCTCAAAGATGAAGCCAGCCTGGGGCCATTTCCAACGCGGCTCTGGCCCCAGCCCAACATACCCCAGGTCACTATTCTAAGCCGGCTTTGCCGGCACACAAGAGGCGGGGGCAAGGTGGGCAGAATTTGCGGGCAACCGGGACCGCAGCCCAAGGCGGCGGGAGATCATTCTGGCGCCGGCGGATCGCCCTTCAAATCATCCGACGTGGCCGTCCAAGTCGTTGCAGGCCCTGGGCCGATCTCCGTCACGATCGACCAATGAGACTCGTCGACACAGGCCGTGCGGTTCGACTCGTCGATCGGATCAACGCTGCCATCGGTGGCGCCGGGGGATGCTTGGGGCGCGCCGCGGCGTGAGCGGCGCGTCGCCGCCCGACGGCCGCGGTGACCAATCAGTAGCGAGAACCATTCGTATTCGAGCAGGTAATCCACCACGGCGACCGATAGCTGAACGATACGGCTCTGCGAACGGGCCGATTGGCCGACCCTTTGCGACGACAAATGGAGCACTTCAGCGCCGAGCATCCGTTCGGAGACGTCCAGCTCGGGCCGAACGGCCTGATGCGCGGTGCCAGGGTCAAGCTGGTGGGCGTCGTTAAGGCTGTCCACCCGAGGGGCGAGTGGCGGTCTACGGCGACGGTTGGGGTCCGCCGATCCCGACCGCCAAAGATGCACCAGGAGGTTCCAGAATCCCATCTCAATGCTCCATTCGCGACGAGGTGACTTCCTTGATGGATGCGTCGTAGTATACCGGCCGAGTTCACTTTCCAACAAGTTGCCCTGCGCGAGCACTCGCCGCGCAACGGGCCGCGCGAGCCGAAAGCGAGTGCCGTCGCCTTCGGCTCGGCGTTACGTACAGTGCCGCATTGAATAGGGTCTGAAATCGGCCTCGGTCGTTTAACCCGCAGCCGCAGGCGAGGCATGGCTGGCGCTTGTTGTGCCTCGCCTGCGGCTGGGGGTTGAACGAAATTCGGACCCCTTTCAATGTGGAGCGGTATTAAGCGAAGCGCCTGCACAAAGTGCGTCGCACACCCGGCTGATTCCGTCACAATGCCTTGAAAGCGCCGGCACGATAGGTCATGTTGGCGGCGCGATCGAGACAATCATTCGTGTGCCGGTTCACTCGACGTGTCTCACACACTCTCTACCGCCTGGACTTTCAGCGGCCACTCGTTTCGGTTCGCCGCAGGCTCGCTGCCGTTGTTCATGGGCATCGTGAACACGACGCCCGACAGTTTTTCGGACGGCGGCAAGTTCCTGGAGCACCGGTCCGCCGTGGACCATGCGCTTCGCCTAGTCGACGAAGGGGCAGACATCATCGACGTCGGCGGCCAGTCGACGCGGCCCGGATCGGACCCCGTAAGCCTCGACGAAGAACTGCGCCGCGTCGTCCCGGTGGTCGACGAGTTGCGTCGCCGGCTCACCGTACCGATCTCGGTAGACACGTCCAAAGCCGAAACCGCTCGCCGCGCGATCGCGGCCGGGGCGCAGATTATCAATGACGTGACCAGCCTGCGCGACGACCCGGCGATGTTGGACGTCGTGGCCGACTCCGACGCCGGCCTCGTGATCATGCACATGCTCGGCACGCCCAAGACGATGCAGGACAATCCGACCTACGGCGACGTGGTTGCCGAAGTAACCGCGTTCCTGGGCGAGCGAGTGGAGTGGCTGACCTCGCGCGGCATCGCCGCTGAACGCATCGCCGTTGATCCGGGGATCGGATTCGGCAAGCGAGTGGAACACAACCTGCGCCTGCTTCGCGAGCTGGGTCCGCTCGGTCGGCTGGGTCGCCCGATCCTGCTCGGCCCGTCGCGCAAGAACCTGATCGGTCGTGTCCTGAACCGCCCGGTCGACCAGCGAGTGTTCGGGACCGTCGGCGCCTGCGTGGCGTGCTTTCTGCGCGGCGCACACATCCTGCGGGTACACGACGTCGCAGCCGCGCGCGACGCGGTGCTGGTCGCCCACGCCATTGAGCAGGCCGCGGGGCAACCGTAGGATGGTTCGTGGTCGACAACGCCGATGTCCACTAACCTCATGCATACTGACCTGGAACGCTACGCCTTGGAACTTGCTCAGGGCGCCCGGGCCGCCGCGCGCGAGCTGGCCCTGGCCTCGACCGAGGCAAAGAATGCGTGGCTGCGGCAACTGGCGTCGTCGCTCCGGCGGTGCGCGGCCGAGGTTGTCGCGGCCAACCAGCTCGATCTCGACGCCGCGGCCGGCTACGGGCCTACTGCGGCTCAGGTCGATCGGCTGCGTCTGGACGCCAAACGAATCGACGTCATGGCCGGCGGGATCGAAGAAGTGGTCGCGCTCGCCGACCCGGTTGGTGAGGTCATGGAATCGACCCGCCGGCCGAACGGGCTGGCGATCGAGAAGGTGCGCGTGCCGCTGGGCGTGGTGTTCTTCATCTACGAATCGCGACCGAACGTGACGACCGACGCCGCGGCGCTGTGCGTCAAGAGCGGCAACGCGGTGATCCTGCGCGGCGGCAAAGAGGCGGCTCACACCAACCAGGCCGTCCACGGCGTGATTCAGCAGTCGCTGCGAGAGTGTCGCCTGCCCGACGCCGCTGTCCAGCTAGTCGCCGTCGCCGACCACTCGCTTATCAATCACCTGCTGCACCTGGACGAGTACATCAACCTGGCGATTCCTCGCGGCGGCGAGGCGCTGATTCGTCGCGTGGCGGCCGAGGCTCGCGTGCCGGTGATGAAGCACTACCAGGGCATCTGCCACGTCTACGTTCACGCCGACGCCGACCCAGGCATGGCCCACGCGATTGTGCTGAACGCCAAGT
Source organism: Planctomycetia bacterium (assembly GCA_036758585.1). Taxonomy (GTDB): domain Bacteria; phylum Planctomycetota; class Planctomycetia; order JALXBF01; family JBGPMX01; genus DAIOWH01. Next base: position 35,886 of record DAIOWH010000015.1, read on the forward strand.
GCCAGCGACCGGGCGTGTGCAACGCCGCCGAGTCGCTGCTGGTCGACCGCGCGATCGCCGGCGGATTTCTGCCACCGATGCTCGCCTCGCTCGAGCAGGCCGGCGTCGAGATTCGCGGCTGCCCGGAAACCAGGCGGCTTGTGCCGTCGGTCGCGCCTGCGACGGATCAAGACTATGCGACGGAGTACCTGGACCTGAAGATCTCCGTGCGCGTGGTGGACGGCCTGGATCAAGCGGTCGAGCACATCGGCCGGTTTGGGTCGGCCCACACCGACGCGATCGTCACACGCAACGAAGCGGCGGCCCGCGACTTCACACGGCGGGTCGATTCGGCCGCCGTGATGGTCAACGCCAGCACGCGGTTCAACGACGGCGGCGAGTTCGGTCTGGGCGCCGAGATCGGCATCTCGACGGACAAATATCACGCACGCGGCCCCTGCGGCCTGCGCGAACTGACGAGCTACAAGTACATCGTTCGCGGCGACGGCCAAGTGCGAGCGTGATTCACGATGAGACGCTTAAGCCGCACGTCGTTGGGGCTGTTGGCCGACGCGGGTGATTTCGGCGCCGAGTAGGCGCAGTTTTCCGTCGAGGTTTTCGTAGCCGCGATCGAGGTGGCCGAGGCCGTGTACTTCCGTCCGGCCTGCGGCTGCCAGTCCGGCGAGTACCAGGGCCGCCGAGGCGCGCAAGTCCGTGGCTGTGACGCGGGCGCCGATCAACGACCCACCGCCACACACCGTGGCGATGTTGCCGCCGAGATCGATCCGAGCGCCCATGCGACGCAGCTCCGCCAAGTGCTGAAACCGTTCGGGGAAGACGGCGTCACGCACCCGACTCGTTCCGGGCACGGTCGCCAGCAGGGCCGTGAACTGGGCCTGCACGTCGGTGGGAATGCCTGGATAGGGCGCCGCGCTGATGCTTGTGGCGCGGATCGGGCGATCGGCATGGACGACCAGGGCGTTGCGCTCGCCATCGATCGTCGCGCCGATCTCGCGCAGCTTGGCAATGACCGCGGCCAGGTGACCGCGGCGAATATTCGTCAGACGCAGATCGCCTCGGGTGATTGTGGCGGCGATCATGTACGTGGCGGCCTCAATGCGATCGGGAACGACCGCGTATGTCGCGCCGGCCAGCCGCGAGCGGCCCTGGACATGAATTCGCGACGTACCCAGGCCGTCGATCTTCGCGCCAAGTTCGCAAAGGAAACGGCCCAGGTCGACGACCTCAGGCTCGCGGGCCGCGCCGTCGATCGTGGTGTCTCCATCGGCTAGCACCGCCGCGCTCAGAACGTTGCACGTGCCCGTGACGGTTGTGCCGTGCGGACCCGTCAGGTCGATCGCCGCGCCGCGCAGCCGCCGCGCGTGCGCGATCACCTCGCCATTCTCGACGGTGATTGAGGCTCCGAGCGCGGCAAGCCCTTTGAGGTGCAGATCGACGGGCCGATCGCCGATGCGGCAGCCGCCGGGCAACGCGATCCGGGCGCGGCCGCGCCTAGCCAACAGCGGGCCGAGCACACAGAAACTCGCGCGCATGCGGCGAACCAACTCGCCGTCCGCCTCGCATCGCGACTCGTCCGACGTCAACATCTGAATGTCGCCGCCGTCGAGCCGCGTGGCGACGACGCCCAAGCCGTCGAGCACGTTCGCGAGCGTATCGACGTCGCTCAGTCGCGGCACGCCGCGCAGCACCACAGGCTCGTCGGTCAGCAGACTCGCCGCCATGATCGGCAGCGCCGCGTTCTTCGATCCGGCCACGGCAACCGCGCCGCGCAGCGGACGGCCGCCGTGGATGACCATCTTCTCTGTGTCCATCCGTGGACCTCAAACAGCGGTTTAGCTATCCGCAATCTTCACCGCGCTAACGACTCTCGGGTGGCCCGCGTAATCGTGAATCGTCGGTTGCAACGAGTAGCCGCCTTGTTGCTCGACGAGTCGGCGTACGTCGAATTCCTGCGGCGCCCCGATCTCCAAGATCAACTGACCGCCGGGCCGCAGCCGACCCGGCGCGGCGGCGATGATCGCCGCGACGACTTCCAGCCCGGTGGCGCCGGCCGCGAGGGCCAGGTGCGGCTCAAAGTCGCGAACGCCCACGGGCAACTGTGTGACGTCGCCGGCCGCGATGTACGGCGGATTGCTCACGATGCAATCGACCTCAAGGCCCGGCGGCGCCGGACCGAACAGGTCGCCCTCCAGGAATTCAATTCGGTCGGAGACGCCGTGGCGCTCGGCATTTCGCCGGGCGACCGCCAGGGCGGCCGGGCTTATGTCGACGGCGTGGAACCGTACGCCCGCGTGTTGCTTGGCGATGGCGACCGCCAGATTGCCCGAACCTGTGCCGATGTCGATGGCTGACACCTGAGGCGCGGTCTTGAAGACGCGCAGGAATTCCAGCACGACGAATTCCGAATCGGGCCGGGGGATGAGCACGTCCGGGCCGACTTCAAAATCGAGTGAGAAGAACTCCTTGTGCCCGACCAGGTACGCGACCGGCGAGCCGGCCGCCCGACGTCGAACCAACTCGCGGAACTGCTCGCGGGCCGCGTCGCCCGCCGGTTCGCCAAACCGCGTGTACAGCGCGATGCGCTCACAGCCGACCGCGTGAGCCAGCAGCACCTCGGCGTCGAGCCGCGGCGAATCTGAGCCGTGGTCGCGCAGGTAGTCCGTCGTCCAGGTCAGCAGACGGCCGAACGTCCAGAGTTCGTTGGTTTCTTGTGCCACGCGAGTTGCCGATCATGAACCGTTGATTCCGTTCAACGGTCAACTTGTAGCCGAGTTGCTCCGCAACGGGCGGTGTCGCGAAACGCCGCCGCGCCATGCGGCCCCGCCGTGATCCCGTTCAGCGGTCGAGTCACTCCGGCGGCGGCAATTCGTCGCCGTTGGTCGCCTTGAGCAGTGCGTCGACCACCTCGCCCAGATCGCCCGCTATGATCGAATCGAGTCGATAGAGATTGAGACCGATGCGGTGATCGGTCAGTCGGTTCTGCGGGAAGTTGTAGGTGCGGATCCGTTCCGATCGATCGCCCGAACCGATCTGATTGCGCCGCTGGTCGGCGCGATGGGCGCGTTCCTGTTCGATGCGTTGCTCGTAGAGCCGCGATCGCAACACGCGCAGGGCCTTGGCCCGGTTCTTGTGCTGGCTCTTTTCGTCGCGGCAGTTCACCACGAGGCCGCTTGGCTTGTGCGTGAGCCGCACGCCGCTCTCGGTCTTGTTCTGGTGCTGGCCGCCGGGACCGCCCGACCGCATGGTTTCGACGATCAGGTCTTCGGGTCGGATCTCGATCTCGACCTCGGTCGGTTCAGGCAAGACGGCGACGGTCGCGGCCGACGTGTGGATGCGGCCCTGGGCCTCGGTCTCGGGCACGCGCTGGACGCGGTGGCCGCCGCTCTCGAACTGCAACTCCTGATAGACGCCGTCGCCTTCGATGGAGAATATCGCCTCGCGAAAGCCCCCCATGTCGGACGGACTAATGCTGATCGACTCGACTTTCCAGCCCTTCTTCGCGGCGTATTTGGTGTACATGTCGTACAGATCGCGGGCGAACAGCGCGGCCTCTTCGCCGCCGGTACCCGCGCGGATTTCGACGATCAGGCTGTTGGTGTCGGCCATGTCGCCGCCCGCGGTCATTCGCCGCAACTCTTCCCAGATCGCCAGCCGCTTCCGTTGCGTCTCGTCCAACTCGCTCTGGTAGTAGGCCCGCAACTCGGCCTCCGGCTCGCCGGCGATCAGCTCGCGCGTCGACTTGAGTTGGGCGGTCAGGTCGTTGTAATGGCGAAACTTGTTCACAACCTTAGCCATGCGGCCGTGTTCGCGATAGATGGCCGCGGCGCGCGACGAATCCGCCAGCACCTCGGGGTCGGCCATCTGCCGTTCGAGCTGCTCGAAGCGGGCCAGTTTTTCCTGGAGTTCCTGGATCATCGCGTTTGTCGAAGAGTCGCAGTTGAGGGTTAAACTCCTCAACTCCACCCCAAAAAGAAGGCAGCTCGACGCATTGAACGCCGAGCTGCCTAACGGGTATCGCGCGAAAGCTACTTGGACGGGGCCGCTTCTTTGGCGGGAGCGGCGGCGGCCGCCTTGGCGGCGCGTCGCGCTTCCCAGTCGTACTTGCGTTGGAACTTCTCGACGCGGCCGGCCGTGTCTACGAACTTCACCTTGCCCGTAAAGAACGGATGGCACTTAGAACAGATTTCTACGTTGATCGCCGTTCGCGTGCTGCGCGTCTTGAACACGTTGCCGCAACCGCACGTCACCGTCGCTTCGGTGTACTTGGGGTGGATGCCGTCTTTCATGGTTTCTCCGAGTCAAACTCCATCGCCACGGCACGAGTGTAGTTGTCGCGGCGCAGACCGGCAAGGGCAGTTCGCGACTCAGTTCACCTCGAAATCCTCGTCGGGCCGGTACTTGAAGAACAAGTGGGCCGTCTTTCGAGCCAGGAACTTCATGAAGAGCCCGCGGAACTTGTGCTGCGACATGTCGGAGGCCGGAATCGGGCGACTGGGCGGAAACTCGACCTCGACGTCCTCTTCGAACACGACGTCGCCTTGCTTCTCCATATCGGCGACCTGCACGTGAATCTTGGCCTTGCCGCGGTAGAGTTGCGAACTCTGCTCCTGAAACAGCGTGAATTCGTAGACCTCAAGGTACACGACGCGAGCCGCCTGGAACTTCTCACCGACTTCGGAAAGCTCGAAGTCCGCGTTCTCGTCTTGCCATTCCCGCACCTCGGAGATGTCGCACAGTTCGATCGCCTTAACGTTTTCGCGCAGCTCGCGTGCGACGTTCCGGGCCAGATCGTTGTCGACGCCGGCGTATTGAAACTGGGCGGTGCGACTGGCGTGTGCGAGCAGGGCCACCTTTTTCTTTTGAAGGCCGTCGTAGGCGGCCGGCACCTTGGGCGGCGGCATCAGAAAAAGAAAGTACAGCGCGGTGAATGGATTACACCCGCCGGCGCAGGCCAGGCAGGCCAGTGCAAACGCGGCGAGCGACCAGCGACGGTGTTTCGGTGCGCTCATCTCTGTCCCCCGATAAAGAGGAATCGACATGCCCAGTCCACGAAGCCGACGGCGACCAGCGCCGCCACCGCGTAGACGACCGCTCGTTCCGGCGAGCGGATCCATAAAGTGCGACCGGCGGCCGCACTCGCCAGACACCACGGAATCAGCAACACCGACGAGACGGCCAGCAGTGTGCCCGCCACATTCGTCGCCGCCGCCTTCGCCAACCGGCCCCGAACCGTGTACGCAAAACTGGTCGTCATGCCACACGACGGGCAGCGAATACCGGTCAGCGTAAGAAACGTACACGGCGGCAGACCGAGTTGCTCGTGAGTTCCGTATCCACGCGCGTTCGGCTCGAGCCAACCCGCGACCGCGACCATCCCAACCAGGCCCACTGCGGTCGCCGCCAACGTAAGACGTCCCCACCGGCCAAGCTGTACTGGCGCGAGCCGCACTGGCACCACCGGTGTTGCCGAAGCGGGGTCGGACATTAGCCGTTCCACAGATTCGAGGCAATATGGCTTGCGCCGCGAGTCGCCACGGGCCATCGCACGTCCCGCACGTCCCCCGATTTCACCGGGTCTCAGATCGGTCGGATCGATCCGATCGGTCGGATCGATCCGATCGGTCGGATCGGTCCGATCGGTCGGATCGGTCCGATCGGTCGGATCGGTCGGATCGGTCCGATCGGTCCGATCGGTCGGATCGATCCGATCGGTCCGATCGGTCGGATCGGTCGGATCGGTCCGATCGGGGCGCGGCTACGCGGCCTCACCCAGAGAGCCGGCGGCCCGGCGTCGCTCAGCCCAACGGTCTGCGTTCGCCGAGCAGGCCGACAGCACCGACTGCACGCGCGAACGCCAGGCATCGAGCTGCTCCGGCGCCTGATCGCGTGGGACATGGATCGGCGCGGCGACGTAGCACGTAACTTCCGTGAACGGACGCGGCACGGCGAATCGGTCCCAACTTCGCGCCCGCCACGCATTCGTAAAGCCGAACCCGACCGGCACGACCGGCAACCCGGTGCGCGCCGCCAACAGGACCGCCCCGACCTGTAACTCGCGGCGCGGGCCGCGCGGACCGTCGGGCGTAATGAGCAAGTGGCCCCGCCGTGCGGCCCGCTGCATCGCGACCAATGCCTCGCGCCCGCCGCGCGTGCTCGACCCGCGAACGACTCGCGCACGCAACCGCTGCGCGACCTGCGCCACATACTCGCCATCGCGATGCTGGCTGACCAACACGGTCATGCGCCGCGGCTGACGCAGTCCGATCATCGCCAGGATCGACTCATGCCAGAACGCATAGATGAATCGGCCCGTGTGCGACGGATGTTCCGGATCGACGCGCCAGTCTTCGCAATACACCTTGTACGACACCGTACCGAGCAACGCTCGCGCGCCGCACGCGCCCACGACGCCGATGAGCTTCCGTAACACGGGCGAGTTGATCTTCATGGGGCCTCCATGCACGACCGAAACCAACTTTTGCGAATCACAGAGGCACAGAGTTCACAGAGCAAATCATGCCATCAAACCTCTGTGCTCTCCGTGCCTCTGTGTTTTCATTCTTCACTTCATCCGGTTATTCCTGCCGCGAAGGCGCTCTCCTGACCCTGTCTCCTGTCTGCTACCCCGGCCACTCCCCGGAAAACACCTCGACCGCCGGCCCGGTCATGAACACGTGGCCGCCCTCGGGCCAATGCAACTCAAGGTCGCCGCCGAGCAGGTGAACGAGCAGCCGTCGATCGGTTCGGCCGGCCAGCACGCCCGCCACCGCGACCGCACACGCCCCGGTGCCGCACGCCCAGGTCTCGCCCGACCCGCGCTCCCACACCCGCATGCGCACCTCGCCTCGCGAGACGACCTCGACGAACTCGACGTTCACCCGCTTCGGGAAGTGCGGATCGATCTCGATCTTGGCGCCAAGCCCGTGCACCGCGGCCCGGTCCACATCCGCCACAAACTGCACGCAGTGCGGGTTGCCCATCGACACGCAGGTCACCGCGTAGGTCTGGCCATCGACCACGAGCGGTGCGTTGATGGGCGGGTCGCCGGCAAGCGTAGTCGGGATACGATGCGACTCCAAGATTGGCTCGCCCATGTCCACACGCACACGATGGCATTTGCCGTCGCTCACATCGAGATCGAGCGCGAGCACGCCTCGGCCGGTCTCGATCCTCAGCCCGGGCTTGCGGGCGATTCCGTGGTCATAGACGTACTTGGCCACACAGCGAATGCCGTTGCCGCACATTTCAGCCTCGGACCCGTCCGCGTTGTACATGCGCATGCGCACGTCGGCAACCTCCGACGGGCAGATCAAGATCAACCCATCGCCGCCGACGCCGAAGTGCCGATCGCTCATGGCCCGGCTCAGGCCGGCCGGGTCCTTGGGCATCGGCCCGGCGAAGCAGTCGACGTAGACGTAGTCGTTGCCCGCGCCTTGCATCTTGGTGAATCGCATCGCCGCCCTCGCTGTCTGTGTCGGCCGCGCGCGGATTATACGAGCGACCCCAAAGTGCGACAATCCGGCCCTTCGTCGATCGGCATTTCAATTGCCCGGAACTGGGTAGCCCTTCGCCTGATCGACAATATTGAGCAGCGGCTGCCCCGACTGGTAGCGGCGCAGGTTCTCGCAGAAGAATTCGATCAGCTTGCGCATGCGATGATGCGACAGGCCCGCGCAGTGGGGCGTGAGCAACAGATTGGGCGCGTCCCACAACGGGCTCGACGCGGGGAGCGGCTCGGTCTCGCAGACATCGAGTCCGGCCCCGGCGAGCTTGCCAGCCCGAAGCGCGTCGACCAGCGCCGCCTCATCGACGATGCCGCCGCGCGCGATGTTCACCAGAATCGCAGTCGGCTTCATCATGGCCAGCCGCTCGCGGTCGATCAGGTGGTGTGTCTCGCGCGTGTACGGGCACGAGATCAAAACGAGGTCAGACTGCCGCAGCAAGTCGCCGAGTCGGTCCATGCGCCAAAGGTCCGTGACGTTGTCCGGCTTGGTGCTCAGATGCGGGTCCACAGCGATCACGCGCATGTCGAACGCCGTTGCCACGCGGGCGAACTGTCTGCCGATGCCGCCCAGGCCGATGATCCCCGCCGTTGCGCCGAACAAGTCGTACAGCGGGCCCCACTTCCAAACGTGTTGCTGCTGCTGCTTGAAGAACGTCGGCAGGCCGCGGGCGATTCCGATCGCGAGCGCCCAGCCGGTCTCGGCTACGGCCGACGCGTGAATGCCGCTGGCGTTCGTGATCGTGATGCCGCGGGCGCACAACTCGGGCGTGAGCAACTTGTCCAGGCCCGCCGCGGTCGTCTGAATCCACTTCAGCCGCGGCGCGTGAGCGAACACCTCAGGCGAGTGGTAGCCGAAGAACACCTCCGCATCGGCCAACTCGTGCGGCAGCCGCTCCTTGGTTGCGAGAACGACGTCCGACGCGGCGGCCGTTCGGCGCACGAGGTCCAGGATGCTCGAATCGCTGAGCAGTTCGTCGTGAACAACGATTTTCATACACTTGGTCGCTCCAAAAAGGTAGGAACCGGTTGGCAGGTCAGTCGAGGATCAGCACATGTACGGCGCCCGGTCCGTGAACGCCCGTCGTCAGGCGCAGTTCGATATCGCCGGTCTTGCTCGGCCCTGTGACGATGGCGACGTTGCGCGGCGGCACACCCCCGACGCTCCGACCGACCAGTTGGTCCGGCAACTCGAACAGGTCGCTCAGCACGCGCGATCGTGCGACGACGCCGAGGTGGACCGGCGGCAACAGGCTGGTCGATCGCATCTGATCGGCGGCGGCGGCATAGACGAGCGACCCGGTTTCGGCGATCGCCCAATCGGGCGCGGCGACGCCCAGGTCGGCCGCGAACAGCCGTTCGCGCCGCGAGTTCTCGTCGAGCGCGGCCAGGTCGCGAGCCGTGAACACCTCGACGCCAAGTTTGCCCAAGACGGCTACGATGTCGGTCTCGTCGAGGAGCGGGTCGGTGTTGCAGATCGCTCGACGAATGGCAACGCGACGGGCGAGATCGCCGACCGCTCGGCTGAGCTGCGCGTGGTCGGAGACACGCTCGACAGCCACTCCCACGGCGGTCAACTCCGCGACGAGGCGATCGACGGCGTCGGCCCCGGACCCGGTGAACGCCGGCGAGGGCGCGAGGTCCGGCCCCATCGGCTCACGATGGCGATTGCCGGCCCGCACGGCGGCGGCTACTCGACCAAGAAACTCGGCACGCGAACTGGCCCCCATCCGACCCAAACGCCTCCGTTGGTTCGATCTCCAGCGATCTGTGTCGGCAGCGATCATAACGAGCCAGACTCGGAATGCCAGCGGCGGGTTTTCGTCCATCCCAAAGCTCCGGCCGATCACCGTGCGGTGAACGCCCGCTTGCGACCGTCGCGCATCGCGAACGAATTGCGTCTCGCACCGGCGACGGCTATCTTGGACGGCCAAACCGCACCGCGCCAACTACATTCCAATAATCCGGAGGCCAACCCCATGCAACGACGTGAATTCCTCAAGACGATCTCGGCCGGCGGCGTCGCCGTCGGCCTCGGTTCCGCCAGCCTGCCGGCCATCGCGGCAGCCGCACCCGCCGCGAAGACGACCAACGTGCTCGTCTGGGACGAACAGCAGGACGTGCAAGTCAAGAGCGGCGCGTACAAGAACTACCTGGGCAACCTGGTGGCCGAGTTCCTCGGCAAGGTCGAAGGGTTGAAGGTCACCAGCGCGAACATCAATGAACCGGAACAGGGTCTGGCGGACGACCGCATCGCCGCGGCCGATGTAGTCGTGTGGTGGGGCCACGTGCGGCACAAGGACGTGAACGACTCGAAGGTCGAGTCGATCGTCGCCAAGGTCCGCGCGGGCAAGGCCGGGTTTGTCGCGCTGCACTCGGCCCACTACTCCAAACCGTTCAAGGCGCTGATGGGCACCAACTGCGGGTTTCGGCGCGTTGACTCCAACAGCAACAAGGGCTTTGTCCAGCACCTGCGCGTGGTGAACCCGAATCACCCCATCGCCAAGGGCGTGAAGGATTTCGACATCCCCAAGACCGAAATCTACGCCGAGCCGTTCGAGGTGCCGATGCCCGACGCGGTCGTGATCTACGGCCATTGGGACAACGGCGAATCGTTCCCGGACATTTGCTGCTGGACCGTCGGCGGCAAGGGAGTCGCCAGCGCGGCGGCCAAGGCCGCGGTGACGGGCGGCCGCGTGGTCTACTTTCGACCGGGCCATGAGACGTTCCCTGTGTTCCATCAGGCCGAGGTGCAGAAGCTCGTCACGAACTGTGTGCTCTGGGCCGCGCCGCCCGCGTGACCAAGCCGGCTTGAGTGGTTCGCGAGGGTCCGACATAATCCCGCCCCCTGAGCCGTTGAACGGTTCAACGATCGCAAGGAGGCTAGTGTCGTGACACGGAGGCTCACGCTTTCGACGCTGCTCGCTTGGTGCGGATTGTTCGCCGCCGCGCTCGTCGGTTATCACTTCGCGCTGCGCCACCTCATGCGCGACGGCGGGCTGCGTCTCGGCGCGGTGAGCTACAAGCTCGCGCCCCTCTACGCCTACTGGCGGCCGCACCTGAAGGGCTGGCTCGTCATTCCGGTCGCGTTCCTTGCGGTCTACTTCGCGTGGTTGCGTCGCACTCGGTTGGCGACCGGACTGCGTGACGGGGCGGCGGCGTGCTGCTATGCGGCGTTCTTCGTGGCGATCGCCGCCGGCGTCGCGATGCTCGATAATGGTCCACGCTCGCTGATCGCGCCGCTGCTGCGCACCGACCTCGAATACTACGGAGCGGTCGATCGAGTCGACGGAGTCGGGCGGTTTCTACGCGACTATCCGGAACAGGCGACGACGATGCCGATGCACGCGCAGGTGCATCCGCCCGGCGCCGTGCTTTTCGTGTGGGCGGCGAGCAGCCTCGCGGGCGGCGGCGCGTGGGGAGCAGCGGCGGCCATCATCCTGACCTCGGCCTTGTCGGCGCCCATCGTGTTCCTGTGGGCGCGGCGGCTTGGCGGCCCCGGGGTCGCCCGACGCGCCGCGGCCATCTACGTGCTCGTGCCCAGCACCGTGCTGTTCACGGCAACCTCAATGGATGGAGTCTTCGCCGTGCCGCTGATCGCGACCATGTGGCTGTTCTGGGAGTCGCTGGAGCGAAACGCCGCCTGGTTCGCGGCCGCGTCGGGCGCCGCGGCGGGCGTCGCCGCCCTCATGACCTACTCCGTCGTCATCGCCATTGCGTTCTGCGGCGCCGCCGCGGGTGCGGCTTGGGTGTACCGGCCGGCTGCGCGGCGAACCGTTCTCTGGATCGCACTGACGGCAATCGCCGCGTTCGTCGGTTTCCACGTGCTGCTCTGGCTGGTCTGCGGCTACGATCCGCTCGCCATGTTCGGTACGGCGATCGCCAACGCGAGACACATCATGCGCGGCACGGCGCACGAAACGACTACGCGGCACGTGCATCTCGCTATCGGCAACCTGGCGGCGTTCGCGATCGGCGTCGGCGTGCCGTGTGCGGTGGTCGCGTGCGCGGGCCTCGTCGATCGGCGACGCGAGAATTCGCAGTTCGACAATTCAACCGCTCATCCGTTCAACACCGCGGCCGTGTTTGCCGTCGCTGCGGCCTCGACGCTCGTGATCGCCGCGTTGCTGCCGGCCTACCACATGGAAGTCGAGCGGGTCTGGATGTTCCTCGTCCCGCTTGTGGTGATGCCGGTGGCTCAGCGCCTTTTCGACCAGGAGCAACGCACCGGTCGCATCCAGGCCACACTGGCCGTCGCTCTCGTGCTTGCGGCCCAGACAGTGATCACCGAGGTCCTGCTCACGACCTACTGGTGACCTCGGCCGCCGCGAGGCGTTCGACGACTTCGCCCGCACAGCGGACGGCTTCTTCGGCGCAGTCGTTCACGGCGATTCCTCGGAACGAGTTGCCGGTCAGGAACAGCCCCGCGTGTTGTCGCCGCCGCAGTTCGATCGCGGCCAGCCGTTCGAGGTGGCCGACGTGATACTGCGGAATCGCTTGCGGCCAGCGAACGATCCGCACCAGTGCGGCGTCAGCTTCGATCTGAAGGCTGGTGCGCAACTCGTCGCGCACCGACCGAACCAGGCGATCGTCGTCCCAGCCGACAAGGTCGGGTCGGTTCCAGCCGCCGCACATGGCTTGGACGAGCACCATGCCCGCGGGCGCTCGATGGTCGAAGATCGTGGAACTCCAGAGCACGCCCAATACGTCGCGCCGCTTGTGCTGCGGCGACAGGTAGCCAAAGCCAGCCAGGTCGCACTCGATGTCGCTGCGGCGAAAGCCCAGCGCGACCACGACCACCGAGTTGTATCGAATCTCGCTCAGCAGGCTCGTCAGGTCGGGGTCGAACGTCTCGACAAGCTGGGCCTGCGTGAAACTGGGGCAGGCGAGCACCACGGCGTCGGCCGACCACCGGTCGTGGCCGTCGGCCTCGACCGACCAGCCTCCCTCGGCGCCGGGGCGAACCGCGTTGATTTGCACGCCGCGCACCAGCTCGCCGCCGCATTGCTCCGCGAGCGATTCGATCAACTGGCCCATGCCGCCGCGCAGCGACCACAACGTGCCGCCGGGCCCAGCTCCCGTTTTCTCCCTCTCCCCGCTTCGGGGAGAGGGTTGGGGTAAGGGGCCGTTTCCCTGTTCCGCCCGTCTTTTCTTGCGCAACTTCGACATCGCGCGCATCAAACTGCCGTACTCCCGTTCGAGCGCGATCAAGCGTGGGAAGGCCGCCGGCGCCGACAGCAGCGTCGGATCGCCCGCGTGAATGCCCGTGACCAGGGCGTCGATCAGCACGTCGGCCGCCTCGCGCCCGATACGGCGAGAGGCGAATTCGTGGACGGTTTCGTCGCCGGCGTCGCGGCGCGCGGCGATGAACCGCTCGCACACGAGCCGGACCTTGCCGCCCAAACTCAACAGCCCGCTCGTGACGAGTGAACCCGGACCAGTGGGCAACTTGTGCAACCGGCCGTTCCAGAACAAGTAGCGCGTCCGCGCTTCCGGCCGCGCGGCGATCAATTGGTCGCTCAACCCGACCTGCCGGCACAAGTCGATCGTCGATCGCTTCGAATCGAGGAACCCATTCGCACCGAGCTCGATCTGAAACCCGCCCGTACGTTCAGTCCAAACCCTCCCCCCCGGCCGCGTCGCACTCTCCAAGACCGTCGCCCGGAGTTCAAGGCCGCGCTGCCGCGCGAGCCGACCCAAGTGAAAGGCCGTGGCCAAACCCGATACGCCGGCGCCAACAATCACCACGTGTTTCATCGGAGCGATTCTATTCGCCGCGTGGTCGTGATACCAATCGGTCGTGGCGCGAAGAGAAGCCCGACTCGTCGTCGAGTCGGGCTTCGTTCGTGAACTGCGCACGGGGCGGCTGTTGCGATGGTCAGTTTAACAGCGAGGCGTAACGATCGGCCAGACGGCTGGCCAGGGCGACGCGCGGCGATTCGTCGACTTCGCGCTGCGGCACGACGACCGGGTGGGCGGCGGACCGCGGCGGACGCGAGGGCGGCCGAGTCGTGCTCGTCGCGATGTCCAATCGGTAGCCGCCGGTCGACCCGCCGTAGCCCGTGACCTCGACGAAGTAGACTTGGCCGGCACGTGCGCGGATCACCGCGCGGCTGTCGCTGCCGACCCAGTCGTCGTTCAGCGCGATGCGGCGGCCGCGCGAGTCGTACACGGCCAGAACCGTGTCCAAGTCGCCGCCGGCGCCCGATGCCGTGATCGTGATCTGGCCCGATCGGCCGGCCGTAAACTGGAAGAAGTCGCGGTCGCCGTCGTTGCCGATCACGCCCGCCGCGCTGCCGGCGCCGCTGGACGACAGCGTCAGGCTCGTGGCCTCGTCACGCGAGTCGCCGTGGTCGTCAGTGTCCAACGTCACGTCCACCTGGTACGCACCCGACTCGGCGTCGTCGTACGAACCGGCCGAGATGAAGTACGTACCCGGCTTAACGGCCATTTCGAGTCGGCTGTTCAGCGTTCCGCCCGAGTCGTCGTTCTCGTCGATCAGGTTGCCGTCGCCGTCATACACGCGCAGGTAGGTGTCGACGCCATCCGTTCCCGTCAGGTCGACCACGAGCGAGCCGGCGGAATCGACCGTGACCTGGAACACGTCGCGGTCGCCTTCTTGATCGAGTTCGCCAGCGGCAGACGCCTGGCCGTCTTCGTCGAGCACGATCTCAGTGGCATCCGGCCCGACGTCATCGACGTGGTCGTCGTCGCCAGGGACCGGGTCCACGCCGGGGTCAGGCTCTGGGTCAGGATTGGGGCTGGGATTCGGGTCGGGGTTGGGCGTGGGCGTGCCCGTAGTGCCCGCAATCGAGTCGATCCACGCGGCGTAGGGATCGACGCGCGTATCGAACGACTCGCTGCCGTAGCCGTTCGGTCCCGACCCGCCCGAAGTGATTCCCGCGACGTAGTAGACCCCGCCCGTCTGCACAAACGCGGGGCCGCCCGAGTCGCCGGGCGCCGTGTCGGATTCGCCGCGATCGAACGTCCAGTGAATGAGCGTGCTGGTGACCTGCTCGATCGGAGTCGTGCCGACCCGCTTGGTTCCGAAGTCGCCGTTGTGGCCGTTTTCGCCGCTGCCGCCGGCGCCGAAGCCGACGAGCGTGAGCATCTGGCCGACCTGCGGCGTGTTGCGAAACAGCAGACTGGCCGCGACGCCGCTGACCGGCTGGGTCAGCCGCATGATCGCGATGTCGTTGGCCCGGTCGGTGCCGAACCGGTTGTCGTTGTAGTTCGGGTGCGCGAACACGGCGGATGTCGAGTAGGTCGCGCCGCCGACCGTGAACCGCCCGGCAGTGGCGCCCATGCCGTCGACGCAGTGCGCCGCGGTCAGCACGTGCGTGGCATTGATGAGCGTGCCTGAGCAGAAGCCGCCCGACCGATCGCCCACGATGCCGACCGACGGAAATGCCGAGGTCGGCTGCCCCGCGACGATGCGGGGCGTCGCTGCGGCCGACAGTAGTTGCCGGTTCTCGAGCGTGTCGAACTGGCCGACGCGCGCCTTCGGCGCCGGCGACGTCCGCTTCTGGCCGCGTTTGGGACCGGCGCATCGACATCTGTCGTAGGACGGGCACTCCTGCCCGTCACCTCGCAACAGACGGGCAAGAGTGCCCGTCCTACGAATGCGACACTTATTGATGGGCCGGTCCTTGCCTGGTGCCGATCGTCGACGCAAGATGGAGCCAAACATGTGTTCCCCCTTTCCGCCTGAGTCGGCGGCGTAGCCAAAAGGAGTGACTTGATGGACACCGCCCGCACACTCGGCGGGCGCCTGTTCGGGTGAGCGTCGATCGACCGCTCAACAAAGGTACGCCGCGCGAAGCAGAATCTTGCAGACGCGAGGGCGAGGTTCATTTGGGACATGCGACGCCGGGTAGCATTTGGAATCTTGAGTGCCACGCCCTCGGCTTTGCGTAGGTATGCCGACGCAAAGCTGACGGCATGCCACCCAAGACGTCCCCCGACCCCGGGTAGTGGTACAAAAATGTACCACTACCCGACCCCGACCCGCCTTGCCGCAGACCGCGGAGGAACGCAAGAATATGATCCTTGATCGGCAGGTGTTCGGAGGATGAGCCGTGTCAACGCAAGAACTCGAAGCACGACTGACCCGTCTTGAACATGAATTGGCGGCTGTGAAGGCTTCGCTTTCCAAACGCAAGGCAGCGCCGTGGTATCGCCAGATCCTCGGCGATTTTGAGGGCGACAAGGACCATCGCGAGATTGTTCGTCTGGGTCGCCTGATCCGATCGGGAAAACTGAAAGGTTGATCGTACATGCCCGTCCTGCTGGACACCGATCACTTGTCCATCTTGCAGTGGCGGGAACAGCCGGCATGCGATCGCCTGTTGGCTCGCCTGGCGAATCTCGCCCCCGACGACATCGCGACCACGATTGTGTGCTTTCAAGAGCAGGTTCAAGGCTGGCTGGCCTACCTGAACCGTGCTCGCAAGGCGCAGGAGATCGTCCGGGCGTACGCGAAGCTAGAGGCGATTTGGCGATCCTTTCTCAAGATGAACGTGAGTGGTCCGTCCAACCTGAAAGGACGGGTGCCGTCGGCTCTTGCGCCGGCATGCCCACGCCGAGCCGAGGGCATGCCACCCAAACCCGTCAATTCAACAGGCCGGCAAAGCGATTGGCCAGTTGAGTCGCCAGCGCGACGCGCGGCGATTCGTCGGCGTCGCGTTGCGGCACGACCACGGCGGTCCGCGCGGACCGCGGCGGCGCGGTGGGAGGCCGGAGCGTGCTGGTCGTGACACCCATGCGATAGCCGCCCGTCGAATCGCCGTAGCCGCCGACCTCGACGAAGTAGGTTTGGCCGGCGCGTCCGCGGATCACGGCGCGGCTGTTCGTGCCGGACCAGTCGTCGTTGTACGCGATGCGGCGGCCGCGGATGTCGTACACGGCAACAACCGTATCCAGGTCGCTGCTGGCGGTCGCCGTGACGACGATGTAGCCCGTCCGATTGGCCGTGAACTGGAAGAAGTCGCGGTCTCCATCGCGACCGATCACGCCCGGCGACCCGCCCGCGCCGGCAGTGGACAGCGTCAGGCGCGTGGCCTCGGCCCGGGTATCGCCGTGGTCGTCGGTGTCGAGCGCCACGTCTAGTTGGTAGGCGCCCGCTTCGGAGTCCTGGTACGAACCAGCGGAAATGAAGTACGTGCCCGGCTCGACCGACACTTCGAGGTGACTGTCGAGCGTGAGCCGCCAGTCGTCGTTCTCGTCGATGAGATTGCCCGCATCGTCGTACACGCGCAAGTAGGTGTCGACGTCGTCGATACCCGTGAGGTCGACAATGAGCGAACCGGCGGAGTCGAGCGTGACCTGAAACACGTCGCGATCGCCCTCGACTTCGAGATCGCCCGTCTCGGAGGCTTGACTGTTTGCGTCGAGAACGATCTCGGTGGCGTCGGCGCCAACGTCGTCGACGTGGTCGTCGTCGACAGGATCAGGATCTGGGTCCGGATCGGGGTCCGGATCTGGGTCGGGATCCGGATCGGGAACAGGATCAGGATTCGGGTCTGGGTCGGGCGTGGGAGTGCCGCTGGTATTGGCGATCGAGTCGATCCACGAGGCGTAGGCATCAACGCGGGTATCGAACGACTTGTCGCCCCAACCGGCGTTCGGGCTGTCTCCGCCCGAGGTGACGCCGGCGACATAGTACACGCCGCCGGCCTGAAGAAACGCGGGGCCGCCCGAGTCGCCCGGAGCGGTGTTGCTCTCGCCCCGCTCGAATGTCCAGTGAATGAGTTTTGTGGTCACGCGGTCGATCGGCGTCGTGCCGACCCGCTTGGTGCCGAAGTCGCCGTTGTGGCCGTTCTGGCCAGTGCCGCCGGCGCCGAATCCGACGAGCGTGAGCAACTGGTCGACCTCGGGCGTGTTGCGAAAGAGCGGGCTGGGTCTGACGGTGGCAGGTACCGACCGACTGAGTCGCATGAGGGCGATGTCGTTGGCCGCGTCGTCACCGATGCGGTTGCCGTTGTAACTGGGATGGGCGAACACCGCCGACGTTGAGTAAGTCACTCCGCCGACCGTGAACCGGCCGGCGGTCGCCGCCATGTCCTCGACGCAATGGGCCGCGGTTAGCACGTGTGTCGCATTGATGAGCGTGCCGGAACAGAAGCCGCCTGAGCGATCGCCCACGATGCCGACCGACGCGAAACCCGACGTCGCCTGGCCGTCGACGATGCGAGCGGTCGGGCCTGTCGTGAGCAGCATGCGATTTTCGAGCGTATCGAATTGACCGACCCGAACGTGATTCTGCGGTTTGGTCCGCTTGCGACCGTTGTGGGCCTGATGCGGAACCTGGCGGCGACGCAGGACAGACTGGAACATCTCGTTCCCCCCTTTCTTCCCGCTGAGCCAGCGGCGTGGTGAAGATGGATTGTTTCGCACACCACCCGCGGTCAGCTCGGCCATGATCCCGCGGGCACTCGCGAGCATCGTTTGCTCGGTAAGAGGTACGCCGCCGGGGTCAGGACCTTGCACGAGAATCCTCTGGTCGCGCGCCCCAAGCTGAAACTCACCGCGCCGGATCGACGAAGCCGGCCGGGTCGTAGGGCAGGAACTCGCCGAACAGGGCGGTGACGAGGTCCTGATCGACCTGCACACGGCCGAGGCCGCCCACGTCGGCCATGGCCTGATCGAAGATCGATGCTTCGAGGCGCTGCACCGTGTTGCCGGGCGCGTCGATCGCGCCGAGTATTCCGTCGACGAGCAGGCTGCGGACGTTCAGGTTGCTCGAGAATTCGCCCAGGTTGCCGTCGATGTTCACCGTGCCGAACCCGCCGCCACCGCCGCGGCGACTGCGCCCGAGCACGCCCTGGATTTCGACCGAGCCGACCTCGGCCGATCCGTCGGTCGAGACGTTCAGGCTCTTGCCTTTGCGGAAGCCTTCGATCGTGATGTCGGCGATGTTGGCGCCGTCGGCGTCGGGGCCGGTGAACACCACTTCGCATTCGCCGCCGCGGCCGTTGTACTCGATGGTCACTGTGTCGCCGTCTTCATCGACAAACGTGAACTCTTCGTTGGGCTCGAGCGTGATGACGAGCGGTTCTTCGGCGGGCGTCTCAGCGGCTCCTTCGTCGAAGAATCCCTGGGTCATGACGCCGAGCCGGTACTGAACCGTGTCGTCAGTCGCGTCGGGCGCCGAGACGCGGGCGTAGTAGGTGGCGTTGGCATCGGCCTTGAAGACGACCGGTTCCAGCGCATCGGCGCCGCCGGTGCGGCCGATCTCGTTACCGTCGGCGTCGAAGATCACCGCCTCGACCACTCCGAACCGCATGCCTGGCAGGCGCGAATGGCCGTGCGGCCCGACGTCGGCCTTCCGCGCGCCGTTCGTTGCCACTCCGCTCGGGTCGTAGTCGAGGAACCCGAAGCCGTCGAGGAAGCCGCCGACGCCGACCGTCACGTGCTCGCCGGCAAAGACATCGAAGGCGAAAAAGTCCTGGTCGTTCGACGAACCGCCGGCGATGCCCAGCGCGTCGCCGCCGAACATCTCCATGCCCGGAACCACGAACACGGGCAGCGGCTCGAGATCGATCCAGTCGGCGTCTTCAAACGAGTCGTTCGGTTCAAACTCATCGGGTCCCTCGATCGTCTCGCGCTCGGCGCCGATGAAGAGCCAGTAGTAACCATACTCGGCGCCGAGTTCATCCCCGCCGGCCAACACGCGGGCGAAGTAGGCGCCGTCGGCGTCGGCGGTGAAGACCACGTCGCTCGATCGCGTCGCATCGTCTGACCGCCCGACCTCGTTGCCGGCGCCGTCGTAGACGATCACCTGAAACTGACCGAAATCCAATTCGGGGTGATTCGCCAGAATGTAGTCGATGCGATCGGTGTACTTGCCGGTCGCCTCGTCAAAGAGCGGAGTGCCGCCGAGGTAGGCCGTGTCGATCGGATCGCCAAACTCGTTCAGGCCATTGGCCTCGATCCATGCGTCGATCACCTCTTCGAGCGAGGTATGAACCGCGACGTTCACTCGTTCGCCGGCACGGACGTCGAATTGATAGTAATCCTGGTCGCCCGTCGGTCCGCCGCCGATGCCGAGCGCCTCGGCCTCGCGCCGGTCCGGGCCGGGCAGAATGTAGTAGAGCTGGTGAAGATCGAGATGGTTCGCCTGATCGAACGAGTCGTTCGGCTCATTCTCGCCGGCGCCTTGGTTGGGCGGCGTGATCTCGTCGGCGAGTATTTCGACCTGGTACGCAGTCGGGTCCCACCATTCGGGAACGTAGCAATGCTCTTCGCCGTCGCCGTCCTTGATCGGGTGACTGGGCCTGGGACAGACGGGGTCGGGGGCCGGAACTTCGTCAATGGCGCCGTCGACGCGGAGGTAAAAGACGCCGCCAGCCTCGGCGGGCCACTCGATTCCAATGCCGTCGCTCGGGTCGGTATCGCTCGCCAGTTCATTCTTCTCGCCGTCGAGCAGCGTGAGGTTCGCGCCATGTTCGGCGGCTGGACCCCAGAGGTGAATGTCCAATTGAAACACGGGTGGAACCTCAAAGACGAAATAGTCGGCGTCGGGGGCCACATCGGCCACCGCGGCGCAGAGCGGATCGTCCGAGCACGGGTTCTTCAGCTCGCCTTCGACGAAGGCGTGCAGCGATTCATCCTGCTCCCACGGCGGTGGAAAGATGAGGTTGGCCGCGTCGTTCCACATGTCGTCGACGCCGTAGTGCGACTGGTCGGTAGATTCGTCGTCGCCCACTCCGTCCCACTCAGGCCCGTTGCACGGCGATGGAACGCCGACCATGCAGATGCCGGCTTCCGGTGGTGCGCGGTGCTCGCCGCCACGTCCGCGTGCTGCCAGCGGGCAGACGAAGTCGCACCAGAAATCGAACTGCGGATTCAACTCGATGCGGTTGGCCGATGCCGGGTCGTTGTTCGGTTCGTGTTCCACGTTCGGCTCGGGGAACACGCTCACACTAATCATGTACTCGCTGGGCGACGCGATGCCCGGTTGCGGGCCGAGCTGCACAAACAGTTGCCCGCCGGACCGCGTGTAGTGGTCGAGCGTCGCTGCGTCGATCGCGCCGTCATCGTCCCAGTCGAACGCCTCGGCGGTCGCCAGCACGTTGCCGTCGGCGTCGAGAAGCTGCGGCAACACACCCTGTGCCGCGGCGTCGCCGCCGAAGTGCACCAGTATCTTCCTTTCGGCGTCGACCGTGAACGTGAAGAAATCGGCGTCGCCGATCGATGCGTCGCCGCTGTCGAGGTTGCCCGCGACCGCACCGTGTTGTTCGTCGCCGAACCCCGGCACAATGAATGGACGCTTCGCAACGGGCTGGTCGCCGTGCACGCCGTTCGCCGCGACACAGACCTCGTCGCAATCCCACGGACTACTCAACTCGATGGGCGTGGCCTGGTCGCGGGTGTCGTTTGGTTCCTGTTCCGACGGAATCTCGAAGCCAAACAGGCCCGAGGCGACGTTGGCTATCGACACCACGTCGATGTCGTTCAGTTCAAAGTCGATCGGCAGGTCAAGGTCCGGTGGCAAGTCGAAGTTGGAAGGCAGCTCAAAGTCAGCCGGAAAATGGAAGTCAGGGCGCAGCTCGAAGTCGGCCGGAAAAGCCGGAAAATGGAAGTCAGGCGGCAGCTCGAAGTGATCCCCACCAGGCCACGCATGGTCACCGTTCAACAACAGACGTGTTTCGAGCGATTCAACCGTGCGTCGCATAAGAATCTCCTTGACCCCCCCGGCCCACCCTGCGCGTACCTTGCACGCGGGTGCGACCAGAAGTGAACGAACGTACTCTAGCGACTCAATCGCCCCGAATCAAGCCGCAGCGGCCGGGGGCTAGGAGCTGCATACCCGTGTGTAGCTGCTCGCCAATTTGGTAGGAGACATGCCCTGCTCAGCTTCGCCCCCCCGCTCAGTAGTGCTCCACATTGAAAGGGGCCGAATTCGTTTAACCCGCAGCCGCAGGCGAGGCACAACAAACGCCAGCCA
>DAIOWH010000016.1:0-55368 GCA_036758585.1 Planctomycetia bacterium
TCCCTCGCTGGCGCGTCGGGCTACTGTCCCAGAATCGTGCAAGGCTATTTAGCAGGACTGCCGTTCATCGTCGCTCATCGTGCTGGACATTCTTTGGCCCGTCGTCGGCCACAGAGCCAGCACGTTGCCGATTACGACCAGAAGGCCGCCGGCGGTCAGTTGCCAGCCGGGTTCTTCGGATGGATAGTCAAGCCCAACGAGCGGGCTGATGAGGCCCGGCAGCCACATGGCCCAGAAGGTCGCGAAGATCGGCTCCAGCGTGTAGATCAGCGCGGCGTCGGCAGGCGTGACGAACGGTTGGTACTTGTTCATCAAGTAGAACGCGGCAACCGTGCAGAGCAGGCTCGTAACCACGGTGAGCGTCACGAACGGTCCGTCCTGGAGCAGGGCGAATCGCGCGGGCAACGCGGCTGAGCCTGGCATGGCGAGTACGCCAGCCGCGAACGCGACGACGCCGAAGCTCATCGTGGCGACGAACATGCCCGGCGTCAGTTGAGCCGGCGACATGCGGCGGCTGAACAGGTCGATCTGAATGATCTGGACCGCGAACAGGAACGCGGCGATCGTCGTGAGCGTGTCGCCCACCTGCCAACGAGTCGCCGCCTCGCCCGCGATCCGCACTCCGAACCGTCCGCCCAGTTCGACGATTCCCGTGAGGATCGCCGTGCCCGCCAACGCCAGCGCGACGCCCGCCAAGACGACTCGCCGCGGCCAGCGCCGTTCCACAGTGACCATGAGTAGCGGCGTAAAGACGACGGCCAGGCTGGTGAGGAAGCTGCTGCGCGACGCCGGAATCTCGTTGAGCGCCACGATCTGAAGGATGGAACCCGCCGCGAACGAAAGGCCCACGTAAGCGCCCAGTCGCCAGTGCTCGCGCGTCAGCCCTCGAAACAGCCCAGGCATCACCACGGCGAGCAGTGCGAGTGCGATGGCGAACCGCACGCTCATGTAGAACGCCGCGCCGAGCACACGCGATGAAGACAAGCCAGTATTTCGCCGCGACCCTTGTTGGGAGTTGGGTGGCTGGGGTCGAGTCTTCGAGCCCCCAGCCCGATTGTCCAGCCGTGACTGGGGGCTCGAAGACTCGACCCCAGCCACCCGTCCGGAAAGCTGACGCTCGGCGATTCGGTTGATCATCGTCATCACGGGGAACGATATGCCCCACAGCGCGTTGACGAGCACAAGGGCGGCGATGGCTCGACGACGTGAACCTTGGAGTGCGACGACTTGTCGCCGCTTTTTGTCTGACAGTTCTTGCATCGTCGATCCGCCGCTCCCGGAGGCACGCGAACTTGAAGAAGCGGGAACACTAATCCACGCTGATCGACACTGATGGAAACGAGCCTGAAGCTCCCATCAGCGTTGATTAGTGGAGATCAGTGTTCCCTTTCAAGGTCATCTCTCGGCCGACTTGAGCAGGTCGAGCACCAGTGCGGTCATGGTGCGTACGCCGGTCTTGATGGTCGGTTCCGGGTCTGGGTAGTAGAGGCTCGAGTGCAGCGACGGCAGCGAGTCGCCGTCCTTCGCCTTGGCGGCACGTTCCGCGGGCACGCTGCCGAGTCGGTACATGCAGATTGGCACGCCGGCAAGGCCGTACTCGCTGAAGTCCTCGCCGCCCATGACCGGCTCGCGCAGTTCAACCTGGTCGGCGCCGAGCACGCGGCGGAAGACGCCCGCGGCACGCTCGGTGAGTTGCGGATCGTTGTATGTGGCCGGAGTGCCCTCGGAGTGTTCGATGGTCGGCTTGGGCGCCTTCGACGCGGCGGCGGCCGCCATCGCCTTGTTCTCGATCGATTCGAGCAGGTGCTTGCGCACTTCGTCCTTGTACGATCGCACGGTGATCTGCAGCTTCACCTCGTCGGGGATGATGTTGTGCTTGGTGCCGCCGTGGATCGAGCCGACCGTGATGACGGCCGGATCGGTCGGCTTGAGTTCGCGGCTGACGATCGTTTGCAGGTCGAGCACGAGCTTGCAGGCAATGACGATCGGGTCGATGGCCGATTGCGGTTGTGCTCCGTGGCCGCCGCGCCCGCGCACGGTGATGTCCACCGAATCGACGTTGGCCAGAAAGTAGCCGGGCGTGTAGCCGACGCGGCCGGCCGGCATCGACGCCTCGACGTGCAGCGCGACCGCGTACTTTGGCTTCGGGAACCGCGTGAAGAGTCCATCGGCGAGCATCGCCTTCGCGCCGCCGCCGCGCTCCTCGGCCGGCTGGCAGATGAACATGACCGTCCCCTTCCAGTCGTTGCGGTGCGCGGCTAGAAACCTGGCCGTGCCGATCAGACAGGTCATGTGAACGTCGTGGCCGCATGCGTGCATGACGCCGACCGTGCCGCCGTCGTCGTCCTTGGTCGTCGCCTTGCTCGCGTAGGCCAGGCCGGTCGCCTCGGTCACGGGCAGCGCGTCCATGTCGGCGCGGACCATGATCGTCGGCCCGTCGCCATTCTTGAGCAATGCGACGACGCCCGTCTTGCCGATCTTCTCGGCGACCTCGCAGCCAACTCGCTTCAATTCCTCTGCCAGTCGCGCGGCCGTTTGGGTCTCGCGGTAGGACAGTTCGGGATGCGCGTGGATGTCCTTGTACAGTTCGATCAGCCCCGGCAATGAGGCGTCGAACCAAACTGAATCGTTCGCGTCGTTTGGCGGCGATGCGGAACACAGGACGGCGGCGAGCGTCACAACGATTGCGGACAGGAGTTTGTGCGGCACGGTGGTTTCTCCTTCGGGGAACGAATCACAGGGCGCTCAGGATATCGAACGGCAACCGCCCGGAATAGGGTCCGATCGGCCCAACGGCGGCGTCACGGGCAGGTCGTGGGCCGGGGCGATCTGCGGACGCGGTTTCGCGGATTGGCGCAGCGGTGTGTCTTCTCCGTACAATGGCATTGCCATGAGCAGCGTGGACCAACAGGTTCGGCTGAGGATTCAGGGGATGCACTGCGCGAGTTGTGTGGCTCGCGTGGAACAGGCGCTGCGCGCGGTGTCGGGGGTGAGTACCGCCAGCGTCAGCCTCGCGACCGAGCGGGCTGTCGTCGAGTTCCGTGCGGGTTCCAGCGACGAGCCGGCTCTGGTTCGAGCAGTCGAGCAGGCCGGGTATGTCGCCGCTCCCCTGACCTCTGAGGAAGTCGACGACCTCCACAGCCATCAGGCGCAGCGAGCGGCCGAGGTCCGGGTCTGGCGCAACCGGGCGATCCTTGGCGGGCTGCTCAGCGGAATGATCCTAAAGCTGTCGCTCAGCGCGCACGAACTGGCGGCGGGATGGATGATGTTCGCGCTGGCGACGCCACTTCAGGTGGTGCTCGGCTGGCCGTACTACGTTGGCGCGTGGCGACGGCTGCGGCATGGGTCGGCCAACATGGACACACTGGTCGCGCTGGGCACCACGGTCGCCTACGGGTTCAGCATCTTCGGACTGGTGTATGCGCAGTGGTTCGGCGGCGCGCCGTCGCACGGCTTGCCTGTCGCGGAAACCGGACTGCGGGCTTACGCCGTGTGGTTCCAGCGGCCGGGCATCGGACATCACTATTTCATGGACTCGGCGATCATCCTGACGCTGATCTCGCTGGGTCGGTTCCTCGAGGCGCGGGCCAAGGGCAAGGCATCGGACGCGATCCTGAGGTTGCTCGACCTGGCGCCGCCAACGGCCTGCGTGCGGCGCGACGGAATCGAGACTCAGGTACCCGCGGCCGATGTTCGCGTCGGTGAGTTGGTCGTCGTGCGACCGGGTGAGCGAGTGCCAGTGGACGGAGTCGTGCGTGTGGGCCGCTCCGCGGTCGACGAGTCGATGATCACCGGCGAGAGTATGCCGGTCGAGAAGATGTTCGGGTCGCCGGTAATCGGCGCCACGATCAACCAGTCGGGACTGCTGCACGTCGAGGCGACGCGGGTCGGCCGCGACACGACGCTCGAACAGATCGTGCGCCTGGTGCGCCGGGCGCAGGAATCGAAGGCCGACGTCGAGCGTTTGGCCGATCGCGTGAGTGGCGTGTTCGTGCCGGTGGTGCTGGCGATCGCCGCGGCGACGCTGTTGGGCTGGGCGACATTCGGACCGGCCGACGGTCGCTGGGCGCGGGCAGTGCTGAACATGACCGCCGTACTGATCGTTGCGTGTCCGTGTGCGCTCGGCCTGGCGACCCCGACCGCCGTGATGGTCGGCAGCGGCCGCGGCGCGGGAATGGGCATCCTGATCAAAGAGGCCCAAGCCCTCGAACGCGCGGGCACGATCGACGTGGTGCTGATCGACAAGACCGGCACGTTGACGCTCGGTCGGCCGGAGGTGACGGATGTGGTGACGGTGATCGCTGCAGACCAACACTCGGTCTCCGCAGTTCCGGACGCATCGGCACAAGTCCCGAAGTCGTTTCTCCCTCTCCCCCCGTCTGCGGGGGGAGAGGGTCGGGGTGAGGGGGGGACCGCGCTGATCGCCTCAGAAAAACCCCTCACCCCGGCCCTCTCCCCGCAAGCGGGGAGAGGGAGAAGAGCAGTGGAGTCCGCGGGTGTGACACAGGAGGAACTTGTGCGCCTGGCGGCCTCGCTCGAATCGGGCAGCGAGCATCCGCTGGCGCGGGCCGTGGTCGAGCGTGCGCGCGAGTGGCATGTGCGCTTGGACGCGCCGGCGGACTTCGAGGCGACGGCGGGCGGCGGCGTGCGCGGGCAGATCGGCGAATCTACGGTGCTGGTGGGCAGCTACGAATTCGTCAAGAACGCGGGCGTAGACTGCGAGCCGCTAACAGCGAAACGGGAACAACTCGAGCGGGAACGAAAGTCGGTCGTGTGCGTCGCGCGAGACGGCATGCTTGTCGGGCTGGTCGCGATGGCGGACCAGATCAGACCGTCGAGCCGCCAGGCAGTGCTCGAATTGCACCAGCTTGGGCTTGATGTATTCCTGATGAGCGGCGACAACGCCGAGACGGCGGCGGCAATCGCGCGGCGGGCCGGCGTCCGGGCCGAGCGGGTGCTGGCCGGCGTGTTGCCGGACGGCAAGGCGGCCGTGGTTCGGCAACTCCGCGACGACGGTCGCGTCGTGGCCATGATCGGCGACGGCATCAACGACGCTCCGGCGCTGGCCGAGGCCGATCTCGGCATCGCGCTCGGCACCGGCGCCGACGTCGCCATCGAGGCCGGCCAGATCGTGCTCGTGTCGGGCGACCTGATCGGCGCGGTGCGGGCGATTCGGCTGAGTCGGCTGACGTGGTCGGTGATCCGGCAGAACCTGTTCTGGGCGTTCATATATAATGTCGCCATGATTCCGCTGGCGGCGGCCGGTATGCTGGCGCCGGTGGTGGCGGCGGGCGCGATGGCCGCCAGTTCGGTTTCGGTCGTGACGAATTCGCTTCTGCTTCGTACGAGACGCCTCGGTGGGGACGAGCCATGGACTTCGAGCTAATCGTGTTCGCCGCGCGGTGGTCTTTTCGGCAACTCGCAATCGGCATGTGGATCGTGGTGATCGTCGGCGCGGTGGTCGGCTGGCTGTACCGCTGGATCATGGACGACTCGCGGTGAAGTCGTCATTGCCGCGGTCCGGCCAGGCGGCTAGAATGTGGCCACGAGTCAGGAACAGGGTTGCGGCACATGCCCCGAGAGTAACCCGCCTCGTCGGCCGCACGTAACTGCCGGCCCAAGTCCAGGAAAGTGAGGTGCTTCATGTTCGGCATCGGTCCCTACGAAATGCTGGTTGTCGGGTTCGTCGCGCTGTTGATCTTCGGCCACAAGCTGCCCGACGTGATGCGCAACCTCGGCCGCGGCGTGAGCGAGTTCAAGAAGGGAATCGCCAACGTCGAGGACGAAATCCGCCGCATCGAGGACGCCGGCCCGGCTTCGACAACGTGAGTTGGACCGCCCGCGATCGCTGTTCACGGAGGAACCATGGAAGATACGTCGGTCGCCCGTCGCAAGGCGGCGCTGAAAAAGGCTGCCGCGTACGTCAAGGCGTATGAGGACATCGAGTTCCTGAACCGCAACGAACTCCGGCCGGTTCGGCTGCAGCTCGAGTTGCTGAAGCCAGAACTGGTCCAACAGGAACAAGGCGTCCACTCGACCATCGTCGTCTTCGGCGGCACGCGGATCGGCCCGGCCGACGAGATGACCGAAAAGGTCAAGTCGCTGGATCGCCAAACGAAACGGCGGCCACGCGATCGCGAGTTGGCGAAGGAACTGGCCATCGCGAAACGCCAACTGGCCAAGTCGAAGTATTACGACGAGGCCCGGCGGTTCGGAGCGATCGTATCGAGCACGTGCCAGTTGGACGGCGAGTGCGACTACGTGATCGTCACGGGCGGCGGGCCGGGCATCATGGAGGCCGCGAATCGCGGCGCGTTCGACGTCGGGGCCAAGTCGATCGGACTCAACATCACGCTGCCGATGGAGCAGGAGCCGAACCCGTACATCACGCCCGAACTCTGCTTTCAGTTCCGCTACTTCGCGATTCGCAAGATGCACTTTCTGCTCAGGGCCAAGGCGCTGGTCGCCTTCCCCGGCGGCTATGGCACGCTCGATGAGCTGTTCGAGGCCCTGACGTTGGTGCAGACCCGGAAGATGCCGCCGCTGCCGATCGTGCTGTTCGGCCGCGAGTTTTGGGACCGGGTCATCAACTTTCGGTTCCTGGTCGACGAGGGTGTCATCGCCCCGGCCGACGCCGAACTGGTCCATTTCGTCGAGTCTGCCGAAGAGGCGTGGCAGTTCATCCAAGAATTTCACCGCAGAAAATGAAGCGGCACGAGCAAATTGCCGAGTCTTATCGTAGAGTAGTTTAGAAGCATGCTCGCAGGCAGGCCGGTCCTGCCTTCCATCACCTCTAGGCAGGGCATCCCCTGATTGCGAGCAGCGACGGAACGCACGTCACCCTGTTGCCCATCTAGGACGACGCTTCAGTCCGCTTTCGGCTGCGCGGAACAGCGAAGCGGCGTATCAGTCTTGCACCAACGGGGGGACAGGGAGGAAGGCAATGACCGCGTTTGAGACTCACATGAAGCACTACCGTGCCGAACACAGCACGGTGGGGTGCAGGGTGTCGCACATGATCGGCATCCCGCTGATTGCGGCGTCGCTGGTGCTTGTGGTGTTTCATTGGCAAGCGGCCTTGGCGATGTTCGTCGTCGGCTGGGCGTTTCAGCTCGCCGGCCACCGCTACTTCGAGCACAACCGACCGGTGCTCGCGGCCGACCCGAAGAACCCCATGACGTACCTGGTGGCGGTCATCTTCGTCGCTCAGGAATGGGGTCGCGTGCTGACCGGCCGCGGGCTGCGCGTCGACGCGCCCGGGCCGACCGTCCGTCATCCCGACCATCGTTCGGCCGCGTAGCGACGGTCGCACTTGATAGAACCACGGATTTCACCGACTACACAGATCGGGCTCAGCAACTCTTCCAATCCGTGTCATCGGCGAAATGTGTGGTTCCAATCTCCGGGTCAATCGCGAACGCTGAGCACCGGCCGCAGGTAGTACTGACCGGTCCCTGCCGGCTCGGGCGTGATTTGTTGCGACAGTTCGTCGTTCGCCTCGGTGATCGCCGTGAGCAGCGGATATCGACCCGACGGCGGCGGGAAGTTGCGCGGCTGTTCCGATTGGTCCCAAGCCTGCGACTCGACCAGTGCGCGAAATCGGACGATCTTGCCGCGCTCCGCGTCAAGCTCGAACTCACCTTCGACGCGCCCTTCCTGGCCGCGATCAGTCCAGTGCGGCGGGTTCGACGACCGTTTCGCGTACTCGCCCGTGAATGTGAAACGGCGAACCTGGCCGTCGGAACCAACCGGCCGGGCAGTGAACCGAGCGCGGCTCACGTCGCCCGGCCGATACGCCCAAACTTGTCCCCGCACATTGTCGACCAGGTGAAAGGTGACCAGCCGGGCCACCAGCGTGCGCGGCATCTCGAACGGCTGACCGCCCCGGCCGGCGTCCAGCATCTCGCGAACTTCGTCGGCCAGCACCCACATGTAGTCGCGGCCGAGGTTGCTGTTGTGCGGGTGAGCGCCTTCGGGCACTGGGCGGATGCGCGTGAACAGCCGGACGACGGACGTGCCGGGCGGCGGCGGCAGCGGGGCCGCGTCGCGCAGCAGTTGCGGCGAAATCTCGGCGCGGCGCGATGGACTCTGACGATACCGCGCCAGGCCGCGATCGACCGCTTCGCCGATGCGCGGAATGTAGTTGTCCCAGAAGATCCCCGTGCCATCGGCCGCGATGACGTAGTAGCCTTGCGTCGAGCCGCCACGGTACTGCGGGTTCGCCTGCGGCACCGTCTGGTTCCACCAGTCGGAGAGCGGCCCGCGAGTCAGTATGCCGTGCTCGCCGATGGCCGGGATGTAGTTCTCATTGATCTTGCGCACCACGTCAGGATCGCTCAGGGCGACACGGCCCCGCACCGCGTTGTTTCAGCCGCACCCTATGGGGTTGCCGTTCATGACCCAGAGGAAGACCGGTTTGTTCTCGCGAGCGGCCTCGGCCCGCGCCTCAGCGATGTTGGTTCGCCACTTGATTTCAAGCCATCGGTCCTCCTGCTCGGTCGGCAACACTGCTGCGATTCTCGCATCGAGCGACCGATCAGCCGCCGCCGTCGTGCTCCGCGCCGGTGGAGCTTGGGGCGATGCGGCGGGCGCCGTCGTCTTCCGCGGCGGCACTGCGCCACGTTGCTTGCCCGCATTCTGTTTCGGCGACTGTGCCGCGAGCCCCACGGACACGGCCAACAGGAAGCATGCCGACACGCTCAAGACGCGACAACGATTCATGGACGCTCCTTATGCTTGGTCTTGATGGAACCACAGATTCCGCAGATTACACAGATTCGTGCCCGCAGCGGTTTTCATCTGTGCCATCTGTGTAATCCGTGATTCCAATCCTCGTGGATTTCATCTCACCGCCCGGTCCGAAGCGCCTCGACGACGCGGCGTGCGAATTGGCCGGCGGTCTTGTCGTCTCGGCCGGTGATGATGCGGCCCGATACAACGACTGGTTCGCGATTGTTCCACACGCCGCCGTTCCCTTCGACCTTCTTACGTACGAGATCATTGCTGAATCCGGTGACCTCTATGCCGCCCGCCAGCGCGCCGGCGTCGGCCAACACGGCCGGACCCATGCACAGGGCCGTAACCCACTTGCCCTGGGCCTGCATCTCGTCGACCAGCCGCTTCACGTGCGCCGCGGCCTCAGTCTGGCGATAGCTGAAGAACTCCGTGACGCCCTTACCGCCGCAGATGATCACCGCGTCGAAATCGTCCGGCCGCGCGTCGCGGATACTCAGCGTGCTCTCGACTGTGCCGCCGCCGCCCGTCGGGTCGGGTCGCAACGATCCGACTCTCGATGATGCGATCACCACGTCGACGCCCTCGGCGGTCAGCACATCGTAGACGCCGCTGTAGTCCGGGTAGTAGAACCCATCCGACGCAAGCACGAACACAACACGGTATTTGCCTGCTACGGCGGGCGGCGCCGAAGGCCGCTGGTCGGCCCGCGGCGGCTTGGAATCGGATCGAGCGTATTCGTTCGGCGGCGCAGCAGTACCGCGAACCGCGGCCGTTTCCGTGCCCGAAGAGCTTGGACCTTTCTCGCGATTCTCGTCTGGGGCCGACGCCCCGATTGGATCAGTTGACTCGGGTGCGCCCAAGATGCCGTTTAGCATCTTCCAGCCGACCACGGCGAGCACGAATAGTGCGACGGCCGCGCCGCCCAGTTTCATTGCGGCCTCACCCACCGCGCGGCCAAGACCTCCTCTGGTGCGGCTGCGGGCGGGAGTCCGGCGGCCGGTTGCGGCAGGCGCCATCGCCTCGGTGGCAGCCAAGCGGTAGGCTGCGACAGGCGCCGCGCTTGGCTCGTCGTCCATGAGATCGCCCAACGCGGCCAGGTTGAGCTGCTCGGCCGGTCGCGATGGTTCGCGAGAATCGGTCGGTCCGCCGGGCCGAGTCGTTGCGTCGGCCGCGACCGACCCACCCGACCTGGCGAACGGCGTCAGCGCCTGAGCGAGATCGGCCGGCGTCTCGAATCGGTCGGCCGGTTTTTTCGCCATCATGCGCCCGACGATCGCGATCAGTTCGGCCGGCAGATCGTCGCGCAATCGGCCGATCGGCACCGGTTCCATTTCGGTGTGCGAGATCAGCTTCTGTGTGCTCGATCCGCGCGGGAACGGCACGTGACCCGACAATAGATAGTAGAGCGTGCAGCCGAGACTGTAGATGTCGGCCCGAATGTCGGCGTGTCGCGCGTCGTTCACCTGTTCGGGCGCGATGTAGTCGGGCGTGCCGAGCACCTGGCCGGCCATGGTCAGCCCGGCGATGGACTGGTCGGCCGCGGCGGGCAACATCCCCGTCGCGGCCGGATCGGCCTCGCGCGCGATGCGGGCCAGACCGAAGTCGAGGATCTTGATCTGGCCGGCGCGCGTGAGCATCAGGTTCTGCGGCTTGATATCGCGGTGCACCATGCCGCGCTCGAAGGCGTGTTGCAGCCCGAGCGCCGCCTGGCGCACAAAGTTGCACGCCTGTTGAATCGTGAACGGTCCGCGCTTCTCGATTCGCCGCGCCAGGCTGACGCCGTCGACAAACTCCATGACGAGGAAGTGCAGGTCGCCGGCCTGGTCGGCGTCGTGGGCCGCGACGATGTTGGGATGCGACAGCCGGGCGGCCAGCCGCACCTCCTGTCGAAACCGCTCGATCGCTTGGGGGTTGTTCACGTAGTGGCGGTTGATCACCTTGATCGCGACCGTCCGCTCCATGATACGGTGCTCGGCCTGATAGACCACGCCCATGCCGCCGGCCCCGAGCGCCCGGACGATGCGATAGCGCGGGTGATCGAGCAGTTCCTGAGGCACGGTGGGATCCTGCCGCGTCGGCCGCACGGGTTGCCTTGCCGGCGGCGCCGTGCCGTCCACCGATGTTTCCGGCCGCCGCAGCCGCTCGGCCAACGTGTCGTCGGGCACCGCACGCAGCACGTCGCAACAGCTCGCGCAGCCCGCCACATGCCGTTCGACCTCGGCCGTCTCGTGCTCCGCCAGTCGCCCCAGGGCGAAGTCGGACAACTGCTCGCGGCTCGGATGTTGGGTCAGCATGTGTTTCACAGTCCCACCGTTCCAGTCCGACCAGTCCTCACCAAGGGAAATGGCCGCCACGGGCCGGACCTTTCAGAGATTCTGAAGAACCCGGTGCGGTCAGTCAATCAGCCCCTGGCCCTCTTGGCGGAGCCGGGCGAGCACGCGCGACTTGGCGATGAAGACGGCGTTGACCGTGACGCCCAGTTCGGCGGCCGCTTCGTCGGGCGTCGCGCCGTCGAGGGCCACGCGCTGGAACGCGCGCCAGGTCTTCTCCTCGAACTTGGGCCGGATCATCTCCAGCAGCCGTTGGGTGACGTGCTGATCATGCTCCTGGTCCCACAGGCGGCTCAAGCCGCTTTCGGGGTCGGCCAGTTCGTCGAGCATCTTCTGAAACTCGGTGTCGCCGGTGGCGACCGGTCGGTGGCGTTGCGATCGCCAGAAGTCGCGCAGACAGTTGACGGTGATGGTCCGCAACCAGCGTCGAAACGCCCCCGCACGCGGCTCACGATGAAACTCGGGTATCCGTCGCACGACGACGGCGAGCACCTCTTGAACCAGGTCGTCGGCGTCCTGCGATTGTAGCTGCGCTTGGCGTCGCAGCCAGCCGCGCACCAGCGGGGTATAGAGATCGACCAGGCGCCGCCACGACTCCTCGTCGGGCGCGGTCCGCAACCGGTCGAGCAGGCTGGCGGAAGTTTCGGACACGTGACGGATCCGGGGCAGCTACCGCTTGCTCAGCACGGCATCGAGGTTCAAGAGCACGTTGCTCACGACGGTCCACGCGGCCAGTTCGCCGGCGTCGAGGCCGCTGGGCACGGGGCCGAGCGGATCGGTGGCGATCTGCTGAGCGGCGGTGGGATCATTGCGGTAGTTGTCGAGTTCACGAGCAAAAAGGGCGACGATCTCGGCGACCTGTTCATCGCGCGGCGGTCGGGCGAGGCACAGTCGCAGGCCGAACGCGGCCCGCTCGCGCGGCGTCGCTCCGCCCTCGCGCACGATGCGGCGGGCCAGCGCCTGGGCCATCTCAACGAACGCCGGGTCGTTCAAAGTGACGAACGCCTGAAGCGGCGTGTTCGTCGGTACTCGGCGGATCGTGCATATCTCGCGGCTCGGTGCGTCGAACGTGGCCATCGATGGATATGGCACGGTGCGACGCCAGAACGTGTAAAGGCCGCGGCGATAGCGGTCGTCGCCCGTGCTGGTTGCCCAGGTTCGCTCGCCGTTGAACGCCGCACGCCACAGGCCCGGCGGCTGCGGCGGGTAGACGGACGGGCCGCCGATCTTGCGCGAGAGCAGCCCAGCCATCGCCAGGGCCTGATCGCGCACCATCTCGGCTTCGAGCCGGTGCCGCGGCCCGCGGCTGACGAGCACGTTGTCGGGATCCTTCTGCAACGCCGCCGCACTCGGCGATGACGACTGCCGATAGGTCGCCGACGTGACGATCAGGCGAACGAGCGATTTGACGTCCCACGCCAAGAGATTGCCGTTCGCTGATTGCTGGTCGCTGACGGCCGACCCCATGAAATGCACGGCGAGCCAGTCGAGTAGTTCGGGATGACTCGGCGGCAGGCCCTGCGTGCCGAAGTCTTCCTCGGTTGCGACCAGGCCGCGTCCGAAGATATGCGCCCAAAACCGGTTCGCGGCGACGCGGGCGGTGAGCGGGTTGTCGGGATCAACCAGCCAGCGTGCCAGTTCGAGTCGAGACGCGACGGTCGTCGCGGCGGCGCTGTCGGAGGCACTCGCATAAACGGCGGGCCGAAGGCGATGAAACGCGGCAGGCACGCCCGGTTCCACGGCGTCGCCTTTGAGCATGAAGTTGCTCTTGATGAGCACGTGCGTCGGCCGGCGCTTGTCGGACGCGAGCTCGCGCAGGATCGGCGTCGTGCTGATCTGCTTTTCAAGGTCCCTCAACTGCTCTTCGAGCCGCGCGACCCGGGCACGCGCCGGCTGAAGTTCGGGAGCGATCGAGCGATAGTAGCGGGCGAGTTCGGCGGCCTGGTCCGCGGAACGGTCGCTCCGTGCGATCGCTACGATGTCGCTGATGGCGGCGGGCAGCACGCGCGGCGGCGGGCTGGCCGAGGCGGCCGACAAGCGAAACCGACCGAGCGTGTGCTGAGAGCCGAACGACTGCACGAGCGTGAACGTCAGCTTCGCGTCGGCGTCGACATGGTTCGGTCGGGCGACCTCGACGACGAGCACGTGCGGGCGACCGAACTGCGGCGCGACGGCCCAACCGGACTTTTCGCCGGCGTCGCCGTCGGTCGCCTTGGCGGCCGGCCAGTCGGCCTGGGCAAAATCGGCTGTCGGGTTCTTCAACTCGATAGACACTGGCCCGCCGACGTCCACCGTCAGGCTGGGCCTGGGCGGATCGGCGAACGTGGCTTGCCAGACAGGCTTGCGATCGGCATCGAGCAGCGACGCGCGAAAGTTGTTCAGCCGCGCTTCGGTGTCGCCGTCGGTCCGGTTCCAGATCACGATGCGGCCCACCGGCGCAGGGGCGCCGAGGTCCACTTCCCACCACGGACTCTCTTCGGTCTTGGTGTGCGTGGTCGATTTGGCCTCGAAGTAGTGACCGTTCGTGTCGCCGTCGATGGCGAGCTTCGCCGGTCCGTCATAGTCGGTGCTCGATTGAGTAGCCGCGCCCTTGAGCGCGATGTTGTCGTCGCCCTGGAACACGTTCACTTCGGCGAGCGACAGGATCTTGTTCGGCCCGGGAATCTCGACGCGAACGTACCGACCGGCGATCGGCTTGTCCTTGCGGCCGCCAGCCGTGACGCGCAGCTCGCTGAGTACAAAACTGCCGCTCGACGACCGGCCTGGTCCCTTGCCCGGCAGACCGTCGTCCGGCAACGCTTCCACCCGAAACGCGGTGATGCCGTTGAGGCCTGCGTCCGTCGTAATCGTGTACGTGTCCTTGTTGGGACTCTCGCCGTTCGCCACGATCGACCGATCCGGTTGTTTTTCGAGAGTCGCGCCAGCCGCGCTGTGCACCTCCGCCGGATCGAGCACCGTCCAAGCGTCGGCCTCGCGGGCGAGGGACTGTTCCCACTTCGTCTGGGCGGAGGCCAGTTCCGGGGTCGGCGTGTCGAGTTGGGTCTTCGCGGCGGCGACCTCACCGGCGATTCGCGTTCGCTCAAACTCCTGCAACGGCGTCGGTGTGGCGAGCCGCGGATTCTCGTCGCCGCGGTCGGCGTCTTCGGTCTGGTTGAAGAACGCGAAGAACTGGTAGTACTCGCGCTGCGTGATCGGGTCGAACTTGTGGCTGTGGCACTTGGCACAACCCGCTGTCAGACCCATCCACACCTGCATCGTGGTGTCGACGCGGTCCTTGACCGCCTCGACGCGGAACAGCTCGTCGTCGGTGCCGCCCTCGTCGTTGGCCATGGTGTTGCGATGAAACGCCGTGGCGAGCAACTGCTCGTTGGTTGGCGCAGGCAGCAGGTCGCCGGCCAGTTGTTCGATCGTGAATTGGTCGTAAGGCAGGGAGCGGTTAAATGCATCAATGACCCAATCGCGGTAACGCCAGATCGTGCGCAGCGGGTCGGAGCCGTAGCCCTTCGAGTCGGCGTAGCGGGCCAGATCGAGCCACATGCGCCCCCACCGTTCGCCGAAGGCCGGGTCGGCAAGCAACCGGTCGACGAGTCGTTCGTACGCATCGGGTCGCGGGTCGCTGGCGAACGCGTCGACCTCCTGAGGCGACGGTGGTAATCCGATCACGTCGAGATAGACGCGTCGAATGAGCGTGTAGCGGTCCGCCTCGGGCGCCGGGCTGAGTCCTTCGCGCTCCAGGCGAGCGAGCACGAAGTGATCCATCGCGCTGCGTGTCCAGTCGGACCGGTTGACCGCCGGCAGCTCCGGCCTGCGCGGCTTCAGCCATGCCCAGTGCGCGGGCGTGGCCTCGCGATGGCATTCGATACGCTTCGTAACCAACTCTTCGCCGCCGACGCCGATGCCGCCGAGGATGAACGCGCCAAGGACAAGCGGGCCTGTCCAAGACACCGGTCGCTGGGGGGTTCGGGAAGGACGAATCGTCATGGTTGTTTTCTTGACCAAGTGCGGCCGTCCGAGCATAACGCCAGACGATGAGTGCCACAAGGTAGCCGCCGACTTCGCCGCATTCACGAGGATGGGCCAATAGCGGTGGGAGGGATGTCGCACGCCGCTCGGCCGCGGCCGCTCATCGGTTGCTTGCACTTGGAACCCAACCGTGCTAGGCCGCGACGGTCGCAAGCTCCACCTGTCGATCGATGAAAGGATCACCATGAGCCATTCCGTACGTAGCAGCCGAACCAATTCGTCGCAGTCACGCCGGCTATCGTTCGATTTGCTTGAATCCCGGACCTTGTTGGCAGGCAATGTTACAGCAAACGTCGTCGGCGGCAGTCTGATCGTCACGGGTGACGACCTGGACAATAGGTTCATCATCAGCCAATTCCAACGGCCGGCCGGCGAGTTCTTCCTGGTCGCCCAGGGCGACGATACAACCTTCAACGGCCAGCCCAACGTCGTCGTCAACGGCGTAACGAAGGACATCCGCATTTCAACGATGGGCGGCAACGATGCTGTGGGGTTGGTTGATGTGGAAGTACCGGGCAGCTTGTTGTTCGATGGGGGAGAAGGCAACAACGACTTGGTCGGCCGCCTGTTCGGTCGCAAGACGACGACTATCGGTAAGCACCTGACTGTCACGAACGGCAACGGCTTGGATAAGACACAGTTCGACAACGCTTCGATACGTGGAAACGTAAACGTGACTAACGGCGACGGCGGCAGCTCCACGGAATTCAAGGGCTGCGAACTCAGCAGCCTGACCATTCAGAGCGGGGGCGGTGCGGACGAAGTAGAGGTGGGCGAGACTATCGTACGCAAGAACCTGTCGGTGCGCAGCGGCGACGGTGACACGGAAATCGACATCGAGGGCACGCGAGTGAACGGCACGACGATACTGGAGAGCGGCGCGGGCTTCGACGAAACCGACATCGAAGACAACGCGGTCTTCAACAAGAAGGTCGTGATCATGCTTGGAACCGGCGGCAGCCAGACCACCATGGAACAATCGAGTTTTCGCAAAGGGTTCGTCTTGCAGAGCCTCGCAGGCATGGATGAGGTCGTCATCGACTCCATCTTGGTCGATGGTCCGGTGAACCTGACGCTAGGCGACGGCGACGATGTTGTCCGCGTCGATTCCCCGACGCCTGCGCACGATTCCGAGGCCGGGCATTCCATCTTTCGCAAGCCTGTGAACCTGAACACGGGCGACGGCGACGACCAGGTGCATATCGGCGTCACCGGCCAACCCAACGACGCCGCCGATTTCCAGAGCAATGTGATCGCTGTGGGCGGATTGGGCGCCGACCTACTGGATGCGTCCGCAGGCAACGGCAATGTCTTTGCCAGAGCACCGCGCGTAAGCGAATTCGAGACGATCGTCCCGTGAGTTGGTTTCTGGCCTCGCGTGACGCTGTGAAGCAGCCTCGAAACTTAGGCGTTGCGCGGCTGGAGCCTCGACTGTTGGCCGCCAGTCTCGTGGCGGAGGTCGAAGACAATCAGACCCGTGAAACCGCCAATAGGTTTGATCTGTCTTCGGGTGAGATTGTCCGGCTGGACGGAACCATCAGCCGTCGAGGCGACCTCGACTTCTTCACGTTCACCGCACCTGTGAGCGGTACTCTCGACGTCCTGCTGAAGACCCGACGCGGGTCTGGCGCGCGGCTGGATGTCGAGGATGTTCAAGGCCGATCACTGACAAGCTTGCCTTCAGCTCGGTTGGTTGAGGGGCGGGCGATCGTGGTCAATGGGCTGGACTACGTGATTGGCCTGACCTCCGAACGACGTCGCGCCCGATCAGACTATCAGGTCCAGTTGTTTCTGGCGGCGCCGCCGACGGAACCGGGACCCATCGCGCGTGGCGCGCGGGCGTTCGCGAGTGCGGAGACCGAACCTGTACCGCACAGCGGAGACGCGGCGGATGATGTCGCCATTTGGGTCCATCCGTTGGATGCGACCCAGAGCACGGTAATCGGCACCGACAAGGACGGCGGCATCGCGGTATACGATTTGGCGGGCCGCCAATTGCAATACCGACCGGATGGCGAACTGAACAATGTGGACGCTCGCAACCGCTTCCCACTCGGCGGCGAATTGGTGGACATCGTTGTCGCGGGCAATCGGACCACCAACAGCATCGCAATCTATCGTGTCGATCCGGCCACTCGGAGGCTCGACGACGTCGCCGCGCGCACCGTCAGCGTCGGCGTCGGCGTGTACGGCTCGTGCCTGTACCGCAGTGCCGCCACCGGCAAGGTGTTTTTCATAGTCATCTCGAAGGACGGGCGGGCCGAACAGTGGGAGCTATTCGACAACGGACTCTCTCGCGTCGACGCTGCGCGGGTTCGCTCTTTCGACGTGGGGACTCAATCCGAAGGTTGTGTCGCCGACGACGAACTGGGTTACTTGTATATCGCCGAAGAACAAATCGGCATCTGGCGTTTCAGCGCCGAGCCTGACGCCGCGGACGACCGAATCCCGGTGGACACTAGCGCCGCGAACGGGCACCTGGCTCAGGACGTCGAGGGGTTGGCCATCTACAACGCCGGCGGCGGCGACGGTTACTTGATCGCCTCCAGCCAGGGTCGAAACGAGTTCGTGCTCTATCAGCGCGATGACCCCAACAATTACGTAGGGACCTTTCGCGTCGTCGCCGGCAACGGCATCGACGGTGTAACCGGTTCGGACGGCATCGATGTGGTCAGCGTCAATTTGGGCGGCGCGTTTTCCTCAGGGCTATTCGTTGTTCAAGACGACCGCAACGACGGTGGCAACCAGAACTTCAAGCTCATCGCATGGCGCGACGTCGCGTCGGCTTTCACACCGCAATTGGTGTACTGAGTCGCGTCGGGCCATCGCACATCGAAGATACCCTCAAGGCTGTGTCGAGTCATCGGGCAATAGTCGGCCGATAATATCCTCGCTCATGGCGTCCGGGTCGTCGACTTCGAGGAGTTCCAAGTCGCGCAGCAGTTCGAGTTGGGCCGATTTGTAGTCCACCCAGACTTCGACGAGCTTATTCTGGGCTTCGACCAGGTCGCGCTGGGCTTCGAGCAGATCGCGGGCGGCGGTCGGTCCGAACTGGCGCTGTTCGCCCGGCGGCGGCGGCAGCTCCAGAAGCTTGCGCGACTGGTCCACGCGGCGGCAGGCTAAGATGACCGAACCGCGTTGAATGGCAAAATCCTGTCGGGCGCGTACGAGCCGACGATAGGCGTCGAGCACCTCCAAGCGCACGACGTCCTCGATCTCCATGAGCGTGCGCCGCGCGATTTGATACTCGATTAGCGTGGCGCGATAAGTGTTTCGCTCGCGCTTGCGCACGATTGGCAGTTCGGTCTTCAGCACGGCGCGGTGCTGCGAGCGCTTCGCGCCGAAATCGAGCGGCTGGCTGCTCGGATGGAATGGGTCAAGCGGATCGGCGGCGAGCGGGTCGGGCGTGTACCACTCGCCGTGATACTCGATGTCGAGCACGCCGAGCAGTCCGTTGGCGGCGACGGCTATCTTGCGCCAGTGGTCCACCAGGCTCGCGCGGGCCGACATCAGGTCGAGCCGATTCTGCATCGCCAGGTCGAGCGCCTCGTTCAACCTGTACGGAACGTCGGGCAACGCATCGGGCAGGTTGGGCAACCGGCACTGTCGCGTGTCGAGCCGGAACAGGTCGAGCAATTGCTCATCGACCACGAGCGGCAGGTGTGTTGGCAGGCCGAGTTGGAGCTTGAATCGATCGAGATTCGTGAAGTAGCGCTGCTGGGCGCGAAGCACTCGGCTGCGCGCGGCGGCGACATCCTGCCGCACCTGGTCGAGTTGGATCAGCGACACCTCGCCCGCCCGATGAAACGCGGCGAACTGGCGCTCGTAGGCCTCGAGCAGTTCCAGATTCTGCTGTTCGTTGGCCAGCACCTGAAGCTGCTCGACCAGCGGCAACAGGCCGACGCGCCGCCGCTGACCTTCCAGGTCCTGGTCCGATTCCTGGGCCTGTTCCAGTCGCAGCGCCTGATCGATGTCCGCGCCGGTCATGACGCTCACGTAGAACTCACGCTGAAATCGTGCGTAGCGGCGAATCTCATAGAGCAGGTTGCGCTCGGCCTGCGTGAGCGGCTCCATAGTGACCGCCCGTCCGCCGCCTTGCAGCAGCGGTTGCACGAAATCGAGCGTAATCGCCGACTGGCTGATATGCCCCTTGAGCGGACCGGTGAATTCCCAAACTGTGTTGTTGGCAAATCGCAGCAGCAGCGCCCCGCCGGTCGTGAACAGCTTGCCGACGCCGATCGACGATCCCGGCTGCGGCTCGCGGCCCACGAAACTCTCGGTGAACTGCCCGTCGAGCGACTCGCTGCTCGGCGTCTCGCCCGGCAGCACGCGGTTGCCGTCGACCTCGGAACTGAATCGCGGATCGGTGCCCACGTGATTCGGACGCACGTCTTCGGGATCGGCGCCCGGGAACAGTTCATGAGCGCCGCCCTCGAGCTCGCGACCGATGTGCTCGTAAAAGGTCTGTTGAGTCACAAAGAACTGCGGGGCGAACGCGAACCGTTCCAGCGTCACATCGAGCGCCGAGAGGAACAGGCTCTCCTTGCGCTCCTGGTAGTCGCGACTGTTGATGAGTGCAACATCGTACGTGTTCCGAGGGTTCAACACCCGCACCGGCAAGCCGATCTCCAGTAGCGGATCGCTGCGCAACGCCGACTCGCCAAGTTCCGCCGCCGCGGGCCGAACGTCGCCCCAAGCGGCCTCGGCGACTGGCGCGATCGGCAACAGTTCCAAGTACGCATCGCTCTCGTGCGGCACCGGCAGTTCCGTGCTCGCCCACTGCGGACGCGGCGCGAGCACCTCGGCTGCGGGATCGTCCGGCGGCTGTGGCGGTTCGTCGGCGCAATACGGATCGTAGAACCGACTACGCGGGTCGGGGGCGAGCTCGAAATCACCAATCGCCCAGCGCGGATCGCCGGCCTTTTCGGCAATAACCTGGTCCGCCTCGCGATCCGCCCGCTCACGGTAGAATCGCCGACTGCAGCCGCCGCCCACCGCGACCACCAGAACACAAATAACCCACAGCCGACTCCGACCTACTCCCCAGAAAATGCTCGCGACACGCTGGCAGGCTGCACACCTGACCGACAGCCAATCCGCCGGAAGTCGACGCGGAATCATGCCCTGTGCCTCGGAGTGATGATACGATCTACAGCGTCTGGCTCTCCGCCAAGTTTGGGGCGCAGGCGTCCCGCCTGCTGTTTCATCCGCCAGGTTGAGACGGCCGCAGCGGCCACACCACAAGTTTCCCCACGGATAGCCCAGCGTCTTTATCGTCGGACGCAGATCATTGCTAAAGTAGCAGTCGTAACCCGTGCATCGATGGTCTAATCTGGGCAACCTGAGTCATATGGGACAAGTCAGCAAGATCGTCAAATCTTGACCACTCTAGGGCCTCTCGCCATAATCTGCTCCCCGGTTTTGTCGCGTCACCCTTGAGAATGCATCGTTGGAGTTCCGCTCATGAAACCTGTCGCTGCTTGGCTTTGGGCACTCGTGGCTGTTGCGGCGATTGGCTGTCAGAGGTCGCCCGCCACTCCGCCGGCACCGTCGACAGGACGTGCACCATCGCCTACGAACGGCCCGCCAGCTATCACACGCGCGACTGCCGAGCAGGGCGACCCGTCCGTACTTGCATCGAACGACGACACACCCCAAACTCCGCGTGAGCGCAAGCGTCCGAAGGCTGAAATGCTGGTAAACGTCGTCGCCAAGTT
This sequence comes from Planctomycetia bacterium, assembly GCA_036758585.1. Taxonomy (GTDB): domain Bacteria; phylum Planctomycetota; class Planctomycetia; order JALXBF01; family JBGPMX01; genus DAIOWH01. Next base: position 20,807 of record DAIOWH010000016.1, read on the forward strand.
GGGCGATCCGGAAGGCCCCGGACCGGGAGGAGATGCCGAGTTCCAGGTCCGGCGACGCGATGGAGTTGTCAAGAAGCTGTTCGACATCGAGTTGGCCCGCGCCAAGCCTGGCGACGTGTACAAAGTCGAAATCGACGGAGTAGCAGTCGGCGAGTTCACGATCGAAGAAGACGGACAAGGCGAGTTGGAATTCTCCAACGAAGCCGACGAGCAATTCCCGTCGAACTTCCCTGATCTCAAGCCTGGATCGACCGTCCGAGTCGGCGATCGATTCGAGGGCAAGTTCGAGCCGAAGCCGGAGAAGACATAGAAACACCGAGGTACGGATGAATGCTTGATTCATGATCTCTGTGTTCTCTGTGCCTCTGTGTTTCAATCTAGAGAATTGCGTCGCGCGTCCGACCACAACGACCGCATGAGAGTTGCACCCCGCATGATTCGCGAGCCGCTGGCAATACCGAGTGAGTTGGCAGACGTCGCGCAAAGGGCACTCGACGGCAAGTACATGGTCGAGCTGTTCCGCCGCGAACTGCCCCGATTCTGCACGGTTCCGATTCGCGTACTGGGATGTCGCCCTCGGGCGGTCAAGTCGCGATCGGCGCTGCGAGAGAGGAAGCTGCGGGTCACATACACGGTGAAACTAGAGATAGCCGACGGGCGACCGGTGCGACGCTCGTTGTTGGGTACCGTACCGAGCAAGAACCGCGAAAACGACCCACGGCTCGAACCGCTCTGCCGGGCTGCCGCGGGACATCCGTCGCTGGCGCCGTTCCGACGACCGATCATGTACGTGCCGGAACTTCGCATGTCGCTTCAGGTTTTTCCGCTCGATCGGCGACTGCCCGCCCTGCTGGAAATGACCGGACCGGGCAACGAAGTGCTGCTGGCGCCGTTCCTGAGCGAATGCCGGGACGGAGCGACAATCGAACAACTCGCGACCGAGGTGTTGCACTACAAGCCGCGCAATCGTTGTGTGCTTCGCCTGACGGCGCGATTGGCTGACCCGCGGCGGGGGCCGAGCGAGCGCGTGGTCTACGCCAAGATATTCGCCGACGACCGTGGCGCCGCGAGTCACCGCGCGATGCTGAAACTTTGGGATGTCGCCCACCGATCGAAGCACCTGCGGCTGCCCGAACCATTGGGCTACGATGCCGACCGCCGAATGCTGGTGATGGCCGAGGCTCCGGGCGAGCGCGACCTGGCATTGTGGCTGCGCGCCGTTGAGAAAGGGCAGCCGCTGCCCGACGGCGTCGATCATCCGCGGCTCGCTCGCTGCATCCAAGTCGTCGCCGCGGCGCTCGCCGAGTTGCACGGTTCAGGCATCGAGCCAAACGCCGCGCGGACCTTCGCCGGCGAGGTCGAGAGTCAGCGTAGCGACCTCAAGCTTGTCGGCGATCGCCAGGGTGCGCTTGTCGCCGAGCTGGAGAGTCTGCTGGATCGGCTGGACCTCGCCGCCCCCGACGACGATCGTCTGGCGCCGTCGCACGGCGGCTTCCGTCACACGCAGCTTGTCGGCAACGACGAACATCTGACGATCATCGACTTCGATGGGCTGTGTATGGCCAGCCCGGCGCTCGATGCGGCCAACTTCGTCTGTCGCCTGCGTCATGCTCCGATCACGCAGCCGACTGCGCCGCCCAATCTGAAGCGGCTCGCCGAGCTGTTCCGCGCCGAGTTCCTGCGTCACGAACCACACGTGCGGCCGGGCAACCTCAGGCGCTACGAGGCACTGGTTCTGTCCGAGACGGCGTTGCGACTGTTTCGCCGACCCGGACGAGGTCGCGAGTTGGCCGATGAGGTGATGGCGCTCATCGCAGAATCGCACCGACTGCTCGATTCAATCAGCCTGGAAGGAGAACGGCCTTGAGCGGTATCGCCGGCTGGGTTTCTGCAGGCCCGCGACTGGGCGCGACCGAGGCCGAATCGCGGCTCGAAGCGATGGTCGAACGAATGAACCATCGCGGCCCCGAATCGGCGCACTTTTGGGCCGATGCGGCGGCCGGCGCCTCCATAGCTCACGTAGGGCTGAGTGCCTTCCATCGAAACGCCGATCGCCCAGGCCTTGACGAAGATGACTCCGCGGTAGCGGCGGTCGACGGACCGGTGTTCGTTGAGTCGGGCGGCGACGTGGTCGATGGCGGCGCGGCCGCGGTGCTCGATGCCTATCGGACGGCGACCCGCTTCCCGACCGTACTGGACGGACCGCACAGCCTGGCCGTGTGGGATCAGCGACGCCGCACTCTGACGCTCGCCCGCGATCGGCTCGGTGAGAAGCCGCTGTACTTCTGGCACGATTCCGCCGCCAACCAACTGGTGTTCGCCTCCGAGGTCAAGTCGCTGCTGGCGCATCCGGCTGTGCGCGCCCAAGTCGACTGGACCGGCGTCTCGCTCTTTCTGATGCTCGGCTGGATGCCCGCGCCCAACACGGTCTTCGCGGGGATTGAAAAACTGGCGCCCGGTGAACTGTTGGAATGGGACGCCGCGCGCGGCGTGACGCGACGGAGGTACTGGACCTTGCCGCCGGTCGATGAGTCGACGGGCGACATCGACGCCTTCGCCCGACGCGCGAAAGAACTGTATCTCCGCGCGGTCGCCAAGCACGTCGCGGGCCTCGATGAAGTGGGCGTCTTTCTGAGCGGCGGCGTCGACTCGACGATGCTGTTGATCGCGCTTAAGGAGCTGGGCGTCTCGCGTATCCACTCGTTTACGCTCGGACTGCCCGACGACTCGTTTCAAGAGCGCAACCTCGACATTCCGTACGCGCGTTTGATGTCCGAGCGGTTCGGCACGCTGCACCAGGAACTGAGTCTGAAGCAGGGGTTCGATCCAACTTGCCTGCTTTCACGCGTCGTTCGCCAGTTCGATGATCCGATCCTCACGCCCAACTGCTACACGAAATATCTACTGGCCGCGATGGCCGATCGGGCGGGCGTGCGCGCCGTGCTCACCGGATCGGGCGCGGGCGGCGGCTGCGGACCGTATCGCCGGTTCCGCGATCCGGTCCTGAGGCGCAAGGTGATGCAGAAGATCGACGGACTCGGCGGCGACGTCGATCGATTCATGCGGCTGCGCGGCAAGGTGCTGAGCCTCGCCGAGGCGAACGATGTGTTGGCCGCCGACGTCGCCATCGACCGGTCCACGGTCGCTCGGCGCCTCGAACCGTATCTCGCACAAATCCACGCCGCCGACTTCCCGCGCAGGTACTTGCTCGCGAACCTGATTCTGACCTGCCCCGAAAAGGTGTGCGGCGTGCTTGACCGGTCGGGGCTGCTCGCCTCGGTCGACATCCGCTCCCCGCACCTCGATCGCGACCTGGTCGAGTTCCAGGTGACGGCGCCCAGCAGTTTCGACGGCGGCCGGACGTTTGTGGGAATCAAGTGCCTGCTCGAGCGGGCCTTTGCCGACCAAATGCCTCGCGAGGTGCTCGATCGCGAGGAGACCGGCTTCCCGTGTTACTACTGGCATCGCGGCGAGTTGGCAGCCGTGCAGCGGCGTCTGTTCGCGCGCGACGCTATCGCCGAAGCCGGCCTGTTCCGGCATGCGGCGGTCGAGCGGATTGTCGAGGCCGAGCGACTCGACACTGATTCCAAGTCATTGGGCAAGCGCACCTGGGCGCTGACTCAGCTTGCCCTGTGGCACGCGGTTCACGTGCGTCAAGATGCGAGCTGGCTGGATGCCGTCGCCACCCAAACACCGGAGGCACTGCTCGGAGCGGTCGTGCAGCCGATCTCGGTCGCCTGAGCGGGGCGGCGAGGTGCTCTCATGCGGCGGTCCGGTTTTGTGATCACGGCGATGGCTGCGGCCCTCGACATGGGCTGCACGCCGCCGTTGGCCGGATCGCCCGATCGGACGATCGCGGCCAGGCTCGACGATCAGGCGCCCACGCGCCGCGAAACTCTCGACGAAGCCGCCGTGTGGGCCAAGATCGGCGACGGCCGTCAGCCCGGGCAAGGCGCGCCCACGGCGGGCGAGGACGGCAAGATCGCGTACGACCCCCAGCGCGGATCTGTCTACTTGTACGGCGGCAAGGACGACGATGATCGGAACAGCGACGAGCTGTGGTCGTTCGACGTGAAGACTCGTCGCTGGTCTCGTGTCGCCAGCGACGGCTCCAAGCCGCCGCCGCGCGAAGATCACTCGCTCGTGCTCGACACGGGCAACGACCGGCTCATGCTCTTCGGTGGCGAGGACGGCCAGACCAGCAACGAAACGTGGGCGTACGACCTCTCCACAAATCGCTGGGAGAACATCACGCACCCGTCGGCGCCCGCACGGCAGGAACACATCGCGGTTTACGACCCACGCGGGCGACGCATGCTCGTGTTCGGCGGCACAAGCAGCGACCGTACGCCCGACGACCAAACTCACGCGCTGGACCTGGACCGCAAGTCGGCCACGTTTCAGACCTGGAGCACGCTGCCGCCCAGCGACGCCCGACCGCCGTGGCGACGCCAGCACGCCGCCGTCTACGATCCGGCTCGGCATCGCATGCTCATGTTCGGCGGCATCCAGGTCAAGAAGCGATACCTCAACGATCTCTGGTCGCTCGATCTCGACGACGACCACTGGTCGCAGGTCGAGTCGCGCGGCGACCAGCCCCCTCCCATCGCTCAGACTGCACTCAGCCTCAATCCGCAGCGCGACGAGTTGATCGTATTCGGCGGCGAGGTGCTGGTGGTCAACGGCGGCGACGCCGATAGCTGTCTGGTCAATCACATCTGGTCGTTGAATCTGCGGACCGGGATCTGGTCCGACGTCACGCCGCACCCGCCCGTCGTCTACGACCATGCAGGCGTCTTCGTTCCCGAACTCGACGGCATGTTGATATACGGCGGCTCGAACTTTCGTCCGGGCAAGGAGCACGGTACGTGGTTGCTGAAAGCTTCCGCCGGCCCGGAGGCAAGTCGCGGAGGAGCCGACCCATGAAGGCCGTTTACATTCGCATCCGCTCGGACTCGGGGCTCGAACGAACTGCCAGTTGCTCGAAGCGGCTGATCGAGGCGCTCCTCGATCGCCAGCTCCTATCGTCGGCCGAGGCGTGGCGGTTCGAAGACGTGTCAGACGCAAGGCCGAGCGGCATGCGACCGGCGAGCCGACTTCCAGTTCACAGTTTCCCAGCCGACACGAGCAGGCTGCGCGATGGCGTAACGTCGCACGTGCGGAAACATGGCAGCCCCGACATCCTTTGGGTCGAGGGGACCGACCATCCCGCACATCTCGCCGCGCTGTTCGACCTGTTTCCGCGCAGCTTCAAAGTTGTCTACTCGAAGCACTGGGAACCGTGGATCGTCGAGCACCTTGACCGCTACGACCTGTGCCTGATCGACGATCCCGATCAGGCGGCGCAGGTACACCTGCGCTGGCCGACGGTGCGGTGCGGCGTCTGGGACAAGCTGATCGACTACGCGCACACGCACCGGCCCCTTGCGCGCGAGAAGACCAACGACGTGTGCTATGTGGCGTACCTGCGGCCGCGCAAGAATCATGAGTTGCTGTTTCGGTCGTTGGCCGCACTCGGTCGGCGGCTGCGCTGCGTCGCGATCGGCGACGACCGACGCGGCAACCGAGTCGTGCTGGAACGCCTTGCCGCGGAGCTGCGGCTGGATGTCGAGTTTACCGGCGGGCTGGACGCGACCGCCGTGAATGCGCTAGTGAATCGTTCGCGAATCGGCGTAATGTGCTCGCGCCGCGACGCCGCGCCCCGGGCGATTCTCGAGTACATGGCTGCCGACGTCCCGGTGCTGGTCAACGCCGAACTGCTCGCTGGCGCGCGGTACGTAGGGCCGCAGGCGGGCCTGATCCGCACGCCAGACCAGTTCGCATCCGGCATTGCCGAGATACTGGACAACCCAGAACGCTTCTCGCCCCGCACGCACTTCCTGGCAAACTACTCGGCAGACCAGATTGTCGATCGTTTCGTAGGCCTCGTGAGCCAGGCGGGACTCAACCTCAGCCGCACGGCTCCAACCCCCCACGCATCCACACAAGGCAAGGCAACGCCCGTGACGCACACGAACCAACCTGCTCCGCTCGTCATCGGCTGCATGGGCGGATCGGGCAGCCGCATGCTGCGCGACATTCTCGCCGCGTCGCCCGAAATCCACATGGACGCTGCCTGCGGACCGAACTCGAAAGACAGCCTCGGCAGCAAAGTCTTTCTCGATCGCGACGATCGGGGCAGCCCGGAGTACTTGGCGCTGATTCATCAGTTTATGAACCAGGTCGCCAATCAGGTTCCGCCCGAGGCTCGGAGGCAATACAAGTGGTTCGGCTGGAAGAACCCGCGCAACATCCACATCGTGGACCTGCTGTTGGAGATTCACCCGCGGCTGCGATTCTTGCATCTGGTGCGCAACCCGGCCGCGCTGGTGAACGGCAGCCAAGGACGGAAAACATTCAAGCGCGAGCGGTCGCGTGGCGGGCCGGAGGCATCGGCGGGCCGGGCCACGTTCGTGCTCAACCGGTGGGCTCGCGTCAATCTGCCGGTCTGGCGGCGACATCGCGCCGATCCGCGATATCGTTTGGTCCATTACGAGGATTTTCTACGAGACCTGATCGAAAACACCCGGCGGCTGTGTGAGTGGCTGGACGTGGCCGCTCCAGACTGTAAGTCCATCCTGGCCGCAGTCGCCCCGCCATCCGACGCGCTGGCGCGCGGCCGCGACGTCGACATCACACTCATCGCCGACGCCGCGGCCGAGTTGGGTTACACGGCCACGCCTCGCCACGTCGATGTGCACCGGCCCGTGGCAACATTCGGAAGGGGTGAACCATGACGAAGGGGCCGTTTACAATCATGTGTCGAGGTCATTCGGGCAGTCGTTTCCTGTGCGATGTCTTTCTGCAGAACGACGTCTGGATGGGTCTGTGCGACAACAAGAGCAGGGACGCGCGCGAGTTTGGCTTTCGGGCGCCCGCGGTACGTAGCCTGATCAGCGGGGCCAGCCGCTACTCAGAGATGTCAGAGACTGAAAGGCAGTCACTCCAAGAGAAGATGCGAGGGCTGGTCGAGACTTCCAAGAGGAACTGCCCGGCGCCCGATTCCTATATCGCATTTGGTTGGAAGCGACCGATCGGAACCTTCACCGTCGAGCTTCTGCTGGATGCGTGTCCCGAGGCCAAGGCCGTCCATCTGATTCGCGATGGACGCGACGTGATGCTGTCTCGTCTGCCACGCATTGAAGATATCGACGACCCGGTCGTCCGCTACATGGTGTTCGGCATGGAGGGCGTGCCTGACTACCGCGGCCTGCCGCTCAATCGCAAGGTGGTAAGGCAGTTTCGCAACGAGCTGGAAATGCACCACTGGGTCACGTCGGTGCGCGCCGGAATGAAAGGGCGAGCGTACGCAGGCCGCTATCTGGAGGTGTTCTACGAGGAACTGTGCACCCGGCCTGTCGAGACCGTCGCCAAAGTCTTCGATTTTCTCAACCTACCGCTCTACGAAAAAACCAAACAGTTCGCTCGCGAGCACGCTTCGGCAAGACGGATCGGCAAGTGGACGCTCGCCACGGACCAGTACGCGGACGCTATCCACATCGGCACGCCGTTGCTCCAGGAACTCGGATACCTTAGCCGTAGTGCATCATGGGACGACCACAAAACATCTTGATCACGGGCGTTCCGAGAAGCGGGACGACGCTGCTCACAACTCTTCTGCACGCAGTGCCGAACTGCGTCGCGCTGAGCGAGCCGCCTCAACTGCGGTCCATCAAGCACGGCCTCGCCTCTCCGAGCGACTATGCTCGTCGCCTTGTCGAGTTGATCAAGGACCTGCGTCGCGAAGTCAGCGAAGGTCGCCCGATGCCGATCCGCCGCGACAAGACAACTCGGACTGTCGCATCGAACTACTGGCGACGAGTGGCCGTGGGTACGGAACAGCGAATGGAAGCGACCTTCGAAGTCAGACACGAGGCATGGGCCGTCGAGACCGCCGACTTCACACTCTGCATCAAGAATTGCGGACAGTTTACGTCTTGTCTCGAAGCGCTCACCGCGATTCCCGGCGTCGTGCCGATCGCAGTGATCCGGCACCCGGTTCCCTGCCTGCTCTCGTGGCGGTCGCTGAGCTTGCCTGTGAGCAACGGGCGACTGAAGTTCGGCGAGCAGTTTCATCCCGAACTGCGACGCATCAAGAAGATCGAAGACGCGTTGCTGCGCCAGGTCCGCCTGCTCGATTGGTATTTCGAGGCGTATCATCGCCATCGCGAACGGCTGCATATCATCCGTTACGAGGACCTAGTTCAGTCCCCGGACCTGCTCAGACGCCACGTGGACATACCGGCGGACCATACGCTGCCCGAGTTGCAATCCATGAACCAGCGACCGGAATACGACTGGAATGAGGCGGCAATGATCCGCGAGTACCTGCGGTTGCATGGCCGGCATGTGCAGCATTTTTATCCGCCCGAATGAAAGCAATGCACAAGATTCTCTTCGTACGGAGATTGAAGCCCAAGGGCCAACTACGGGGCCACCATGTGAAGGTGAGAGACTACTTCTTTCACTGTCTGGCTCATCCCGATCTCGATCCGTCGGTTTACTTTGTGCCGGGGGAGAATCGCCAGGAGGGAAGCCCTTGGGCGGACATACCGCAAGACAGGATCGTCGAGCGGCCACGGATGAAAGAGTATGACTGCGTCTTCTTGTCGGGAAGGGATTGGCAGTTTTTGCCAGGCAGACTAACCAAACAGAAGGTGATCAACCTGATCCAGCACGTGAGGCACGCGTCCCGCAGCGACGCCCGGTTTGATTTCCTGAAGCGACCGGCCTTCCGGATTTGCGCCAGCCCGGAAGTCTATCAGGTGGTCGCGCCGATTGCCGTCGGCGTTACGGTGGTCGTCAAGTACGGCATACCGATGGAGTTGTTCCGCGGTGCTCGGCGTCGCCGCCGGAAAACAATCGGTATTTGGGCAGGCAAGAACCGGGCGCTGGGCGCGAAGCTGGATCAGGAGCTCACGAAGCGGCGCGCCAGCGTCACCCTGTTGGGTGACTATGTGACCCGCCGCGAGTTTGCGGCCGCCATGCAACGGCACGACCTGTTTGTCACATTGCCCAACAAGACGGAAGGCTTCTACCTGCCGGCGCTGGAAGCGATGGCCAGCCGCTGTGCGGTGGTATGCTCCGACGCGCGCGGCAACCGAAGCTTCTGCATCCATACCCAGACCTGCATGATGCCGCGGCACAACGACTACGCGGATCATCTGGGGATGATCCAACAACTCATGGACGACGACAAACTCAGGGAGGGAATCCGGCAGCGCGGCGTGACCATGGCCCGGTCGTACTCGCTCGAAGCAGAACGGGCCGATTTTTTTCGGTTCCTTGAGAGGTTCATCCTTGCCTAGGCTCGCCCCAAAACAACCGCGTGCGCCGGGATTGTTCCGACGACTTACGGCGCCCGCCCGAATGTGCCCCCAGTTCATCATCATCGGCGCGCAGCGGTGCGGCACGACCTCATTGTATCGCAACCTCACCGAACATCCCTGCGTCGCCGCGGCGTTCAAGAAGGAAGTGCACTTTTTCGACCACCAGTTTGAAAGAGGCGTCTTGTGGTACCGCGCTCATTTTCCCGCAACGTTCTACCGTTGGTACGCCAGCCGACGGTTCGCCCGCGCGATCATCACCGGCGAAGCGTCGCCCTACTACCTATTCGACCCGCGCGCACCACTGCGCATCAAGAAGATGCTGCCCGATGTAAAGCTGCTCGCCATCCTGAGAAACCCCGTAGACCGGGCCTACTCGCAGTACCACATGAACCGCAGGAAGGGCTTTGAGACGCTGGCGTTCCCGGCGGCGATCGACGCGGAACCCCAACGACTGAAGGAGACTGAAACGGACACACCGGCCGACGACTTCTCCACACTAGAGCGCAGACACTTTTCCTACGTCGCCCGCGGAATCTACGTAGACCAATTGAAAGCCTGGCACGAGCACTTCGACGCCGAGCAGTTGTTGATTCTCAGGTCAGAGGACTTCCAAGTGGATCCGGGTCAGACTCTCGACGCCGTGTACCAGTTCTTGAGGTTGCCCCCTCACACGATCGTGGATCCAGAAAAATCTCATGTCGCCGAGTACGAGCCGATGGACGCTGCTGTGCGTAGTAGCCTCATCGATATGTTCCGGCCGCACAATCGGCGATTGGAAGATTACTTGGGCAGACGACTCAACTGGGATTGTTAAGGAACGAACGCCGTGCTGCGAACGGTTGCTTTTGTTGTTTCCCACAACTACAGCGGCTCGACCTGGCTGTCGCTGCTGGTCGGCAGCCACTCGGCCGCGTTCAGCGTGGGCGAGCTGAACAAGTGCTATTCGCACAAGCATCCGCGCGGCTGTGCGCTGTGCGCCCAGGCCGGGCGGACCTGCCCCTACTTCGGCGACGTAGATCGGATCGCTCGCGAGGATATCTTCCCAACGACCTTCGATCGCTCCGGCGCACGACTGCTCGTCGACAACTCGAAGCGAATCAAATGGTGCTCGCACTTTCTGGGCGACGCGCGGTTCGAGCGCAGGTTCATCCACCTGGTTCGCGATCCGCGCGGCATCGCCTGCTCGCAACGACTGCGCGGCCGCGATCCCGAGATCGACCAGTGGGCCGAGCGTAATCTGAAGATCGCGCGTTTCCTGAGCGACGCCGGACTGGACCACATCGTCGTTACCTACAACGATCTGGCCGAAGACGTGGACGGCTCGCTCGCGCGGATTTGCGCTTGGCTGGGCATCGACTATGAGCCTGGCCAGAAGGAGTATTGGAACTTTTTTGCAAGACACCACGGCCCCGGCGCGAACGGAGCGGCGGCGGCGTTCTTGGAAAACGTCCAGGCGTCCGAGGCCGATTACTACGCCGCCCACAAGCGGACCAACTTCGTTGACCTGCGTTGGCAGACCCAGTTGCCGGCCGACCTCGTCCGCTCAATCGAGTCGCACGCGCGCGTGCACCAGGTGCTGCGCAGACTCGGCTTGCACTTTTCATCGACAGGACTGACCGCGCATGCCCAAGCGTCGCTCGCTCAGTGAAACGAACCACAAGTTGCTGGAGGACTCAACCATCCTTCAGGACACGCTGGCCGCGCTTCGGGCGGCCCGCGGCGACCTGCGCGTCCTTGAGGTCGGCTTCGGCGAGGGGCTGGCCCTGGCCGAACTGGCGTGGCAATTCCGCGCGGGCCCAGGCCCAGCCGTCGAGTTCTTCGGCGTCGACAAGTTGCACCGCGACTGCGCGGCCACGCGCCAAGACCTGCTGCGCCACGCGATGAACCAGGGACTCGTGCCGAGCGACGCGGTCGAACTCGCGGCCCCCATCGAGCTTGCGTTCTATGACGCCACGCAGCTTCAATGCGACGACAACTCGATCGACCTCATCTACTCCGTGATGGTTGTGCGCTTCATCGAGGACAAGGCGCAGTTTCTCGAAGAAGCGTGCCGCGCGCTCAGACCCGGCGGCGTCGCGCTCGTCCAGGTCGGCGAGTCGCACTGGAAATACCCGCCCGGCACGGCGAGCGACGACTTGGCGCTCACGCCGCATCCGAGCCGCTTGGTGCTCAGGTACGGCCGCGAGTTAGTGCCGCTCGAAGCCTACTTGAAACTCTTCGAGTCCGACTCGCTCCAGTTCGAGTTCATCAATCGGCCGCGTTGCGTGCTCAAGATCGCCAAGCGACAGCCGTGCCGTCTGGATCTGCGACTGGCGCTCGACCGCGACCACACCGTCGCCATGAGCCGTCTGCCCTACCGACATGGTTCAGGCAAGTCGCGCGGAGGCATTCGCAGCGTCTACCACGTGGCACCCGACGTGTACCGCCAGCTCGCCAGTACAAGCCTGCGGAAGAGCGTCGCCGCCGAGTCGCCGCGCCAGGCGGCCGGAGTCCATACCACATGATTCGAACACTCTTCCACCGCAGCCTGAACCGTTTCAGCGGCGGGCACCTGAAGGTGTGGGACTATTTCAACCACGTCCTGCACTCGCCTCGACACGCGCCGCGGGTCTACTTCGCGCCCGGATCATTGTGGGACGAGAACAACCCATGGCGCGGATCGCGCGATCACACGACGAGCGAATGGGACGTCGCCGACGCCGACGTGCTGTTCCTGGCGGGGCGCGACTGGCGCATGCTGAGCGGCAGCCAACGCCGCGAGCCGCCGGTGCCGGTCGTCAACCTGATCCAACACGTCAGACACGCCGCGCCCGACGACCCGCGCCGCCGCTTCCTCACCCATCGCGCGGTCCGCATCTGCGTCAGCCAGGAAACCGCTGAGGCGATCTCGGGCACCGGCCTGGTGAACGGGCCTGTATTTGTAATCCCCAACGGCATCGACCTCGCCGCGCTGCCGACTGCGGCGCATCCCGACGAGCGGCCGCATGACATCGTCATCGCTGGGTTGAAGGCGCCCCAGCTCGCTGATCGTATTCGCCGGGAGCTTGAGCCGACCGGCAAAAAGATCGTTTCGCTGACGACGCAGATTCCACGGGCCGACTTCCTGGCGAACCTGGCGGCCGCTCGCATCGCGGTGCTGCTGCCCAACGCGGCGGAAGGGTTCTACCTGCCGGCGATCGAGGCGATGGCGCTCGGCACACTGGTCGTCTGCCCCGACTGCGTGGGCAATCGCAGCTTCTGCGTGCCGGACGAAAACTGTCTCCGACCGGCGCATGATGAGCCGGCGATCGTGGTCGCCGCGCGCGCCGCGCTGGCCTTGCCCGCCGCCAAGACAACGGCCATGCTCGCGGCAGCCCGCGAAACCGCCGAACGACACTCGATCCAGACCGAACGCGCCGCGTTCCTCGCCGTGCTCAACGACCTCGACCAGATTTGGCGATCATGAACAACCCGAGCAACATCGTCGTCACCGGAATCCCGCGATCGGGCACCACGCTCGTCTGCCACCTGCTCAACAAGCTGCCGAACACGGTCGCACTCCACGAACCGATGGACGTGCGGCGGCTGGCCGCGGCGACGGACCGGTCGCGAGTCGCCGATGAAGTAGAGCGGTTCTTCGACGCGACGCGAGCAAGCCTGCTCTTGGGCGGCACCGCGCCCAGCAAGCAGGTGGACGGCGTCGTGCCGGATAATCCCGTGGGCGGGCCGGCCGGCGGCGTCGGTGTGCGGGCCAAACGGGTCAGCAAGGGACGGATCGTCGTCGACAAGGCGCTCGCCGACGATCTTACGTTGTGCATCAAACATCCCGCGGCGTTCACGGCGGTCCTGCACCAGCTCACTCCGCGGTTTCCGGCGTTCGCCGTGGTTCGCAATCCGGCCGCCGTGCTCGCATCGTGGTCGAGCGTGCCGTTTCCGGTGCGCAAAGGACACGCGCCCGCCGCCGAACGCTTCGACGCTCGGCTTGCCGCCGAACTCGCGAGCATCACGGACTGCGTGGACCGACAGGTTCACCTGCTCTCGTGGTTCTACGCGCGATACGACGCCGTGCTGCCCCGCGATCGCGTGATCCACTACGAAGACGTCGTCTCAACGGGCGGCCGCGTTCTCGAACGAGTCGTGCCCCAAGCCGCGTGGCTGGACGAAAAGCTCGAGAGCAAGAACAAGAACCCGCTCTACGATCACGCGACGTTCCAGTCGCTCGGCCGGCGGCTCTTGGCCAGCGACGGCGCGTTCTGGAGGTTCTACTCGCGAGCGAGCGTCGAGGAGTTACTGGCTTGCGACGCTTGACAGTACTGGACGGCCGAGGAGCGTGCGATGCACCTTGCAGATGGCCAGGGAACGCGCTCTGTGGCGTTCCGAAGGACCTGGGCGAACGCCACGGAGGGCGTTCCCTACATTCGTTATCGCCTGGTTTGTTGTATTCTTGCGCGGCTTGCGTGGCCGACGCTGCCAGCGTCGGCGCGAGTCGCTGGCAGCGTCCGCCACGGTCGGTTGCCGGGCGAAGCCCGCGCTAGAGCACGAGACCTTCGGCTGTCGCGGTACTGGCTCCGCCGCTCGCGCGGTGCGGGTTGCCCGCCAACTGAGAAAAGTTTACCGTGGCGATCATGGGGAACATCGCCTTGATCATCGGCTGCGCTCGCTCCGGTACCAGCATTCTAGGCGAGTTGGTGGCTGCGCATCCGGACGTGCGGTATCTGCACGAGGCGCACGAGATCTGGCGCAAGGCGGGGTCGGGCGAGGACGGTTCGCACCGACTGACCGCCGAGCACGCGACGCCGCGAGTCGTGCGACGGATTCGCAAGCGGTTCGAGCGGGAACGCGGCGACGCGCGGCTGCTCGTCGAGAAGTGTCCGCGCAACACGCTGCGCGTGCCGTTCATTCGCGCCGTGCTGCCCGAAGCGAAGATCATCCACATCGTCCGCGACGGGCGCGACGTCAGTTGCTCGCTGATGCCCGGCATCGGCGGCGACCAGTGGCGACACCTCAAGCCGCCGGGCTGGCGCGACCTGCTGGCGCACGAACACGGCGCCGTTCGCTGCGCCCGCGCGTGGCGGACGATCGTCGAGATCGCGCTCGAAGACTTGAGCGGCGTGCCGCACTTGTGCGTGCGTTACGAGGACTTGGTCGACGATCCGCGGCGCGTCGCACGACAGGTGATCGGCTTCCTCGGGCTCAATCAGCATCCGGACGTTGCCACGTTCTGCGACAAGATACAGAACAAGACGCGCGATTCGTATCACGCCGAGCGCCAGGAAAAATGGTTTCGTGACGACCATACGGTTCGTATCGGTCGTTGGCGCGAGAACCTCGCTGACGACGAGGCGGCCGCGGTCGAGCAGATCGTTCGGCCGTTGCTCGTGCGCCTTGGCTACATCCCCCAACCCAGCCTGGCCGCGTCGACGCCATGAAGCACTGCCTCTCGATCCTGGGCTGGCACTTCAGCGAGGAATTCTATCGCAGTCTCGCGCGAGTGCCGGGCGACAAGTACATCATCTGCCACCGACCGCGCGACTTCGTGTCGAGGTTGACATGGCTCGACTCCCTCACGGTTGGCGATAACGGCACTTCTCCCTCTTTCCGTTGCGGGGAGAGGGTTGGGGTGAGGGGTGTTTCGATTGCGGAGCCTCATTTCCATGCCCCCTCGCCCCTGCCCCTCTCCCGGGCAGACGGAGGAGAGGGAGAAGAACCCAACGGCTTGTGTGGATACCAGTGCGTACCCCCTCGGCAAGCCGCCGAGACTCTGCGCGACCACCTGTACCTTTGTGAAAACCGCGGGCTAGACTGGGGCGGCTACCACCAGTTCAACGCGATGGGCTATTGGGAATCGTATGACTTCGTGATTTACTGCCACGACGACCTCGTCGTCAAGGACCCGGCGTTTGCCGACGCCGTGGCCGATCGCCTTGCCGATCCGCGCGTCATGGTCGTGGGCAACGGCTGCAACGGCTCGGACACGGAGTTTCGGCTCGGCAAGTACAACCCTCGGCTCGGCATCGCCGACAGCGATGATTTTCTAGTCCGCACCGTGCGCGGGTCGTTCCTGGCCGTGCGCCGCGAAGTGTTTCGTCGCATCGGGAACTTTCCGGTTCATTGGAAGACCGAGCGGAAGATCGAGAAGGGGAACCGGTCGCTGCGTCGATTCGGTTATCATGTGACCAAGGAGTTCGGCCGCGACGCGATCACCTACTTGGAACCGGACAGTTGGCTCGACACGCACTTCCTCATCGAGCTTCGGCGGGGCGAGCCAGCAACACAGTGCACGTCGTAAGCCTCCCACCCGGCTGGGCCGGTCAAGCAGGACGCGCCGCCAGTCTTCATGCTGACCCGCGCAACGGGCTGTGCGATTGCGGTTGGTGCTCAGACAAGCGAGACTGAACAGCAGGCATGAACGCCTGCTCCACGGTTCGGCGGCGCCGGAATGAACACTCGAACATCTGAACTTGGCGGCACGTTGCGCGACGATCCCGTGATCGTGCTGGGGATGCACCATTCGGGCACGTCGATCCTGGCGGAGGTGCTGCACCGCGCCGGCGTGTTCATGCAGGCGAATATGCGGCATTCGGAATCCAAGTTCTTCACGCGGCTGAACGACCGAGTGATACTCGGGCGGCCCGACCGATGGGCAGCGCTGCCGCTGCCGTCGGTGGACGAAATCATGAGTCGCCTGACCGCCGCGCGCGACGAGATCGCTCGCAAGGCGCTCCGCCGCTACGTCGCATCCGGCTACGACGGCGTGGGTCGCTGGGGTTTCAAGGACCCTAGGAGTTGCGTGACGTTGCCGTTGCTTCTGGAGCTGTACCCGCGCGCCCAGCTAGTGCACATTGTCCGCGACGCCGACGACGTGGCCGCGTCGCTTGCGGCCGGATCGAAACGGGGCGTGGGCCGAGTCGCCGACTTGGACCATTGGCGCGAGCTGAGGCGTCAGTACATCGATCGCGTGCGAACCTACGGCGCGCGGCACGCACAGTTCCTGGAACTCACGTACGAGGAATTCTGCACCCGACCGATCGACACGACGCGCCGCGTCCTCGAGTACATCCACATCGAGATGCCGCCGTCGACCGTGGAGTTTCTAGACAATACCATCTACACTCACCGAATCGGCCGATCGCGCGGCCCGATCAGTTCGGCGTTACCAGGAGGCGCCCATGCAATCCATCCATCGTCGGAAGTTCCTGCAAACGAGCTCGGCGGCCGGCACGGCGGCTGTGGCGGCGAGATCGCTGGCCGCGATTAGCGCGGCGGAGCCGGTGAAGCTCGCGATCGCTCCCTTTCGCATCGACGTGACGCCGCCGGAGGGGCACCCGTTGTGCGGAGGCTGGATCAAGCCGGTCGAGGGTATGGACGACCCGCTCGAGGCCATCGGGTTCGTGCTGCTCGGCGCGGGCAAGCCGATCGTGGTCGCAGCCGTCGACTGGACCGGCATCCTCAACGAGGCACACATCGAATGGCGCACGGCGCTCGCCCAGGCCGCAGGCACATCGCCCGATCGCGTGGCTGTGCAGTGCGTTCACCAGCACAACGCGCCGTTCGTGTGCCTGGAGGCCGAGCGCACGGTGCAGAAACAGGGCGACCTGCCGCACGTCGTCGACGTGGGATACTTTCGCGATTGCGTCGACCGCGCGGCCAGGGCCGTGACCAGGGCGATCGAGAATGCTCGGCCCGTCACGCACGTCGCGACCGGTGAGGCCACTGTCGAACGCGTCGCCTCGAATCGCCGCTTCGTTGGGCCTGACGGCAAGATCAACGACTGGCGCGGGTCGAGCAGCAAGAACCCGGTGCACAAGGAACTGCCCGAGGGCCTCATCGACCCGCGGCTCAGGACCGTGGCGTTTTACGACGGCGAGAAGAGACTGGTGTCGTGCCACTACTACGCGACTCACCCGATGAGCTACTACGGCGACGGCCGCGTGTCGAGCGACTTCGTCGGCATCGCGCGGCGCCGCCGGCAGATCGAGGATCCCGACTGCACGCACATCTACTTCACCGGCTGTGCCGGCAACGTCGCCGCCGGCAAGTACAACGACGGCACACCCGAAGCGCGTGTGCAACTGACCGGCCGCATCTACGCCGCGATCGCCGCTTCGGAGCGGGGACTGCACCCTGAGCCGATCGCGTCGGCCGCGTGGCGGACCAAAGAAGTCCTGCCGCCGCCGCGCAGTTCATTCGTCGCCGATGCGCTCGAACAGCAGATCGCCAACAAGGAAAACGCCCTGGCCAATCGCATTCGTCCGGCGATGATGCTGGCCTGGCTGCGCCGCTGCGAGCGCCGCGTACCGATTGTGCTCAGCGCCCTCAACATCAACCGCGCGACGCTGCTTCACATGCCGGCCGAGAGTTTCATCGAGTACCAGTTGCACGCGCAGTCGATCGTCGCCGACCGGTTTGTCACCACGGCCGCGTACGGCGACGGCGGGCCGTGGTATATCCCCGTCAAAGAAGCGTACCCACAGGGCGGCTACGAAGTGAGCGTCGCCTTCTGCGATCCGGAGGTCGACGACCTGCTGCGCAGCGGCATCTCCAGTTTGATTGCGTGACTACGATGGGGACGACACGATGCACTGGGCGGCACGACTCTTGGCGGCATGCGTGGTCGGCGTAATCGCCGGTGCGCTGATGGTCTGGGCGACGGGCTACGTGCTGGTCCACGCGCTGGGCCTGAATGATCCGGGCATCGGCGGTGGGCTCTTTTGCCTGGTCGCGGCTCCGGCGGTCGCGGTCGGCGGTGGAGTCGTCGTATTTCGTGCTCTGCCGCGCCCGGCCAGAGACTAGGGAATTGGTCCGAAATAACTTCCCGATATCGGTGGGGACACTAACCCGAAGCGTCAGCGAGGACAACCGATCTTTCCGATCCTTGCTGACGCTTCGGGTTTGTGTGGCATAGGGAAGTTATTTTGGACCAAATCCTAGGCGGAGGAACCCCGGCGTGCCACGACAAATGCTCGCTATCGGCGCGACTGGGGCGATCATCGTCGCAGTAGGCATCTGGTTCTACGGATCGAGGGGCACGCCGACTCCGGCGAGCCTGGCAACCCCGTCGACTCCGCGCGTGGGGGGGCCGTCCGGCTCGGCCACGACCGAACAGCCCGGCGAATCAAAGTCTGACCCGCCGGAGCTTCAGCCAGGCCTCGTTGCGCAGTATCACTCGCTGGCGACCGCCGACTCACGCGCGGCTCTCGTGCGGATTGATCGCAAGCCCGCGTTTCGACTCGGCGATTCCAGTCCGCACCCGCGCATCGCGCCCGGACCATTTGAGGCGACCTGGACCGGGTTCATCGAAGTGGACTCGGATGATCCGGTTCGGTTTGATGCGCTGGTCGGCGGTGAGCTTGCGATCGAGTTGGGCGGCGTCACCGTGCTCGATGGCCGATCCGAAGACGAGCGGACGCTCGTCAGATCGGATCGCGCGTGGGAGCGCGGGGCGGGCGAGTTCCCGATTGCGGTCCGATACCGATCGCTCGCCGGTGTGCCGGCGCGGTTGCAAATCTGGTGGGAGTCGAAGCGGTTCGCGCGCGAGCCGCTGCCCGCCTGGCGGCTCAAGCACGATGCGTCGCGACTTCCCGATGCGGTCCACATCGAGGCCCAAGTAGACGTGGGTCGCGACGCCGCGCGACGGTTCGGCTGTGCCCGCTGCCATCGCGATACGTTTGCGGGCGCCGATGACCCGCCGCCCGGTCCGTCGCTCGCCGGCGTGGCCGATCGCACCAGCCGCGAGTGGCTGCTGGCGTGGCTCGCCGACCCCGCACATCTGCGGCCCGGTGCGCGCATGCCCAAACTGTTCACCTCGAACCGGAGCGGCTACGTCGAGCGTGCGGTCGTCGCTGATTTCCTGATCAGTCTTCGCAACCAACCCACGGCAACGGCGGCCGAAAAGCACTCGGGCGATCATCGCAAAGGCAAGCAGGAGTTCCTCGGGCGGGGCTGTGCCGCGTGCCATCATGTGCCCGACATGCAAACACCCAGGCAGGATGACCCGCAGCGGTTCCCACTCGACGCGATCGGTGGTCGGACGACGAGTGACTACCTCGCCGCCGTCATCGCCAACCCGGCGACGCGCTATCCCGACGGACGCATGCCCAAGCTGCCGCTCGACGCCGACGTGCCGCGCCACATCGCCGCCTACCTGGAACTCTGGGCGCGGCCGGTCGAGTTGCCGCCGAGCGACGCGGCGCCGTCCGCAAGCGAACTGGCGGATCTGGCCAAGCAGTTGGGCAAGGCCGACGGCGATCAGTCGCCAGCAACGCTGGGCGCGGCGATCGTGCGCGAGAAACGGTGTGCACAATGCCATGAAGGAGTCGGCGAATCGAAGCCCACGGACGTTCCGATCGCGACGCGGAACGAACAGCCCGAGTCGCGAGGATGTCTGGCCGGAAGCACGCTGCCCAGATTCGAGTTCACCGAGGAGCAACGCCAATCGCTCTCGACCTACGCTCGCGTGGCGCCGCGGGGACGGCACGCATCTGAGTTCTACGCTCGACAGCAGCGACTGAGACATCTGGGTTGTTATCGCTGTCACGCGGCGGAGGGCGACGTGGCGGCACCGCTCGAAGAAATCGCCCGGACGCTGTGGGCGCCGTTTCTCGCGCGACTACCGTATCAGCGCACGCCACGACTCATCCACCCGCTGGCCAAGTACACTCAGGAGTATCTGACCGAGGCGATCCGCAACGGGACCAGCGGCGTGCGGCCCGAGTGGTACACGTACCGTATGCCTGCGTTCGGCGACGAGGCGGGCGAGATCGTGCGCGCCCTGGCTGAGGCGGACGGCGAGCTGCCAGACGCTGCGTCGGCCGCGCCGACACCAGCCGCGGACCCGACGATCGCCGCCGCGGGACGTCAGCTCGTAGGCTTCACGGGCTACTCGTGTACCTCGTGCCACTCCTGGAACAAGCTGATTTCGGTGGAGGTGGAGCCTGGTTCGATCGGACCAGAGTTGACGTCGATCACCAGTCGCATCCGCCGCGATTGGTTCGACCGCTGGCTGGACAACCCCGCGCGGTCGCATCCGGGCACGGCCATGCCGAGCATCTTCCGACGGGGCGAGCCGGCGATCCTGCGTTCGGTGCTCGACGGCGACGCCGCGCGGCAGAAGCAGGCGCTGTGGACGTATTTGGCCCTCGGCGCCGCCGCGCCGAGTCCTCAGCCGCGCCCGCCGCTCGCCGTGTCGCCGCCCGAAGCCGGACAGCCACCGCTCGTTGCCCAGATCCCGATTCGCCCGCCTGACTCCAAGATCGTCGAGAGCATCACTGCGTGCTTTGCCAACCGCGACCTCGTCGTCTACGACCTAGGCTCCGGCTCGCTCCGCGGAGTGTACGTCGATTCGCAGATTCTCAGACACTCCGAAGGACGGCGCAGTTTCAGTTTCACCGGAACGCCCGTGACCGATCGGGCGGCAATCGACGCTGCGCCGGTGCTTGTCCGCGCGGACCGACACGAGAAGCCGTCGGCGGTTCGGTTTCTGGGATACGATCGAATGCCGGACGGCATGCGCGTTCGGTGCCAGTTGCAGTTTGGGTCGGTGAGTGTGTTGGCGGTGGAGCGGTTCTCGCTCGTGCGCGAAGGCGAGCGTCGTTGGCTGACACGCCGAGTCGAGTCGCACACGCTGCCGGCGGGCGCGATGTTGGAGTATGCGACGAGCCGACCAGCGGCGACCGGCGGTCCCACCGAGCTTCGACTCGAACTACCGCGCACGTCGCCGCCGGCCGGTGCAGCCGAAACACCCTCGCAGGAATATCGGCTTGCCACGATCGTCCGGCCCGAGCCGGGCGAAGGATCGGTCGATCGGCCGGGCTACCGTGCGGTCCGCTACCCACGCCCGCACACGTCGTCGGGCGAAGACTTGGTGATGCCGGTGGCGCTGGCGGCCGACCCGCGCGGCGGACGGTTGTTCGCGGCGTCGGTGAAGTTGGGCGAGATCTTCTCGCTCGACGATCCCGACGACACTGGCGAGCACGCGCGGTTCGCGAACTTCGGCGGCGGACTGTTTCAAGACGCCTACTCGATGCACCACGATGGCGATGCACTCTACGTGCTGCACCGCCGCAACCTGACGCGCGTCCGCGACACCGACGGCGATGGCGCGGCCGACTCGTTCGACCGCGTGTACGAACTGCCGCACGCGGTGGCCGATGAATACGATTGGGCGTACGGGCTGGCCCGCGACCGGGCCGGTTCGTTCTACTTCGGCTACGCGCCGCACGGCACGCACGAGCAGCGCGGGTCGGGCGGCGTATTGCGGTTGACGGTCGGGGCCGGCGAACCGCGAGTGGAAGAGGTCGCGTTTGGACTGCGCAATCCGTTCGGCTGGTGCATCGGCCCCGACGACCAGCTTTTCGTCTCGGACAATCAGGGCGAATGGGTCGCCGCCAACAAACTGGTTCACGTGAGCGAGGGCAAGTTCTATGGTTACCCAAACCGCGCTCAGCCGCAGCACGCCGACAAGCTGCACGGCAAGGCCGCGATCTGGGTGCCGTACGCCTGGGCCAGGTCGATCAACGGCCTGGCGTACGACGACACGGGCGGCAAGTTCGGGCCTTTCGCCGGTCAGGTGTTCATGGCCGAGCTGATGCACGGAGGCGGCATCGTGCGCGCGAGCCTGGAGAAGGTGAACGGCCAGTACCAAGGAGCGTGCTTCCCGTTTTGGGGCAAAGGGCTGCTCGGGCCGCTGGCGCTGGCGTTCGATCCGCGCGGACGATTGTTCGTGGGCGGCATCACCGAACCGAGTTGGATGCGTCAGCCCGACCGGGGCGGCTTGTTTCGCATCGACTTCACGGGCGAGACGCCGTTCGAGATTCAGTCGATTCAGGCGCTGCCGCGCGGCTTTCGGCTAATCTTCACCAAGCCAATCGACCCCGCGAGTGCACGGCGCACTGAATCTTACGGCGTCGAACACTTCCGTTACGAGTACACCGCCGCATACGGCTCGCCGGAACTCGATCGTCGGCGAGTCGCCCTCGATCAGGTCGAACTCGCGCCGGATCGCCGCTCAGTGGACCTCACGATCGATCCGCACTCGACCGAAAGGGTCTACATGGTCAGCGCTGCCGGAGTTCGTTCGGCAGCGGGCGAATCGCTTGTTCATCCAACCGGGGCCTACACGCTCAATGAGATACCCAAGTAAGACATCCCCGCAAGCCCGGCGCGGTACGCCGCCTTCTACCCGCTGATCACGAAGAACTTTTTCAATGGCGAGAGGATGGTCCAGGTCGAGCGCTGGCCCTTGGCGAAGGAGACGATATCTCCGGGTTTCATTTGGGTGTAACCGGCAGCCCTCGCTGACGCTTCGGGTTAGTGTCTTTTCGTTCGATTCTCGGTCAAAACACTAACCCGAAGCGTCAGCGAGGGCGACAGGTTAGCCAAAAAAAGCGGGATGCCGGTTACACCCGTTTCATTTCGACCGTGTCGCCCCCGGCGATAGAGATGCGGACGCTACCCTCGAGCACTTGGAACGTTTCGTCGCCGGGAAAGACGTAATCGAACGTGGCGCAGCCGTGCTTCCACAGGCCGGCGAAAAGCTGACCCTCGCCACCGCTTTCGGTGCGCAGCCAATGTACCTCGCCAAACGGCTGTCCAGCCGAGATGAATGGCTCGTACTGTTGAGTCGCGACATTCGAAAGTGCGACTCGCTTGAGGTCGGGCATGATTCCTCCAGTCAATCAACGGTTCGAGTGTTCTTATGTCCTGCGACCGACCGCTGGTCGCGCCAAGAACTCACTTCGGCGCCCTAGCCGCTTCGCGTAGCAGACTGAGTGCCGTTTCGACGAGCACCTCGCCGGCTCCCGGTTGCAGGGCGGAGTTCGTCACTTCGTAGCTGCCGCCGGCATACGCGGCGCGGTTCGGAACGTAGTTCGTCTCGACCGTGTTCGAGAGTTCGACGACCAACGTGGTGCGGTACGGCGAGCCCTGCTTGATTGCGAGGCCGAGTTCGACAAAGACTTCGCCGGGCAGGCAAACTATCGCGGCGTCGCGGCCCAGCGTCATCACGGTCACATCGACGGGAAGCGTTTCGCCGATCCCGGCCAGCGACCGGCTGAGGCCCCATGTGATGTGGTCGGCCGTGCGCGCGTGCGGCTCGCGGCGCCGCAGTTGGTCGAGCATCAGCTTCTTGTACGCCGTGACGTGCTCGAAGAACTCGACTTTTTCCTTGCGATTCGCCGCGGCGAGAATCTCGATCGACCGCGCGACTTCCTCCTTCGTCGCGTCTTGAAGCGGCAAGTAGGCGACTCGCGATTTCACGGACACGTTGGCTTGCTCGATCGGTTTCAGGTGGGCGAGTTGCTTGCCAATCGATTCACCAATCGACCGGCCAATGAAGTCCGACTTGTTTCGTGCCGGATCGCGCGGGTTGACATGATTGATATCGCCGCAACAACCGGTCCCGAAGATCGAAATCACATCGTTGCCGGTCGCCTCGCGCAATGTCTGCTCGATGAATCGCGGATAGTCAGCGCTCCATTTCTGGCCGCCGACCGTGTCGAGGTGCAGCGCAAAGTTGCTCAGCACGCCGCGCAGTTCGCCGGCGTCGCGAATCGCCACGAGGCCGATTTCCGAATCGATAGGCCCCGCCGACCGCACGACGCTGGGATTGGAAAAACTCTGCCACGTCTGCACGCTGCCGTCGCGCATGACGAACCGGCGGTTGAACGAGACGGAAGTCTGCTGCGACGCCGAGCCACATTCTATGACGGCGGGCCGGGCGGCGGACGCGGCACTTGCAATCGCGTCGACCAAGCCGTTGATCAACTTTTCGATGTACGCCTTGCGCGTCGGGTCTTGCGGCTCATTGCCCAGGTGCAGCCACAGCTCTTTCGCGTAGTCCGGCGCGGTGTGCGAGTGTGTGGCCGCGATAACGATGTTCGACGCGGGGATGCCGGTTCGCTCGGACGCTCGCTTGCGCACGGTGCGAGACAGGTCGGTCGCGATGCCGATCAAATCGCACACGACGAGTGCGCCCGACTCATTCGCGTCGCGGAACACGAGCGCCTTGGCGAGCAGCGGGTCGATCGTGCCGTCCGCTAGCCGTTCGTGATAGTAGCCCGCCATCGGAAATCCGATTGGCGGCGTGATGTCGATCACCGCGAGGCCGACTTTCAGATTCGACTCGGGCGGCTCCGCCGCGTGGAGGGCCGCCGTCGCCCAAACTGCCGAGCACGCGATCATGACCGTTTGACGAAAGCATCGCATCGTTGGTGTACCTTTCCTTGATGTTGTCTTGGTTGTAGTCGAGATGAAACAGTTCGCGGTTGACGAGCACGTCGGCCACGGCCCACGGCGGCAGCAACTTCTGGCGAACCTTGAGTGTGTCGTGACCGCGCCGCGAAAGATAGCGGCCGTTCATGTCGATGATCGCGCTCTCGGCGCCGTAGGCCACGACGACAGCAAATCCGTATCGCAACGCCCAATGCTGCAGCAGTTGACCGTCCCAGGAGACGCCGCAAGGTACCGCAAAGGTGTGCGCTCAGGGGATCTCCATTGCGAATCTCAATGCTCGATGCACCTCTTGCATCCTCTGGTTGGACAATTTCGTGATGAGACCGGTCAGACGTGACTTGGGAACAGTGAG
This sequence comes from Planctomycetia bacterium, assembly GCA_036758585.1. Taxonomy (GTDB): domain Bacteria; phylum Planctomycetota; class Planctomycetia; order JALXBF01; family JBGPMX01; genus DAIOWH01. Next base: position 45,737 of record DAIOWH010000016.1, read on the forward strand.
CAACGTGTCGCAGTTGACGACGCAGTCTCTTGGTACACCGTCGGCTGGCGTCAGAACAACTTCGCACTGTAGGTGGTGCACAGTCGTGGTGACTTGAGCGACAACAACCTGATTGCGAACTGCCACCGCGGCGGACCGCGTGAGAATCAGCACGGGACGTTTACCGACCGGTTGCGGCAGATCTGCCCACCAGATTTCGCTACGATCCATGGTGGCGCGTGTCCCAGTTTTCTTGATCCACGATTTCTGGCGTCAGCGCGACGGAAGCCTCGGCCCATTGTTCGTCTGAAGTCCTGGGCAATTCCCCGAAATCGAGAAAATCGATGATGATGCGGCGCGCCAGTTCAGTTCCGTCCTGACCCTTCGCCGCCGCCAGTTCTTCGAGGCGTTTTTGGTGGGCAGTGTCCAGTTGGATGGCGATCATGGCCTGAATCCTATGGTGAAAAAAGTACAACCGTTACTCTGCTATTCTACCCCCTCCGCATTAGGCTTCAAACCAGATGGACGTGCCCAACCGAAACGGCGTTTGGGTCGACCAAAACACGCGGCCCGAGTCGTGAATTTTTTCGACTCCTGCCACCATTAGCCTCGCGGCACGCCCAGGCAGATGCGAAATCCGTCGCGGGAGTCGGAGTAAGTGGTGCTTTGGAGTCCGAGGCGAACGGCACATCGGGCGTTGCCGGGAACGTCGAAGTAATTACCGCCCCGGCAGACCGGCCGCGGGTTTTCTTTGACGACGTACAGTTCTTCGTGACCGCCCTTGGGGTCGAAGTGGTCCAAGATCACCTCCCACACTCCGCCACACATGTCGGCCATGCCGAATCCGTTTCGGCCTTTTTCTCCGTAGTGATCCACCGGCGACACGAACGCGAAACCGTCACTCCGCGCCCGCCAGGGCGGTGCCCGTGATGTCGCGGAATGTCAGTTTCTCCGTGCGGCCCCCCCGGCATCGTCGTGTCGCCACCCATCGCCTGCCAGTGCAGAACCGCGATGAGGAAGGTCAGAATAATAGTAACAGCTAACGCCGATCGCGACCCTGGTGCGGCGGATCCGTCTTTTCCGTTGTTTTCGACGGCGCGCTGCCCCTATACTCTTTCTTTACGCCGGGGCCAGGACGGTAACGGGGTCTGTCTGGGAACGTCCGGCGATGTATCCGTTCGAGGCGATGATGGGTACGCTTCGCTTTGCGCTAGAGCCGCCCGACCTGATGCAGAAGGTTCCGGAGCTTGGTGCGGCCTACATTACCGGCATGGATCGTGTGCCGTCGCGCACGCAGGTGCAGGTTACCGGCGACATTCTCACCTGTTATCGCAATCTTCCGGAGAGCGGCGTGGTTCACATGCCGTGGCCGATCGACGGGTTTGGCCAGGTCATGTTGCGCACCGCGACACTGCGCGAACAGGACGAGCCGTATAGGCTGCAGGTCGAGCTGGCGCGAGGAAAGGTCAACCAACTGCGAAACCAGTTGGGCGATTGGGAACTCATGGGTTTGGCGATCCCGGCTTCGATCCGTGCTGAGATGCGCGCGGTAATGGGCAAGCTAAGCGTCGCGCTCACCGGCCGCAGTCAACCGGCCTCGGCGGCCCGCGCCGCGGAAGCGGCCCTGGCGGCGGCAGTGCCGCTCAGCGACAAGCTTTGCCAACTCTATGCGGACCAACTGCTGAAGTACCGCCATCAACAGTACCCGCAACTCAATACGCTGCTCAGTTGTCGCGTAGGCACCGACGTCGCCGCCGTGGTGAACTCGCCCGAATTCTGCCGCGCATTCAACGCGGTCACCGTTCAACTGACCTGGAAGGACGTGGAACCCGCCGAGGGCGAGTACAACTGGGAGCCTTTCGATGCGTTGGTCGATTGGTGCCTGGAAAACAAACTGGTCATCAAGGGCGGCCCGCTCATTCAATGGTCGCCGAACTCGCTGCCGGCGTGGCTATGGATGTGGGAGGATCAGTTCGACACGCTGCTGAACTTCGCAAGCGATTTTGTCGAGACGGTGATCTCGCGCTATCGTGGTCGGATTCGGCTGTGGGAGATCGTCGCCCGCAGCAACTATGGCGTGGCGTTGTCGCTGGAAGAAGAAAAACGAGTGCGCATGACCGTGCGGGCGCTGCGCACGGCCCGCGATCTCGATCCCGAAGCGACCTACCTGATCACGCTGGTGCAGCCGTGGGCCGAGTACATGGCCCGGCGCGACTATGAGTATTCGCCGCTCAATTTCGCCGATGCGTTGATCCGCGCCGACCTCGGGCTGGGAGCCATCGGCGTTGAGATCGTCATGGGCTACGACAAGGACGCGAGTTACTGCCGCGACCACTTGGAGATCTCGGAGATGCTCGATCGTTACGCGGTGCTGGGAGTGCCGCTGCACGTATCGCTGGCCGTGCCGAGCGGCTGGGGCGCGGACGAAAAGGCGTCGAGCGGTTGGTCGTTCGGCGGCGGCCGTTGGCACGGCGAGTGGAGCGAGCAGACGCAGGCGGACTGGCTGGAACAGACGATTCGTCTGGTCGCGGCCAAGCCCTACGTACAAGAGATCGACCTGAGCCACTTCTCGGACGCGGCACCGCACGAGTTTGCACTGGCTGGTCTGGTGCGCACCGACGGCACGCCAAAACCGGCGCTCGAACGAGTCATGAGTTTCCGACAACACCACCTGCGATAGATGGCCGCGCGTGGCGCTGGGAAGCCCCTGTCCTCGCGCGAATCGTCTGGTTCACGCACCATCATTAGCGTAGTGCAGGCGGCCCGCCTGCAATGTCGTCAAAGGAAGCCGCAGGCGAGCCGCCTGCACTACGACTTCCTTGAAAGTCACGAGTTGCGGCCGAAGCAGATGAGCGTGATGTCGTCGCTCTGATGGCGACCGGCGGCAAACGCGCGGACTTGCTCGATGACCACCTCTCCGGCTCGAGCCGGGTCGGATGGTGCGGACTGGAAGGCGTCGCGCAGCCGTTCGAAGCCGAACAGGTCTCCCGCCGGGTTCATCGCCTCGCTAACTCCGTCGGTGTAGATCAGTGCCATCGATCCGGGTTCGAGTTCGAACGTGCCTGTCTCGTATTCCACGTCCGGGTCGGGGCTGACGTTGAGCGGCAGACCCGCCTCGGCCTCGCCATATTCGACTATCTCGCCGCTTGCCTTGCGCACCATCACCGGCATGTGGCCGGCGTTCACCAGCTTCACCTGGTGCGTCGCAGGGTCGAGCACGAGGTACATGAGCGTGACGAACTTGTCGTTTAACCCGGCCTCGGCGAGCGACCGGTTCACGGCGCGAATGGCCCCCGCCGGATCGGGGGACGTGATCGAGGCGAATCGAATGTCGCTCGATAGGCGGGCCATGCACATCGCCGCGGGCATGCCCTTGCCCGAGACGTCGCCGAGGCTGATCGCCCAGCGTTTGTCGGGCAGTTCGATGAATCCGTAGTAGTCGCCGCCGACGCTGTACGCCGCGTCGTAATAGGCATAGAAGCCATAGCCCGACACCGTGGGCCAATCGGCGGGCAAGAATCCACGCTGCACTTGCGCGGCAAACTGCAGCTCGCGCTCGATGCGCGCCTGGTCCACCAACCGCTCGTGCATCCGGGCGTTCTCGACTGCGACCGCCGCCGTCGCCGCGACGCTGACCATCAGGTCGAGGTCTTCTTGCATGAATGCGTGCCGGCGGTCTTCCGTGTGAACTTGAATGATGCCGAACGGCTTGTTGTCTTGGAGGCTCGACAGCGGTACGCACAGAATCGACCGGATGCTGAAGTCGGCGATCGACTGGCTCATGTTGAACTGCGAGTCGCTGGTGGCGTCGGCCAGCAGGATTGCCTGGCCCTGCTCCATCACCTGCTTGACGATGGTGCGAGAAAGGTGCAGCGAGTCGTCGCCAGTCTCGCGCCGGTTCTTGATCGCCTTGGGGATCAGCTTGTTGGCAGCTTCGTCCTTGAGCAGGATGAACCCGCGGTCGGCCTGCGGAAAGATCTTGAACAGGCTGTCGAGAATCTTGGGCAGCAGCTCGTCGGTCTTGAGCGTGGTGCCCAAATTGCGAGTGATTTCCAAGATCGCCCGCAGCTTCACCTCGGGCCGCACCTCCACCATCAGGCCCGACAGTCCGCTGCTCGTCGATGCATCGAGCGTCGAGAGAATCGTCGCCGAGTCTCCCTTGCCCTCGGTGACCACGATGTTGATAGCCGGCTTCGAGGGCGGCTTGGGCGCGTCGGCGTGATACGTGAACAGGTACTCGCAGATCTTGATGCGCGCGTTATCGGCAAGCGGCGTTGGTCCGGTGATGCGGTTGCCGTTCACAAACGTGCCGTTGCGGCTGTTCATGTCCTCGATGACGTAAGAGCTGCCTTGGCGATAGATTTGGGCGTGATGTCGCGAGACCGCCCCAGTGTCGAGCACCATCTGACACTCAGGGCTGCGACCCATCAGAACTCGCTCGTTGCCGAGGTCGACGCGGCCGGGTTTCCCGCCCTTCAGAATCTGCAAATGCGCCATCGAGCCAGCCCTCTCGTCCTCGGCCCGGCCGCCGCCGCAGTATTTGGCGGCGCGCGAGTCGCCAGACAGGATTGATTGCGGCGACGATTCTACATGCGCCACATCGCGGAATCAATTCGCTATAATCCGCCCGCATGAACCGACGATTACTCTATTTAGTTCGGCACGGTGCGACGGAATCCAACCTGCGACAACCCTATGTGCTGCAGGGACAGCGCGGCGGAGACCTGGCGCTCTGCGAAATCGGCCGACGTCAGGCCGAAGCCGCCGGGCGGCTGCTCAGTGGTCGGCCGATCGGCCGGATCTACTCCAGTCCGCTGCGCCGCGCGCTCCAGACCGCCGAGATCATCGCCGCGACGCACCAACAACCGGTTGCGCCGGTGCACGAAATCATCGAATGCGACGTAGGTCGCTGGGAGGGTATGAGCTGGCCCGCCATCCGCGAGCAGGACCGAGCCGCATTCGATGCGTTCCAGGCCGACATCGCCCACACGCCGTACGCGGGCGGCGAATCATTTCAACAGGTCCAAGACCGAGCGGTGCCCGCGATCGAACGGCTCGCGCGTGACCATCCCGCCGACGATCTCGTCGTCGTCACGCACAACGTGGTCGCCCGCGTGTTTCTGGCCCGTTTGCTGGGGCTGCCGACGCGCCTGGCACGAACCATACGGCTCGACAACGGCGGCATTTCCCTGATCGCCGTGGAAAAAGAGCCGTTCCAGGTCGTCACCGTCAATTCCGTGTTTCACCTGACCGGACTAATCGACTAGACTGGTCTTCGGAAGCAAACAAAGTTACCGGCGCTGAACAGGAGCGTGTCGAATGGTTGCCGACGTCAAGATCATGGCCCAACCGAAGTCGGCCAGCTCGTGCGAGTTTAGCGTGGACCGACCCATCTACCCCGACCGGTCGTTCTTCTTTGGAAGCAAGGAATCGGCCGAGGGTTCGCCGCTGGCCGAGCGGTTGTTTCGGATTCCCCAGGTCGCCAGTGTGCTCGTCGCGCACAATCGAGTCGTCGTGAACAAGAGTGGCTTCGAGGAATGGATGCTCGTGGGCAGGCAGGTCGGTACAGCCCTTCGCGAACACGTCGCGTCCGGCGAGCCACCCGTTTCGCCGGCCCTTCAATCGCGAATTCCTCCGCAAGAGGAAATCCGCCGCCGCGTGCAGCAGGTCATCGACACGCGCATCAACCCGGCGGTCGCGTCCCACGGCGGCTTCATTGGGCTGATCGACGTCAAAGACAACACGATCTTCATCCAGTTGGGCGGCGGCTGTCAGGGTTGCGGCATGGCCGATGTCACGCTCAAGCAGGGAATCGAAGTCGAGATTCGCGCGGCCGTTCCCGAGGTCGGCGAAATCCTCGACACGACCGACCACGCCGCCGGCCGCAATCCGTACTACACGCCGTCGAAGAAGTAGGCCGGGCTTGGGGCGGCGAAGACAATGTCACGGTACGAGCCACGTTTTCGGTTCACGCTCGCGGACCTTGTCTGCGTCGTGTTCGGCGCGGCCATTTCCCTTGTCGCCTATCCCCTCGTGACAGACGGCGTAATCGAGTTGTGGTACGCAGGTATTGATTTCCTCAAGTTTTCAGCGAAGGTCTTGTTTGGGGGCGGGCTTTGCCTCGTGGCCTGTTACGCGGTCGGTTGCCGTGGCAGGCTCGTTGTCGCTACGATCGTCAGCGTAGCAGTCTTCCTGGTCGCTGGCGAGCCGGCCTGGATTGGACTGTTACTTGCCTGGAGCGCAGTCCTGGTTTTTCGTTATGACGCGCCGAAGGTCCGGTTGGTGGTGCTCTGTGTAGCGGCGACGGTCATTCTGGCGCATCGACAGGGCTACAAGTTGTACGGCAGCGCCGTTCTCTACGACAATCGCCCCGTCTTGATCAAATCGCACTCCCTCGAATCAGTCATGCCGCCGAATACGCTCGTCGCCGACGATGGGACTCGATTCGAAGTGCGGGGCGTAGTGTTCACCAAAGAGTTTCTCCAGCTACCCCGCGATGAAATGCTGCGGGTCTTCGAGTACGACCCGAACAATTCGGACGCACGTGTACGCGTGGCCAAGTCCGACGTACACACCCCGTGCGGCGTTGCCTTCGAGCGGCGTGGGGAGTACGGCTGCGGAAACACGTTCTTCCCGACATTCTTCCCAAGGCGGCTTCCTTGGTTTTTCGCCGAGGACGTTGCCTGGCATCTACTCGATCGGAATTTAGCCACCAAGAACTGAATCGGAGGCTATGCCACGCATTCTGTTACTCCTGCCCACGACCACGTACCGCACGGCCGCATTCATGACCGCCGCCACGCGTCTGGGCGTCGATGTCACGGTCGGCTCCGAAGAGGCGAGCACCATGACCGGGCTGAATCCGGCGGGTCTGGTGACGCTCGACTTCCGAGACCCGCGGGGTGCTGCGCAGCAAGTGGCACGGTTCGCGGCCCGCTTCCCGATTCGGGCCGTAGTTCCGGTCGATGATCAAGTAGCGGCGGTCGGCGCGGCGATCGCCGCGGCCGTCGGCCTGCCGTCGAATTCCGTCGACTCGGTTGAAGCGGCGCGGAACAAGCATTTCATGCGCGAACTGCTCGGCCGCGCCGGCGTCCCGCAGCCTCGGTTTCGACTGGGCTTGTTCGACGAGGAACCCACCAGACTCGCCGGCGAAGTTGCCTATCCGTGCGTGGTCAAGCCGCTCGGCCTCGCCGCCAGTCAGGGCGTCATTCGGGCGAACGACGCGGATGAGTTTTGTGCGGCCGTCGCACGCGTGGCGGCCATCGTGGCGCGCGAGACTCGGGAAGATGTAAGGCAATGCCACGGCGCCGCGGCGCCGCTGTCCACGCACTTTCTGGTCGAAGACTTCATCGCCGGCCCCGAGGTCGCCGTCGAAGGGCTGCTCACGCGCGGCCAGCTCCGCGTGCTCGCCCTCTTCGACAAGCCCGATCCACTCGATGGGCCGTTCTTCGAGGAGACCATCTACGTCACTCCGTCGCGTCAGCCGGGCGACGTGCAAGATGCCATCGTTCACGTCACCGCCCAGGCGTGTGCGGCGCTCGGACTCGTGCACGGGCCAGTCCACGCGGAATTGCGGCTGCCGTCGCAGGCCGGAGGTCACGATTCAGAGATCAGACGTCAGCCTCCGTGCGTCATCGAAGTAAACCCGCGATCGATCGGCGGCTTGTGCTCGCGCGTATTGCGATTCGGAACCGGCGTCTCGCTCGAAGAGTTGATCCTGCGACACGCGCTCGACCCCGAGTACTTGCCGCCGACACGAGAACGCCTGGCGGCCGGCGTCATGATGATTCCGATTGCGCGAGCCGGCGTACTGCGCGAGGTCCACGGAGTCGATGACGCCAGGTCGCTCGCCGGAGTCGAAGACGTCACAATCTCGATCCGTCCGGGACAGCGGCTGGTCCCGCTGCCGGAAGGCTCGCGCTACCTTGGGTTCATCTTCGCCCGAGGCGACTCGCCCGACGAGGTCGAAGCAAGCCTGCGAACAGCCCACGGCGAGCTCGGCATTGTGGTAGACGATTGTTCACTGGGCTAACGGGCGGTTTACACTTGGACTGTAAGGTTCGATAACGATTCTGTTCAGTCTCTGAATCGGCTCGCCCCCGAGTTCGCGGCGCAAGTCAAGCCAACGCCGCACGAACCGGCTCATTACCCGCCGCCGTGTCGTGAAGGTACGATCTTTGCTGGTTAAACGATGGTGTTGGGTCCGTCCAACACCGTCGGAGAAACTGTCCCCGCCCAGAGGCGCGGAGCTAGTTGCTTGGAAACAAGCTCTCCGAAAACGGGTGCGTGGCTGCCACCCTGCGGGGTGGCAGCCCGCCCCGGCTTTTTGAACACCCCTGTTTTCCACGATGGAAGCAGCGAGCGTAGTCGACCACTTCTGCGACCCCAAAGCTGGTCTCCTGTGCACGCAAACAGCTAGACGAGCGCAGAGTCTGATACTGCGCCTGCACCACACGAGACCGCGTACATGCACGCCCATTCGCGACGCGCATCTGCACGCGATGCGGCTCGCTGCGCCCGGCGGCGACGCATCACGTCCGCGGTCCGCGCACACGTCGAGGCATTCGAGGATCGCACGCTGCCCGCGGTGACTGGGGCGCTCGTGGGCGGAACGCTCGACGTCGACCTCACTGCCGCCGGCGACCACGCCCGCATTCAAGTGACCGGTTCGGACACCGAGGTCGTCGACGTCAACACCAGCACGACCGTGTTCTCCACGCCAACCGCCGGGGTGACCGCGTTCGACGTCGACGGAACGAATGCCGGCAGCCAGCAAGTCACGATTCAGAACGGCCACACGCTCTCCGGGGGCGTCGACGTCGCCGCGGTCGCCACGATCCAGGTAAACGGGTCGCTGACCTTGAGCGGCAGCCTGGCTCTGTCGGCCCAAACCGTGAACATCGCCGCGGCCGTCTCCACCGCGACGAACAACCAGCCGATCACCATCACGACCAACGCCATCGCCATCAGCTCCGGCGTCTCCGTCTCCAGCGGCAGCGGCACGATCACGCTGCAGCCCGATAATGACGGCGATGTGATCGGCCTGGAAAACACCACGACCGTGGGCGGCGTGAACTGCAACGCCAACTTCAACATGACCGCCACTGAGATCCAGGCGCTCAGTTCCAGCGGCACCGTCATCATCGGCCGATCGACCGGCACCGGGCCGATCTGCGTAGCAAGGCGCGACCCAGGAGGCGATGTCATCAACCTCGGCAGCGAGCAGTTCAATCTGACGCTTCGCGGCGGCGCGACCACGTTCCACAACAAGCTCACGCTAGCCAGCAACAAGACTCTCACGCTGCTCACGGGCGCCATCAGCGACAACAGCAACCCAGCCGCTCAGGAAGACATCAACGGCACGGTGTCGGCTACGCTGCACATCACAAGCTCCGGTTCGGTCTCCGTCGATACGTCGCTGGGCCGTTACGGCACGATCGCGACGAGCGGTTCCATCGACCTATCGAACACGTCGGCCGCCGGCATCTCGCCCACTCTGACCCTGACCGGACCCATCAACTCGTCCAACAATGCGATCACGCTGGCTAACAACGCGACGTTTACCATCACTCAAAACGCGGGCGCGACCGTGAACGCCATCGCCGCGCAATGGGACGTACCGACGCTCATCAAGAACCTGAGCGACTGCAAGT
>DAIOWH010000017.1:0-54966 GCA_036758585.1 Planctomycetia bacterium
ATATCGTTTGGGCATGTGGCCCGACCGCGCCCAGACCGATGAACTGTTGCGCCTGGCAAGCCAGGGCGACCGTGACGCCGTCGACCGGCTGCTCGGCGAGCACCGAGCCGCGCTGCATCGTGCCATCACGGTGCGGCTCGATCGAGCACTGCGACGGCGAGTCGACGCGAGCGACATCGTCCAGGACGTGTTGATCGAGGCGAGCCGTCGCCTGCACGACTACCTGCGCGACCCGGCTATGCCGTTTGCGCTTTGGCTGCGGCAGATCGCACGCGACCGACTGATCGACGCCCACCGACGCCACCGCCTGGCAGAGAAACGGGCGATCGACCGCGAACAGCCGATCGATGCGGCGGCGTTTCCAGACCGATCGTCGATCGCCCTGGCGGCCGAGTTGAAAGACCGCGAACTGACGCCTGCGGCCGCGGCCATTCGCAAGGAACTCGAGGCCAGGTTTCACGCCGCGCTGGATCGGCTTGAGGCGGACGATCGCGAGGTGCTGACCCTGCGTTACTTCGAGCAGCTATCGAACGGGGAGGTCGCGCGCGTGCTCGGTCTGAGCGAGGCCGCCGCCGGGATGCGACACCTGCGCGCGGTGCGACGGTTGCGCGCGGTCTTGGGTGAAACGCCGTCGGGCGCGAAACTCCAAGCGTCAAATCCCAAATCACAAGCAGATCCCAATTCAAAAGCGTGCCGCTGATGAAGGACCAATCGCCCACTGTGCCGTTCGATCAGGGCAAGCCGGTCGAGCCGGACCGCGACGCACGGCTGGCGGCGCTGCTCGACGCGCTGGCGGACCAGTTGCAGCGCGGCGAGCGGCCCGACATCGCCGCCGCGCGCCGCGAGCATCCCGACCTGGCCGACGACCTGGGCGAGCTGTGGGGCGCGGTCGAGATCGCCGGAACGATCGGCAAGTCGGCCAGCGCGCTCGGCAATGAGGCCGACCCAACGGACGACGAGCCTGGCGAACTTCGAGAGCAGAGCCGTCGCTTCGAGGGACTTCGCCTCGACGACTACGAGATCATCGAAGAGTTGGGGCGCGGCGGCATGGGGGTCGTCTATCGTGCGCGGCAGGTGAGTCTGAACCGGATCGTCGCGCTCAAGATGATGCTTGGCGGCGCTCATGCGTCGGCGGCCGACATGGCGCGGTTCCGGGCCGAGGCCGAGTCGGCCGCCCGGCTCGATCATCCGAACATCGTGCCGGTCTACGCCGTCGCGGAGCACGACGGACGACCGTACTTCACGATGAAATGGGTCGACGGCGCGACGCTCGCCAGCCGGCTCGCCGCCGGACCGCTGCCCCCGCGCGAGGCCGCCGCGATCCTGGCCCCGGTCTGTCGCGCCATTCACTTCGCACACCAACACGGAGTGCTGCACCGGGATTTGAAACCGTCAAACATCCTGCTACAGGGTTCAGGGTTCGGAGTTCAGGGTTCAGGAGCGACGAATGCGCAAGCCGACGGGCAAGATCCTGAACCTTCGGGCCTGAACCCTGAACCCCGAACGCTGAACCCGTTCGTCACCGACTTCGGGCTGGCCAAGCGCGTCGATGGTGCGGGCAGCCTGACTCAGACGGGCGCGATCATCGGCACTCCGGGCTACATGCCGCCGGAACAGGCGGCGGGCAGCCGCGGACAACTTGGACCGGCCAGCGACGTGTACAGCCTCGGCGCGGTGCTCTATCACACGCTCACCGGGCGACCTCCGTTTCAGGCAGCGACGACCGTCGACACGCTGCTGCAGGTGCTCGAACAGGACCCGCTGCCGCCGCGGCTGCTCAATCCGCAGGCTGATCGCGAGTTGGAGCTAATCGCGCTGCGGTGCTTGCAGAAGCCGGCGGAGTTGCGCTATGCGACGGCCGCCGCGCTGGCTGACGATTTGGAACGATATCTCCGCGGCGAACCGATCTCCGCGCGATCCGGTCGATTCGCGGCCGTGCTCAGCCGGTGGTTTCGCGAGACGCATCACGCCACCGTGCTCGAGAACTGGGGCGTGCTCTGGATGTGGCACAGCCTGGCCCTGATCATTCTCTGCGTCGCGACCAACGCCCTACAGTGGCGGCACATTGAAACGCGACTGCCGTATTTGGCGATCTGGACGGTCGGGTTGTGGACGTGGGCGGGCGCGTTCTGGTGGCTGCGGCAGCGCGGCGGCCCGGTGACGTTTGTCGAGCGCCAGATCGCTCACATCTGGGGCGCGAGCATTGCCGCCAGCGTTCTGCTGTTTGCGGTCGAGTACTTGCTCGGCTTCGCGGTGCTCACGCTTTCGCCGGTGCTCGCGCTGGTCGCCGGCATGGGGTTCGTCGTCAAGGCGGGCATCCTGTCCGGCAGTTTCTACCTTCAGGCCGCTGCAATGTTTGCGACGGCCGCCATCATGGCGATCGCGCCCGACATCGCCCTGACGATCTACGGCTTCGTGTCGGCCGCCTGTTTCTTCATCCCGGGCCTCAAGTACCACCGGCAACGTCGCCGAGGCCGTTGATCGCCGCGCCGCGACCACATGCACTGAAGCCAAGTACATGAGCCGAATCGTCAAGACCATTGAGATCGAAGGCAGGCCCGCCGTGGCACTGTTTGACACCGGGGCCCTTCATACGTACGTCGCCCGATCGCACCTGAAGAGTATTCGCGGCCGGCCGCGAACGGTGCCGCGGCCGCGACCGCGTAGACGACGGCGAAGTAGGTGAAGACGCCCGTCAGGCCACGATAGCCCTCCGCGTCGAAGTAGAAAAACTGGACGAGCAGCCGAGCCAGCGAATGCGTCGACGCCGGCTGCACGCCACACCAGCGAGAGAAGGTGGAAACCGCCGAAATGCAGCAAGCACGCCAGTCCGATCATGCCGACCCATCCCGCGGCCAGCGGTGTTTCGGTCGGCGCCAAGGCGGCGACGAGCCAGACGAGCACGCCGCCCCACGCGCCCTTGGCCAAGGCCAGCATCCACTCACGCGATTGCGGTTCGTCGGGCTTCGCCGCTTCGTTTAGGAATTGGCGTGCGTTCATTCCCGGCCATGCAACCAAATAACCCAACGATCGCCGCCACCCGACTCGATCGAGTTGTCGAACCGCCCGACACCACGTGAGCCATTTGCACGCCTCCGTCGAAGCCCTTCAGGCTTCCCAGAGACCAACTGCACCAGCCGGTGACTCTTAACCGTCGAATTGCCTGAGAGTCATCTCGCCCACCACATCATCGCGACCACCGCGGCGACCGCCGCGTTCAGCAGGTGCCCCAGCATTCAGAGCGGTCACGGCTGTTTCAGCTTCACGAGCAGCGCGTAAGCCAGGTAGGCACTCATTGCCAGAGCGACCGCTGTCGTGACGGTCACCGGCACAAGGAACCACGCCGCCAGTCCGAACAGTCTCAATATGCCGAAGAGAAGCAGAGCCACGTAGAACGGTATCGCGACGTAGAAGTTTGGAAAGCCGAGCGACCGGGCGTACGGAGTCTTCATCACGATCGAGCAGGAGTCGTCGCCGCAGTTCACCTCGCCGGCACGCTGCACGCGCATGAACACGACGGTCATGTAGATGGAGAGGGCGGTGCCGGACGCGGCGAGACCAGTCAGCAGCAGGGCCGGCAGGGTTTCGTCGTCAAACATCGCATCTCGCCCTCAAGCCGTTTGTGGTTCATGGCGACCGGCCGACTAGACGCTCTTTGATTTCCCGCAGATCAGCCTCGACGCAGAGGTCATCTTCGCGACTTTGAAACATCACCGCAACCGGTTCATCAGCGCCGGCGTGCAGTTCGGCCAGCGCGTCGGCCTCGGCTTCGGCCTGTTCGACGTGTTCGCGCATACGGTTGAACCGCGTGAAGGCGTCGGATCGAAACTCAAGGCGTCCGCCCGCTGCCTGTAGCCGGTGGCGTGCGTGGCCACCTTGCTGCGCGCGGTGAGCGTAGCCAGCTTGCGTTTCGCCTCGGCGTGCTTGGCCCGCATCGCCTCCAACACGACGGCCAGATAGACCGGCAGAACGCCCCACGAGCGTCACCGCCGCGACTGACTTGCCCTTCAGCGCGTGGGCGAGTACGCCGAGCATGCTCGTCTCGGCGCCCGCCAGCAGCAAATAGAAACTCGGCAGGCAGATTCCGGTCGCCGCCGCCAGTCCGAGACAATTGAACAATGATGAGCCTCTGCGAATGTGATCGCCGCCCGCGGGCCTGCGGCCTGCCACGAACGCGATCCCTGCGTTGAATTTATTCGGGCGGACCACTACAATCACCCGCTCGTTTGACCCTGAAAATCAGGCGTGGATATGTTCGATGCCCTCCGAAACAGCCTGACCGAGGCCCTGCGAAAGCTCAGCGGCCGGGGCCGCTTGACCGAGGCCAACATTCGTGAAGGTCTCGCCGAGGTTCGCCGCGCGCTGCTCGAGGCCGACGTCAATTACGACGTCGTCGGCGACTTCATCGCGAGCGTCACCGAAGCCGCCGTCGGTCAGGAGGTCTTGAAGGCGATCAACCCGAGCGAACAGATCATCAAGTTCGTCTACGACGAGTTGGTCGATCTGATGGGACCGGTCAGCCACACGGTCCGTTGGTCGACCACCGGGCCGACGATCCTGATGCTCTGCGGCCTGCAGGGGTCCGGCAAAACGACCACGTGCGGCAAGCTGGCGAACTACATACGCAGCCGTGGCCGCCAGCCGATGCTCGTCGCGGCCGACCTGCAACGACCCGCCGCCATCGAACAGATTCACGTGCTCGGCGAGCAATTGCAAGTGCCGGTCTACAGCGAGACCGGATCGAACCCGGTCGCAGTGTGCCAGAACGCGCTGAAAGCGGCCGCGGCCAAGGGCGCGAACACGATCATTCTCGACACGGCCGGCCGACTGCACATCGACGAAGCGTTGATGCAGGAGCTCGAACTCATCGACCGCCGCGTGGGTCCGCACGAAGTGTACCTGGTCGTCGACGCCATGACCGGCCAGGTGGCGGTCGAGGTCGCCAAGGCGTTCAACGAAGCGTTGGAACTCGACGGCCTCATCATGACCAAGCTCGACGGCGACGCGCGTGGCGGCGCCGCGCTGTCGGTCAAGGCGGTCACGGGCGTGCCGATCAAATTCATCGGCGTCGGCGAGAAACTCGACAAGCTCGAAGAGTTCCACCCCGACCGCATGGCCGGCCGAATTCTCGGCGGCGGCGACATCATGACGCTGGTCGAAAAGGTCGCCCACGCTCAGACCGAACAGGACCTCGAGACCGCCCGTCTCCAGCAAGAGCGCATGGCCAAGGGCCAGTTCACGCTCGACGATTTCCGCAAGTCGATGGATCAGATGCGGCGACTTGGGTCGATGAAGGAAATCATCTCGCACCTGCCCGGTATGTCGGATTTGCCGGGGTTGGATTCGAGCGAAGAAGACATGCGGCGGCTGCAGGGAATCATCGACTCGATGACCCCGGAAGAGCGTCGCGACCCCGACCTGATCGACATCAGCCGCCGTCGCCGCATCGCCGACGGCAGCGGCACCGAGCCGGCCGAGATCAGCCAGCTCATCAAGCAGTTCAACCAGGTCCGTCCGCTCATGAAGCAGGTCGCGTCGATGGGCATCAAGGACAGGTTGAAGACGATCACCGGACTGAACAAGATGGGCGCGTTCCTGCCGGGTGCGAACGTGTTCAAGACCAAAGAACGCTCGCATCGCAAAACCGCGCGCGAGCGACTCAAGGAACGACAGATGAAGAAACGTCTGGAGAAACGGCGGAAAAAGAAGGATCGCTGAGGCGACGCCGATCGCAGATCGGCAGCCTTGGCCTTTGATAACCAACAGTTCACAATCCTCACCAAGGAGTCACGGTGGTAACGATTCGCATGAAGATGATGGGACGGAAGCATCGGCCGTTCTTCCGGGTCTGCGCCATGGACTCGAAGACGCAGCGCGACGGGCGACCGATCGAGGAGTTGGGCACCTACGATCCGATGGTGCGCGACACGGCGAAACGGTACGTGATCAACAAGGAACGCGTGGAGTATTGGCTCGGCGTGGGCGCTCAGCCGTCGGAGCGCGTCTGGGTGCTCTTGAAGAAGATCGGCATCCAGCCGCGTCCGAAAAAGAAACGGAAGAAGCGAGGCGGCGGCCCTGCGGCCAAGAAGGCGTGATGCGATTCGACGTCCTGACGCTGTTCCCCGATATTTTTTCGGGCTACCTGAGTCAGAGCATCCTGCGTCGCGCGATCGATCGCGGTTTGATCGACGTCCGGTTGTGGAACATCCGCGACTGGGCGACCGGCAAACATAAGTCGGTGGACGACCGCCCGTACGGCGGCGGGGCGGGCATGGTGATGCGGTGCGAACCGGTGTTCGCGTGCGTTGAGGCCGTCCAGGCCGCAGTGCATCCACCCGGTCGTCTCATCATGTTGACGCCGCAGGGCAGACGGCTCGATCAGCGAGTGGTCGAGCAACTGAGCACCGAGCGGCGACTGGTGTTGTTGTGTGGTCGCTACGAAGGGTTCGACGAGCGAATTCGCCTGGGCCTCGATCCGACCGAGTTATCCGTGGGCGACTACGTCGCGGCCGGCGGTGAGGTGCCGGCGATGATGATCATCGACACGGTGTCGCGACTGGTAAAGGGAGTGCTCGGCGACGAGCAAAGCGCGTGCGATGAGTCGTTCAGCGGCGGACTGATTGAGTACCCGCATTACACGCGGCCGAGCGAGTTCCGGGGCATGCGGGTCCCCGACATTTTGATGAAAGGCAACCATCAGGAGATCGCCCGCTGGCGGCGACGGCAGGCCCAACTGCGAACGCAGCAACGACGGGCCGATCTGGTGCGGCCCGCCGGCGAGTCTCCGAAGAAGACAGGAAGGAAAGAACCATGATCAACCAACTGATGCAGCACGTCGAGACCGGCACGCTGCGCAAGGAATCGCTCAAGTTCGCCATCGGCGATCACGTGGACGTTCACGTAAGGATCCGCGAGGGCGACAAGGAACGCATTCAGGTTTACTCGGGCACCGTGGTCGGTCGCCGTGGCGGCGGCTCGCGCGAGATGTTCACGGTGCGACGGATCGTGCAGGGCGAGGGCGTCGAGCGGTGCTTCCCGCTGCACTCGCCGCGCATCGCCGCCATCGAGGTGAAGCGCAGCGGCAAGGTCCGCCGCGCCAAGCTCTACTACCTCCGCGACCGCGTCGGCAAGTCGACCCGCCTGCGCGAACGACGCGGCAAGACTGGCGCGGCCGCCGCCGACGCTGCGAGTTGAACGACGCCGTATCCCGGTGTAACATCCACTTGCACGGAAAGCACCTGTGCACCAGACCGAAACCCGTGATCGGTCGGTGTCCAACGGCCTTGCAGTGCGATGGGAGGTGACGCGCACATGAGTCCAACCTTCGACGAGGTGTTGCAGTCGGCTCGCTCGCTCCCTAATAGCGAGCGGGCGAACTTGATTGACGAGTTGATCGAAACGCTCGAGCCAGAAGACGCGGCGCCGATCGAAGACGCTTGGATCGCTGAGATAGCTCGCCGGTCTCGTGAGCTCGACGACGGCCTCGTACAGCCGATTCCTTGGGAAGAAGTTAAGAGGCTCGCTCGCCAACGGATCTGGCCGAATGGCTAGTGTTTCGTTTCTGCCGGCCGCCCAGTTGGATTACGACGAGGCACTTGCCTGGTATGCCGAACGCAGTTTGCGCGCCGCAAGCGGTTTCGAGGCCGCAGTCGAACGCACGATCCGGCAGATAGCCGACGCTCCAGACCGGTGGCCACATCTCGGCGAGCGCCATCGGTTCCACTTGGTTCAGCGTTACCCGTACTACGTCGTCTATCGAATTGAAGTTGGAATGATCGTGGTCGTCGCCATCGCGCACGGCCGCCGGCGTTTGCGCTACTGGAAGAACCGCTGATCCCAGGAGCATCTCCGTCCATGCCGCCGCCCGCGACTGAACCGCAATTCAACGTGAACGTCGATCGCAACATCCGCATCCCGATGCGCGACGGCGTCGAACTCGCCGCCGATTTCTACTATCCCGACACGCCCGGCCGGTTCCCGACCCTGGTCGAACGCACTCCGTATCATCGCGCCGAGTCGGTGCTGCTGCGCACCGGGACGCCGCAGTACCTCGCCGGCCGCGGTTATCTCGTCGTGATCGAGGACGTGCGCGGGCGCTACGGGTCCGACGGCGTGTGGTATCCGTTCGTCGCCGACGGCTGGGGCGAGCTGCGCGACGGCTACGACACGGTCGAGTGGCTGGCTCGGCACCCGCTGTCGAACGGTCGCGTCGGAACCTTGGGCGGTTCGTTTGCTGGTCAGACACAGATGCTGCTGGCGCCGACGCGCCCGCCTCACTTGGCGTGTTCTTACGTGCGCGAGGCAGCCAGCGACATGGCCCAGCAATGGGTCTATCGTGGCGGTGCGTTCGAGTTGGGTTTCAACCTCGAATGGAATCTGCGGCACGGTCAGCGCCAGCTCACCAAGCAGATCGACGTGATCCGCACCGCGCTCGAACATAAGTCGGACCTCTACGTCGCCGACCCGCTGCTCGCGCATCCGTCGATCAGCGAACCATTCAAGTGGCTGCGCGACTGCCTGTCGCACCCAGACAAAGACGGGTTCTACGAGCCGTTCGATATCGAGACGCAGTTCGGCCAGGTCGATACGCCGATGGTCCACATGGGCGGCTGGTTCGACATTTTCCTGGGCGGCACGCTGGCGAACTTTGCCGGCGTGCATCGGCACGGTCGATCGGCCCGCGCTCGCCGGTCGCAGTTCTTGCTGCTCGGACCCTGGACGCACGGGCCGAGCGTTCACGACCCGGCGTTTGCCCGGCGCGTCGGCGATCTCGATTTCGGTCCCGACGCGGTGCTCGACTTCAACGCCGAGATGTTGCGCTGGTTCGACTACTGGCTGCGAGGCGACCAGAAACGGCCGATCGACTTGCCGCGAGTCCGCTACTTTCTGATGGCGGCCAACCGCTGGTGTTCGGCCGAATCTTGGCCGCCGCCCGAATCGCAACCGCGGCGGCTGTATTTCGCGCGCGGACGCGGACGAACGCCGCAGTCATTGAACAACGGGCGACTGACCCCACAGAAGCCAACGGCGGCCCGCGCAGCCGATTCGTTCGTCTACGACCCCGCCGATCCGACGCCTTCGATCGGCGGCAACACGCTGCACAGCCTGCCGACCAGCGGCGTAGCGGGCAACGAGCAGGTCCCCGATTTCAGTGCGACATCGGGCCCGCGCGATCAGTCGCCGATCGAGGGACACTGCCTGACGTACACGACCGATCCGCTGCCCGACGACCTCGCCGTGGTCGGGCCGGTGCGCGTGATCCTGTTTGTCTCGTCGTCGGCGCCCGACACCGACTTTGTCGCGAAGCTCTGCGACGTCTTCCCCGACGGCCGGTCGATCCAAGTGTGCGACGGCATCCTGCGCGCCCGGTACCGCCAGAGCCGTCGCCGGCCGCGGCCGCTCGAGCCGCGAAAGACTTACAAGATCGAGATCGATCTCTGGTCGACCGCGTGGCTGTTCCAAAGCGGTCATCGCCTGCGAGTGGTCGTCACGTCCAGTTGTTTTCCCCGCTTCGACCGCAACCCCAACACCGGCCGACCGATCTCATCTTCCGCCGACCTGCGCCGCGCAACCAATACGGTTCACTGCGACGCCGCCCACTCGTCCCATGTTGTGCTGAGCGTGATGGACTCGTCGGTCGTGGGGTAGGCTCCCAGCGCTGGGGCGTGCTCGCTCCGCAAGGGAAGGTGCGTACACGTACGTATTGCGTCCGGCTCTTGAACCGGCCGGTATCTCGTTCTTCGTGGCGAAAGGTGCGTTCGTCCTTGCCGTCGCCTCGCACCCGGCGGCTGACGCCATCGGCCTGTCGGCCAAAGCATCAGGACTGGCGGACCGCTAGTGCGCAAACCCCTTCGCAGCCAGCCAACGCTCGGCGTCGAGCGCGGCCATGCAGCCTGTGCCGGCGGCGGAGACAGCCTGACGATAATAGTTGTCGGCCACATCACCTGCGGCAAAGACGCCCTCGATGCTGGTGTACGTTCGATTCAGGTGCTTCCACTTGATGTAACCCTTCTCGTCCAATTCAAGTTGGCCGGCGAGGAAGTCGGTGTTCGGCGTGTGACCGATCGCGCAGAACATGCCTGAGCACTCCAGGACCTCGGTCGCCGCGTCGGTCGTGCTCCCAAGGCGGACTCCGGTCACTCCGTCCTTGTCGTTGCCTAGCACTTCGACCACGGTGCGGTTCCATTTCGCCTCGATCTTCGGATTCGACAGCGCGCGTTGCTGCATGATTTTCGAGGCGCGAAGCTGATCGCGGCGGTGGACTAGGTAGACGCGACTGGCGAACTTGGTGAGATACGTCCCCTCCTCGACGGCCGAATCGCCGCCGCCCACCACCACGAGCGGCTTGTTGCGAAACCGCGGCAACGCACCATCGCACACGGCACATGCCGACACGCCACGATTCTTGAACGCGTCCTCAGACGGCAGGCCGAGATAGTTGGCACGCGCACCGGTGGCAATGATAACCGCCAGCGCGTCCAGCGGCGGACCATCGAGCCTATCCAGACGAAATGGGTGCCGGCTGAAATCGACCGACGCGATGTCGTCAGTGATCACGCGCGTGCCGAACCGTCTGGCCTGCTCGCGAAACTTCTCCATCAAGTCTGGCCCCATCACACCTTCCGGGAAGCCCGGGTAGTTCTCGACTTCGGTCGTCAGCGACAGTTGACCGAGTGGCAGAGTGCCCTTCAGCCGGTTGTCCTCGGTGATAGCTCCCTCAAAAACGAGCGGTTCCAGGTTCGCCCGCGCGGCGTAGATCGCCGCCGTCCAGCCGGCCGGACCCGATCCGATGATCACCACTTTTTCCGCCATGTCATGCTCCTCGCGTGATTCCATCGTGTGGGGCGGCCATGATGGTCAGTCGCTGACGCGCGGTCAAGCCGGCCCGTTTCGGCGTTTCGGCGCTGAGTCTTTCCGAGCGTGCCGATACAATGGTTGCCGAACGGAGTCAGTAACCATCCGAGGACAAAGCCATGAGCATTGCCGAACTCAACACGCTCACGCTCAACGAATTCCTAGAGCTGCCCGAGACCAACGAGGAGATTCTGGAATTTGAAACCGGCGTTGCGCCGCGCAAGTTGCCGCAAGACGAAGTACTTGACGGTCGTGAGGTTCTCCCGGGCTTTCGCTGTCCAGTCGCCGAGGTGTTCAGTTGGCTGGGTGAGGAGCGTTGACTTATGGCAGCGGCCCGTCGGTACCCAGTGACGGTGCAGGTGGAACTGTTCGGCGTCCCACGTCTGCGCGTTGGGCGAGCCGCGTGCGTCGTCACGGCGGCCAGTGCGGGCGACGCGATGGCGGCGCTCGAAAGTCAGTGTCCGGAGCTGGCGGGCAGCGTGCTCGAGGGCGGCTGGCTGCTCCCGGCCTATCGACTCTCGCTCAACGGCCAGTCGTTTCTGACCGACCCTGCGGCTCGGCTACAACCTGGCGACTCCCTCATTCTCCTGGCCGCCGACGCAGGCGGCTGAGCCTAAGTACCGCTCCACACTGAAAGGGGTTTGAAATCGGCTTCGGTCGTTTAGCCCGCAGCCGCAGGCGAGGCGTGGCTGGCGTTGGTTGTGCCTCGCCTGCGGCTGCGGGTTAAACGAATTCAAACCCCTTTCAGTGTGGAGCGGTACTAAGGCTTGCGACCTGACGGGCCGAGATTTGCGGTCCGGGAGTTGAATTTGTTTGGCTATCACGGCCGCTACCTTCGCGTAGACCTTACCGACGGCAGTTCTGAGCTTGTGCCGCTCGCGGAGGACGTGTTGCGCCGATTTGTGGGCGGGGCCGGACTGGGAACCTATTTGCTGCACCGCGAGGCTTCGGCCGGCGTCGATCCGTTTTCGCCCAGCGCGCCGCTGATCGTCGTGCTCAGCCCGCTGGTCGGCACGCCGCTCACCACGTCGGCCAAGTTCGCGGTCGTGGCCAAGAGCCCGCTCACCGAGCGGCTCTGCGATGCGCTGTCGTCATCCTATTTTGCGATCGCAGCGAAGCGAGCCGGGTTCGATGCGCTGGTGATTGTTGGAGCGGCCGAGTCGGTCTCGGTGCTCGTGATCGACGACGGAGTGGCGTCGATTCGACCTGCGGCAGAATTGTGGGGTCTGCCGGCGTCAGACGCTGGGTCGCGATTGCGGACGAAACTTGGGCCTCGGTTCCACGTGGCCGTGATCGGTCCGGCCGGCGAGCGACTGGTGCGTTTCGCCACGATCAGCCACGAGGCCCGACATGCCGGTCGGGGCGGTCTTGGGGCCGTCATGGGATCGAAGCGGCTCAAGGCGATCGCCGTCGCGGGAACGCAGCGAGTGGAACTGGCCGACGCCGACTCGGTGCTGCACCTGGCCCGCGAACTGTCGGCTCGCTCGTTTGGACCGGCGACGGCCAAGTACCGCGAGCTTGGCACCGTGGCGAATCTGCTGGCGTTCAACCGCTTTGGCACGTTGCCGACTCGCAACTTCCGCGAGAACACGTTCGAGGACGCCGAGTCGCTGGCGGGCGAGAACCTGATTGCCGCGCGACAGGTCGCCCGAAAAAGCTGTGCGGCCTGCACCATCGGCTGTGAACACATCTACGCCGTGAACGGCCTGGTCCCAGCCGGCCAGGTGCGGATGGAGTACGAGAGCTTGTTCGCGCTGGGTTCGCTGTGCGGCATTGGCGATCCAGCGGTCGTGCTCGCGGCGGCGAAACGCTGTGATGAATTGGGCATCGACACGATTTCGGCCGGCGCGACCATTGCGTTTGCGATGGAGTGCGCCGAGCGTGGCTTGCTCGCGGATTCGGGACTGCGGTTTGGTCGGCCACAGGCGCTGCTCGACGCCATCGAACAGATCGGATCACGATCGGGTCTCGGCGACCTGTTGGCCGAGGGTTCGCGGCGCGCAGCAGTCGCGATCGGCGGCGATGCGCCCGACTTCGCCCCGCACGTCAAAGGACTGGAGCTTCCCGGATACGAGCCGCGCGCGCTCCAGACCATGGCGCTGGGCTTTGCCGTCGGCAGCCGCGGGGCCGACCACAATCGTTCCGGCGCGTACGAGGCTGACTTTTCGGAGCGGACCGACCGACTGAATGGCACGGCCGGCTCGGCCGTGCTCGCCGTCGAGACGGAGGACCGAGCCGCGCTGCTCGATTCGCTGATCCTGTGCAAGTTCCTGCGCGGGGTCTTCGGCGATCTGTTCGACGAATCGGCCCAACTGCTGGCCGCGGTGACCGGGTGGTCGGTGTCGTCTGAGGAATTGCATGAGACCGCGCGGCGAGTGGTGGCGGCGAAGAAGCTGTTCAACGTGCGCGAAGGCTGGACTGCCGCGGAGGACACGCTGCCGCGGCGATTCCTGACGGCCGCGCTGTCGGGCGGCGTCGCCGCGGGCGCGCGACTGACGCGCGACCGACTTGATCAGATGATCGCGGCCTATTACGCCGCGCGAGGGTGGCGGCCCGATGGCACGGTTCCCGATTCGTTGGTAGCAGATTTGCAACTCGTCGAACTCATCGAATCGTCGGCCGTGGGGCGCGCCGCCAAGCAAACGTCCGCCGGCGAGCAAACAGTCGGCAAGTTGGAACCGTGCCCTACAACCATCTCGGCGCGAGCGGCGATCTCATGACACCCAAAGTTGGCGGCATCGTCTTGTGTGGTGGCGAGAGCCGTCGCATGGGCCGGCCCAAAGCCTGGCTGCCGTTTGGTAATGAGGTGTTGCTGCAGCGTGTCGTGCGCATTCTGGGTCAGGTAGTTGATCCGATCGTTGTTGTCGCCGCACCCGGCCAGGAGCTACCACCGCTCGCCGCGCCGGTCGCGATCGTCCACGACGCCCAGAAGGGGCGCGGACCCCTTGAAGGGCTGGCGGCCGGCCTCGAACGGCTGGCGACATCGGGGGTCGACGCCGCGTTTGTCTCATCAACCGACGCACCGTTCTTGCAACCGGCGCTCGTGCGTTTGGTGATTGATTGCCTCGGCGGCCACCTGGCCGCGGTCCCGTTCGCCGACGGTCGTCATCAACCGCTGGCGGCCGCATACCGCACCGCTGCGTTGCCCGCCATTCAGCGGCTGCTCGGCCAGGGTCGGCTTCGCCCGGTTTTCCTGTTCGACGAGGTCGCGACACGGCTGATCGATGAGGCGGAACTCCGTACGGTCGATCCCGATCTCGGTTCGCTCCGGAACCTGAACACTCCCGCAGACTACACGGCGGCCCTGCGCGCCGCCGAACTGATCGCCGCGGCTTCGGAATCCGGCGTATGGAGAAGGACCCGCGAGTGAACTTCGTCGCGCGGTTGGACGTCGGATCGATGGTTGCGACGAACGGCGTACGCGAACGGCCGTCACTTGAAGTTTTGGAGCGCCTTGGCGGTACCGGAGGGATGTGGTATGACCTGATCAACTGGGCCGTGCGCACGGCGCGAACTGGACGCGCGCGTGGACGTGCCGAAAGGCGCGGCGCGCCAAGCTACCCAGCCGCTTGCTCAGCGTGCGGAGAACCCCGACGGCGAACAAACATGAACCGGACTGTGCGATTGGCCCCGTCGATCCTGGCGGCCGATTTTTGTCGGCTGGGCGAGCAGGTGGCCGAGGCCGCGGCGGCCGGCGCGGATCGGCTGCACGTCGATGTGATGGACGGCCAGTTCGTGCCGAACATTTCTATTGGCCTACCGGTCGTAAGATCGCTGCGGCGCGGAACAAGGCTGCCGCTTGAAGTACACCTGATGATCGCGGCCCCGGAACGGTACATCGGCGAGTTTGCCAAGGCCGGCGCCGACACAATCATCGTGCACCACGAGACGTGCCCGGACTTGGCTGGCACGGTCGGCCAGATTCGCGAGCTTGGCAAGCGGCCTGGTGTCACGATCAACCCCGCCACTCCAGTCAGCGTTCTGAACGCGGTTGTGGGACTCGTGGACCTGGTGCTGATCATGACGGTGAATCCCGGCTTTGGCGGTCAGCCGTTTATTCCCGACACGCTGCCGAAGATTGCCGCGATGCGAGCGACGCTCGACCGGGTGGGCCGGGCGATTGACCTCGAGGTCGACGGCGGCATCGACGCGACGACGGCGCCTCAGGTCGTCGACGCGGGGGCCGACGTGCTGGTCGCGGGCACCGCGGTATTTGGTGCGCCCGACGGAATCAAAGCGGCAATCGAGCGGCTGCTTCAACGGACTCGGCTCGCTTGACCGACAATGCTGGCCCCGTGGCTTCGTCCTGGCCCGACGACTACGGCGCTGCTGGACAACGGTACGCCTCTGTGAGACAGTATCCGCGCCGACCAAACCGATCGACGCCCGAACCAGACTGTTCGAGCGGATCACTCCAAACCGAAAGGGCATCATCATGCGAGCGCACCGAATCAGCGGGGTAGCGTTGTGTCTCTTGTCTGTGCTGGCCACGGCGGCCGTACGCGCCGAGGAACCGTGGGACGCGATATCCGATAAGGCGGCACTGGTGGTCCACGTGTCGTCGGTCGACCGTGCGACTGGCAACCTGAACGAGATGTTGGCGGCGATCGGCCCACTCGCCCAACTCGGCGGCCCGGCGCTCGAGAACGGCCTGGGCGAGATGTTCCACCTCTCGGGCAAGCTCGCCGCCATTGATCGTGGGGCGCCGGCGCTGGCGGCGCTGTTTCCGATGCCGTCGGAACCGGAGTCGGTCGCGTTTGTCGTGCGCACCAAGGACGAGGCCAAGCTACGACGGGCCGTGCTCGGCGCCGGCGACGGCGACAAACTCGATGTGGAAAAGCGCGACGACGGTTTTGAAAAGGTCTCCAAGGGGAACACGTCGTGGTACTTCGCGCGGCATAGCGATTGGGTGGTGTACACATCGAGCGAGGCGGTCGCCAAGCTGATGGCGCCGGCCGCCACCAAAGACCGGCCGTTCGCGAAGCTGCTCGACGAATCGACCCGCCAAATCTTGGCCAGCGGCGACCTCGCGGCCGTGGTGAACGTCGCCGGCCTGTCGGATGCATTCAAGACCGAGATCAATCAGGCCCGCGAGCAAGTGTTGCAACAGATACAGCAGGCGCCGGACGCAGATCTCATTGCCGCCGGAGTCGACCCGGCGGTCACGCGCGACGTGCTGCGCAGCTTGGTCAATGGTGCGTTCGATGCGGCCTTCGACGTTCGATTAGCGGTGGGCCGGGTCAACTTCAGTGCCGACGGCGCCGCCGCCGAAGGCCTGGTGACGGTCAAGCCGGGGTCGCCTGCCGCCGATCTGCTCGCCGCCCATCCGCCGTCGGCGTTCGATGCGCTTGGCCTGCTGCCGGGCGGCGCCCCGGCGTACTACGGCGTCCACTTCAACTACTCCCAGTTTGCCGAGTGGGGTGGCAAGCTGATGGAAAAACTCATCAAGGACAAGAACGACCTGACCAATCAAATGCGCGACTCGCTCGCACAGCTTACCAAGGCCGGCGTAGGCCAACTGGTCGCCGGCTTCTCGTTTCCCGCCGATGCAAAGAGCGGCATGATCGTTTCCATGCTCGTCCAGGCAAAGGACGTCGCGGCCGCCCGCGCGGCGTTTCACGCCTATCAGAAATTCAGCGAGTCGTTCGGTGGCAACCCCATGTTCAAGCAAGCGACCGAGTACAAGCAAAAGGTCGAGACGTACAAGAACCGACCCGTGGATATCCAGACGACGCGATTCAAGTTCGACCCTGGCGAGAACGCCGACTTGGCGATCCTCGATGGGTTCTTCAAGCGGTTTCTGGGCGAGGATGGGCTGCAGACCCGCATCACCGATCTCGAAGGCGTCCTGATCGAAGTCACCGGAAACGATCCGAAGTATCTCGCTCGCGTAGTGGATGGATTGGAGTCCGGCGATGGCGTACTTGGCCTGAATGAAGCCTTTGCAAAGACCCGCGACAAGCTCGGCAAGGAAGCGAACTTCATCGCGCTATTGAATCTGCCGCAGTTCATCGTCGACGCCGTCAAGGCGTTTCGCGACATACCGCCGCTCGATATGGTGCTCGGTCAGTTGCCGTTCAATTTCGACGCCGCGCCCGCGGCGTCATTCGGCGGAATCTCGATCGGCACGCAGCCGACCGGCCTGCGCATTCACCTGTACGTTCCAGTCAGCCAGCCGAAGGGAGTGCTCTCAATATTCGGCCAGGGATAGGTAGCCGGCGAACTACTTCTCGGTCGCTCCGCCCTTTGTGACTCGCAGCGCGAACCGCGCCGCGGGCAGTTCGATCGTCTGCGCGTCGACCTTCGCCTTTGGCTGAACCTGCACAATCCGCCGGATGGGGCTGGCCGTGGCCTTGTCGTCCGCGGTGAGTGTGAGCGTGAACTTGTCGGCGTCGATCGGGATCGCGAGTGGCTCGGCGACCACGCCAGCGGGCAACTGCGCGACGCCGAGTTCGATCGGCCCCGCCAACGAACCGTGTCGCCGGACGCGAAAGTCGAGCCGGGCCGTGCCGCGCTCAGGCAGGTCCACCTGGGGCGTCAGCAACTCGACCGTCACCACCGGCAAGACCTCGATGTCGAGCGGCAGGCGGGCCACGATCGGTTCCTTGCGGTCCTTGGCCCGCAGCGTGGCTTCAAGCATGGTCGTGCGCTTGCCTGGCTGCACTGCGATCGACGCTTGTAGATTGATCTCGGCGCTTTCGGCGTTCGCTGCGATCGTCGTCGGATCGGCCGTCAACCCGCCGGGCAAGCTCGCGAACCGCACCGATACGTCGCCGACATAGCCCTCGCGCCGCTTGATCGAAATCCGGAGCGGAGCGGCCGACCCCGGCGCCAGCGGTGCGGCGATTTCGCCCATCAGCGCCAGTTCCGGCCGTTGGCGACTGACTCCCACGGCGATGTCGCCGATCGGCAACTCCACCGCCCCGTTGGTCGGCAGAGCGGAAAAGACCAGCGGATGCTCAGCAACTCGCGTTACCGCGCTCTGGCCGATCAGCGCTCTACCGACCACACGTACCATGCGGACCGTACTGGGCGCATCGAAGCCCGCGGTGAAAACGATCGACGCCTGAGTTTGACCGGCAGGGATGGTCGCCGCCGCTGCTCTCACGCCCTCCGGCAGGTTTTCGACCGCCAGATCGATTGGTCCGGCATAGCCCGATCGCAGCGCCCGCACCACAATCTCGCCGCTTCCGCCCTGATCGAGCGACAGCGATCCGGTGCCGCTTCCGCCAAACTGAGCGAGCACGCGCTGCCCCTGCTGTTGTTGTTGCTGTTGACCCGGTGCGGGAACGGCCAGCGGACGCCCCGGTTGTGCGATCAGCTCAAAATCGGCCGCGGCCGGCGCCGCGATCTCCAGACGGTACGCAAAATCCGGCCCGCCTCGAAAGTTGACGTCGTCGAGCGTAATGACATACTCGCCCTTCGCAGGCGCCGTAAACTCCAGTAGCGAGTCGGCCACGAGCAGCGGCCGCACCGACCGCACGACGGGCGACTCGCGATCGGTGCGCTGCCGGTCGTCGGCCGTAGCCAGCACGCCGCCCGACGCGCCGGCGATCGTAACGACCGAATCGAACGGGCTGCCAAGCTGCTGAGCGACCACGCGCACGACGATCTTCGCATTCGATTCCAGCGCCACGCGAAAACAGTCGTGATCGCGGGGCGAGTCCATGCGCCCGTTGATCGTCACTGGCAGACTCACCGTCTGAGCGGCCGACGGTTCGTTGTTCGGCTCGCTCTCGATGATCTCTGGATAGTCGCCGATCGCGAACCAACGCGGACTGGCAATCGGACCCTCCGGCGTCGCCACGTCGAACCGGGTGCGCCGCCACGTAATCGGCCCCGTCAAATCGACGTGCTGGTTGATCGGCGAAGCGAGCGACCCGCCTTCGATCGTCACCGGCACCACCGACCCGCGCCGGCCGCCGAGCGGGAACATTGCCGTCGCGAACGGGATCGTGCCGACGCGCACGTAGTAAGCGGCGAAGTCGGCGCCCTGATAGGTGTGCTCGTGCACGCACAATAGGAACGTGCCGTCGTGGCTGAACGTGTGGATGAGTCGCAGGTCCGGCCCGACGTCGTGCGGCGGCGTCTGCACGGAGGCAAACTCGCGCCCCGCCTCGTCGAACAACCGAAGTACGGGCCGAGCCGCGGAGCCGAGGCGATGCGATTCGACATCGAACACGAGTCGCTGCCCCGCTCGGGCCGTGAAGCGAAAAAAGTCCTTGTCCGCCTCGCGCAACACGCCGCTCCACGCGCCCGGCGCGGTCGCCGCCGTTGCCGTGGCGACGGTGTTGTTGTCCTCCTGCTCGATCGTCTGCTCCAGCGTATCGACTCGCAACAGCCGCGGATTAGAAAGTCCGGCCTTGCCAAGGACGTAGAACGGATCGATTCCCAGCCGCGCGTCAGGCGACACCTGCAGTTGCAACTTCGCCCGCTTGGCCTCGCATTCCAGCACGCGGACCAGCGTGACACCGGGCGTCGCCACAATTTCGGCGACGCCGTCGAGCCGATCGCCCTCGACGACCACGTCGTTCAATCGGCCTCGCACCACGCCCGGCGGCGTCAGTCGGGTGATGACAGGTACGTCCTCGCGCACCTGCTGCACAACGACTTGTGCAGCAGCCCGGTTGGCGGAAGCGCCAAGCACAACGATACAGGCAAGGCACGCGAGTCGCGCAACACGAGAGTGCATGTGTCGTCCCAAACGGCGATCGACGAGGCCGCCTTGTTCTTGAGCGGGCGGAAGTTGCTAATAGGTTAGTTGCAAACGACGGCGATTTGCAACATCATGATCGCCGCGAACCGGCCCAGCTCCCAGGAAGTACGAACATGACTACCACGTCTGAACAACGAGTCGGCACGTACACCGTGCTGGACATGCTGCTGTTTGTCGCGGCCTGCTCGGTGTCGGCGCTGATGATTCGCCAGTTGCGGCCGGCGTCGCCGTCGATCGAGGACTACTTGTTGTTGAGCTGCTATTGCGGGCCGGCAGGGTTGAGCCTGTTCGGGCCGTGGGCGGTGCGGCGGCAGTTCTTGGACAGCGCACGCGAGGAGTTGGAACCAGGCGAAGTGCTGTGGATCGCGCTCGGTGGGGCGTGGCTAGCCGGCGCGCCGCTGCAGGTCGCGGCCGGACGCGGATCTGTGGCTGTGTTCTCCGGATTCGTAGCGGTCGCGTCGTTTGTCCCGGCACTCGTCGCGTACGTTCAGAGCCTCGCTCGCCCGTCGCGACGGCCGTGGACTCACTGGGTCGGCGTCACGCTGTGCTTCCTGCACACGGCACCCGCGTGGCTCGCTATCGGCCCGGTGCTCTGGGACGGTTTCAACGCCATGTTCCAGGCGCTCTACGTCTATTGATACAGGTCGGCGGCCCCTGGCTACTCGGTCACGACCAGCTCACCCACCATCATCTGCGGGTGCATGGAGCACCAGTAGGCGTACGTGCCCGGTCTCGGGGCCGTAAACCGCAGCGTGGTCATTTCGCCGTAAGCAATGGCGTCGGTGGCGAGTTTCAGATCGGGCAACGCCAGGTCGTGCTTCATGCCGTGATCCAGGCTGCGAAGCACGATCTCGATCGTCTGGCCGGTCCGCACGGTGATGGTTGGGTTGTCGATCGCACGTTCTGGGTCGGCCGCGTCCCTGCCGCGAAAGGCCATCTGCTCGACGACCAGTTCTACACGCACGACATCGTGCGCGGTCCGCGCGGCCACGACGCCCGCCACCAACACCGCACCGGCACACACGGCGAACATGACTCCGCCCAGTCCCTTTTTCTGCTGCATCGTCATCTCAATCACTCCCGCCGATCCCTCGGCCTCTCTGCTCCGTATGGAATGTCACAGCGCCACGAACAACTTGGTGGCGTACATCAGCATGAACCCCACCGCCAGCGACGCGAAATTCGGCGGCCGCGTCAGCACACGACGGACGCTGTCGCCGCGAGCCATCTGGCGCACGATCTCAACCACGACCTGCAGAATCGCCCCGGCACCCATCGCCAAAAACACCAGGCTCCAGAACCGCGAGTAGGTAAACCCGCCGACCCATGCACCGAACACGGTCGGAGCGCCCGCTATGAAACCCAACAGCATGAGCACGCCGAAACCGGCGCGCACTCGCGCCAGCGGCGACACGATCGCGAGTCCCTCGCTCAGGTTGTGTACCGTGAATCCGACGACAAGCGTCGTGCCGAGCGCGATCAGGCCGGCATTGAACGCGGCGCCGATCGCCAGACCCTCGCCCAAGTTGTGCAAGCCGATGCCGACGGCGATCATGAATGCCAGCGACAACTTGACGTACTCGTCGCCGCGCGCCGCGGCACGCCCGCGCATCCACTCACCCACCGCCATCAGCGCGAGCATCGTGCCGACCACTCCCAGCACCAGAACCGCCGGACCGGCGTAGGCGCCCGGCAGACCCTCCAACATCTCGATGGACTCGTGCACGGCGTCCACAGCCAAGAACACCAGCAACCCCACCGTGACGCACAACACGGCGTTGATGCCGACGCTTCCCAGCCGATGAACGACTGGGTACCAGATCAGGCCGAGGTAGACCGGGATCACACCCACCAGGACGCCCAGCGCTGCGAACAACGCGAAGAAGGGCCATGACGGGCGTGGCGATTCGACCGCGACATCGATCGGCGCGTCAAAGACAACGCCGTTGCGCGACACCAGTTTGACCTCATGCGCCTCGCCCTCGACCCACGGATACGGAACGGAGACGATCGCCCGCTGGAGGTGATTCAGTGTGTTCGGCGACTCGCCCCCACCGGGCTTCATCGTGAAACTCCAGTATGCGTCGTCAACGACCACCTGCGAAATCATCACCGGGTCCGGGCCGCCATTGACCACGTGTAGTTCGATCACGCCGGGCTTGAGCACGGTGCGCGTGACGCTCAACTCTTCAACCGGCGGAAACTCGGAGCCTTGGATACGACCGATCGGATCGACCGCAAAGATCGCCCAGATCACGCCGCCAAGCAAAGCAAGCGGAGCGAGTACAAGCAGCCACGTCGGCACCCCTGTGCTCCAGCCGGACTCACGACTTACAGCATGCGAAACTGTGCTCATGACTCATTCAACCGCTTCAATTCGTTGAGGATGTACGAGTGGTCCATGAAAGGCGAGGCACCGACCCGACTCCACCGCACAGTGCCGCCGCGGTCGATCAAGAACGAACCATGGCCGCCGTTGACGCGGTGCGCACCGTACACCTGAGCGACTCGGCCTCCTTGGTCCGCGAGACTGCGGACCGGCGATCCGTTCGTGTCCATGCCGTCTGGCGTCACCAGTACGACCTCGGCGCCGGCAGCGCGAAACGCGGCGCAGTCGCGAACGAGCGCTTGGGCCTGCTCAGAGCAGTGGCTGCAGGCGGCGCCGAGGCTAAACACCATCAGCAAGTGACTGCGTCCGACGAAGTCCGCCAGTCGCACCGAACGGCCCGTCGAATCACTCAACTCGAACGACGGCGCGGGGTATCCAGTGGACCCGCTCGCGGCGTTGATCGCCGGCGAGTCTGCGTCGGATGCCTCAAACACGCCCATCCAACCCAACTCGGCAAACTCGCTCTGATGTGCATGGAACATGTATTGGCCAGGGTGCCTCAGCCGGAACTCGATAATCGCTCGCTCGGCCTGACAGAGCATGACCGTGTCGGTGTACTCGGTCGTCTCGAGCTTGGTTCCAGTCCGGAACACATCAAAGAAGCCGGCGTGCAAGTGGAACGAGTTGATCGGATCGAACTCGGTGATGTTCACGAGGTAGATGCGAACAAGCTCGCCGACCTTCACGTGGATCGGGTGTCGCATGTAGTGAAACGCTACCGTGTTCACCGCATAGACTTCGTTCTCGGCGTCGAACGTGGTATCGAATGCGTTCATCGTCATGATGAACTCGCGTACCTCGCGATGCTCGGCAAAGTCCGGGTTGCGGCTCCGTGCAACTGGCTGGAGCCGTTCTTCGTGACGCTTGGGGTCGGGATCGACGATGAAGACGCCGTAAAGCCCCTTGTGGATGTGGCGCTTCAGCGGCACCGAGTGACAGTGATACAGGTGCAACCCCACAGGGTCGGCCTCGAATTCATAGATGAACTCTCCGCCAGGCGCCACGAACTGATCCGTGAACGCCCCGTCCATTTCGTAGCGATGCCAGCCGTGAAAGTGCAGCGTGTGCGGGTGAGAGCCCTGATTGATGAACCGAATGCGAATGGTGTCGCCCTCAGTCGCACGGATCGTCGGCCCCGGCACCTGACCGTTGTAGGTCCATGCGGGAAAGTACACTCCGGGTGCGATCTCAATCTCGCGGTCCACAGCGACAAACTGATACTCGCGCAGCCTCGTTCCGTCCGCACGACGAGTCTCGCGATAGAACTGGCCGGTCGCCCATCCGTCGCGTGCCGGAATCTGGCCCGGCATCGGCGCCTGATTCCACGCAGTGAGATAAGCAACCGGGTCGTAATACGGATCGGTTTGCACCTCGCCGACCGTTCCGAACCCGCCCATGCTATGGGCCGAGGCATGCGGCGACTCGGCGCTGGATGCGCTGCCTTGCCGGTTGGGTGCGCCGCCGGCCAACATCGGAACCGAGAGTGCCGCGCCGATTCCACCGACTCCGCCCACGGCCAGAAACGTACGCCGACTGGATGCTCGCCCAACTCTGCGTCGGGCGTCCTGTGTAGACATCGATTCGTTCATAGCTCACACACTCCGCCAGCACACCGCGCGTTTATTCTGCAACCGCGCTGGGATCCACAAAAATCGCGCTGGCCGTTTTATATCCCAGGTACAGTCGATTGCCCTCGCACTCAATCACGACGGGGCCTTCAAACGGTCCGATTTCCACAAGGCGCAGCCGCACACCCGGCACCAAGCCAAGCCGCTCGACGTACTGCAGTAGATCTCGCTGTTCGTGCCTCACGCGGCGAACCACGTAGTCCGCGCCGGGCGATACTTCCACCAAGCTGGGCCAATGCTGCGACCGAATCTCGCCGGCGCGCGTCGGAATCGGCGACCCCTGCGGATCGGACTCCGGATGCCCCATCGCTTTGTCAATCAGCGTCTCCAACTCCTCGGAAATGAAATGCTCCAGAGTCTCGGCCTCGTGATGAGCCTGCGTCCAATCCATCCCCAGATGCCTGACGAAAAATGACTCGAGCAGTCGATGGTGGCGGATCACCTCAAGCGCCACTTGTAGCCCCTTCGACGTAAGCTCGGCACCGTGTCGCGGCGTGTAGTCGACATAACCATCCTTTGAGAGCCGTTTCAGCATGCCTGTCACACTCGCTGGTGCGACAGCCAACGCCTCGGCGATTTCGTTCGTGTTAACAACCTTCCCTGCACTTCCAAGGTGATAGACAGCCTTGAGATAGTCCTGGGCAGATTGGGTGAGGCTCGTCTCTTCCATCAGATATCCACTATGTCATAACGAAGTATTGAACAGATTAGTCATCGACATCCTATTTAGCAACGCCTAAATATAATCCATATATCAGCTAATAGACCGAACTGATTAGAAGTACTGGTTCTGCAGGTTCAAAGGTCAGTTGTTTGGGCAATCAGCACACGACCAGATAAAGTGCGTGGACAATGCAGCCGAATCTAACCATGACCGTGTGGCAGTCGGCTGGTCGCGCGCAATTCCGCGCGACGTGTTGCAGCGTGAGTCAGCTGGCGGGTTTGGGTCGTGTGGGGACTATCTCATAACGCCATTCAAGCCAGCGTGTTGCACTCACAATCGCCGACCTGATCCGAGGTTGTTGTTTCGGTCCAAAAAGTGCGTCTTGGACGTGAAACCCGGCGTTCGCGCCTTATGCCACATTGAATAGGGTCTGAAATCGGCTTCGGTCGTTTAACCCGCAGCCGCAGGCGAGGCATGGCTGGCGTTTGTTGTGCCTCGCCTGCGGCTGCGGGTTAAACGAACCCCTTTCAATGTGGAGCAGTACTTGGCTCAGCGAGGTTGTTCGATCCGTAGGCAAAGGGACATCCATGAAGAGGTACTTGTCGAATTTGATTTCTAGGTTGTCGCGCCGGCTTCGGCCTTCACCACGAAACCGTCTACCGAAGCGATTCCGTTCACCAGTGCGACCCTACTTGGAGTCGTTGGAGGATCGCTACCTGTTGACTGCACCGACGCTGGGTGTCATTGGGGACATCACAGTACCAGCAGGGCAGACCTTTCAGGTCCCGCTCGACGGGTTTGACGGCGACGGCGATGTTCTCGACTTCACCGCGACGAGCACAGCTCCTGAACTTGGCCTGTCGGTGCCGACGGGGAACAACAGCCTACGGATTCAGACGGCAATCAACGGTGCACCCCAGGCCGACATCGTCCTACAACTCTTTAACGACTTGGCGCCGCGAACGTCGCAGGCGATCAGCGACCTGGTCGCCGAGGACTTTTATGACGGCCGTGTGTTCCATCGTATTATCCCCGACTTTGTCGCGCAGCTAGGCGACCGGCGGTTCCAGTTCACGGCTACGGCAGCGGACAACCTGTTCACCGCGACTGGCCACGGCTTGACCAACGGGATGAAGGTGCGGGTGGAGACTCGAACCGGAGCAACGCTACCCGGCGGGGCTGCCGCGGGCACCGACTTCTTTGTTCGCGACGTGAGCGGCAACACGTTCCGCCTCTCGACGATCCAGGGCGGAACCGCAGTGGACCTGACTTCGGATGGCGGCGGTGATGTCGTGGAGGCGTTCCCCGAGGACCTCACACCGATCGATGACGAGTACGATCGCCGGCTGACATTCAACGGTTTCGGGCAACTGGCGATGGCCAAGACTCCGCCCGACGATGCGGGCACGGCGCAGGTGTTCATCACCGACGTCGATCTAGGCGTAGCCGGCACTACCCCGCCGCGACATCTGAACTTCGACCACACGATCTTCGGCCAGCTTGTCGAGGGCGCCGCGCCGCTGACGAACATCATCAACGTGGGCAGTGCCGCTGGCACGCCCACGGCGAATGTTGTGATCACCGACATGCAGGTGTTCGCCGACAACCAGAATGGCGTTCTGCGAGTTGCGGCCCCGACAGCAATCCAGTTTACGGCGGTGGCCGCGACTGATGTGATCACCGCACCCGGCCACACGTTCACCGACGGCAGACAGGTGCGAGTCGAGACTCGAACCGGGGCGACGTTGCCGGGCGGTATCACTGCTGGAACGAACCTGTTTGTGCGCGATGTTGCGGGCAACACGTTCAAATTGGCCACCACCGCGGGCGGCGCCGCGATTGACCTGACGTCAGACGGCGGAGGCGATTTCCTTCCGGGCCCGTCAACCATCACCGTGACGGCCGACGACGGTGCGGGCGGAACTACGACGCGTACGTTCAACGTGGCCGTGATCGCAGACACTGTGAACGACAAGCCGTTCTTGGATGCCATTGAGCCGATGGCGACGACAATGGGCCAACCGGTCACGATTGATCTCTCAACCGATCTTGAGAATGACGCACTGACGCATGCGGTCGGCGGCACGAACAACTTCCTGACCGGCGGCAACCTCGTCAATCAGCCGGCGAACGCCACTGTCGCTTTGAATGCGGCGACGGGCCAGGTCACGGTGACGCCGAACGGCGGATTCCAGGGAACACTTGAGGTGCGCGTCGGCGTTCGCGACGCCAACCACGGCACCGACGTGGCCGCGTTTGATACACAGGTTGTGCAGATCCTCGTCGGCGCAGACGCCGACAGCCAGACGACCAACCCCGGTCCCGCAGGTCCCACGGCTTCCGCGGGCGCCGACCAACCGGGCGAGGCGGGCGTCAAGGCGACCGCCACCAACAACACCGACACGAGTCCACCGATCACGATCAACGTGGCCACCTACTCGGTCAATCCCACCGACGAGGCGATGGACGACACGGGGGGCTTCGTGGACATTCGCGCCGAAGGCACGGACGGCGCCGACACGATCGACACGAACATCTACTACGGCTCGAACATCGGCCCCGGCCTGGAAGAGACGCTCGGCCTGTACTTCTTCGATGCCGCCGACGATCGCTGGCGGCCCGTGCGGGGCAGCGGTGATACGGACCCGATGTTTGACGCCACAGACAACCTGGACGGCACCGTCTCCGGCGGCCGATTCCACGTGGTCTTCGACGACACCAGCACGCCACTGGCGACCGACCTGACCGGAACTGTATTCGCCATGCCCGGCCAAGCGGTAGATCGGCCCACGGTCGGCAACGGTCTCGTGTCCATCGTCGGCACAGTGCGCGACGACACGATTGACGTGGAACTCAACGAGAACGGCGAGGTGCAAGTGACGATGAACGGCGTGATGTCGGGGACGTTCCGTCTGGACGACATCACGCGGCTGGTGATTGATGGCGGCGCCGGGCAGGACGAGATCACGATCGACGAAGACCTCGCGATCCCGGCGAAGGTGATCGGCGGCACGGGCAACGACATGCTCACGGGCGGCGCCGGCGACGACCTGATCCGCGGTGGGCGCGGCGGCGACACTGTGGCCGGCGGCGCCGGCGACGACAAGCTGCGCGGCGACCGTGGCGACGACGAGATCGCCGGCGGTGACGGCGACGATCGAATCTTCGGCGGACGCGACGACGACGACATCGATGGCGAAGCCGGCGACGACCGCGCCAAGGGCAGCCACGGCGACGACACCATGGCCGGCGGCGAAGACGATGACATGCTGGCAGGCGGCGACGGCGACGACGAGATCGACGGCAACGAGGACGACGACAAGCTGCGGGGCGGCCCAGGCGACGATGACCTGTCCGGCAGCGAGGGCAACGACACCCTGATCGGCGGTCCGAAGGCGGACGATTTTGGCAATGAGCGCGACGGCGACGATACCCTCGATGGCGGCGAAGGCGACGACAAGCTGTTCGGCAGCGACGGCGACGATGATCTCGACGGCGGCGAGGGCGAGGACACGATTCGCGGCGGTGCAGGCGACGACAATGTGGATGACCCGAGCGGACGGGGCAACTCGTTCGACGACGCCGGAGTGCGAGGCATCGCGACGTTCCTGTTGCCGGGCGCTCCGGACATCGCAGCGGCGAACCAGGCCCACGTCGAAGGTCCGGTGGACTACAGCGCGTTCACGAACCCGCCGACCTACGGCCCGCACCACGCCCGCGCCGCGGCCGGCGCCGATCACGGCGCGCCAGTCCAACCGACCGGCGTCTACACCACGGAACTGGACGATGCCGACATCGTTCACAACATGGAACACGGGCACGTTTGGATCAGCTACAACCCGAACTTGCTCAGCCAGGAAGAACTCAATGAGCTGACCGAGCTTGTGCGCTCGTTCGGCGTAAACGGCGACGGATCCGGAGAGGGCATCCTGCTGACGCCGCGTGTAGCCAACGACGACGCAATCGCGTTGGCGTCGTGGGGACGGCTGCAGCGCCTTGACGGATTCGATCGTCGCGCGGTCAAGACGTTCATCGAGACCAATCGCGGCCGCGGCCCCGAAGGCTTCATCACGACATAACGGCGCCGCATGGGGCCTGACCAAAGGAGCGACCAACACGGTGCGTGAGACGCGTCGGTAACCTGCTGTGCCGGCGCGTTTCACCACCGCACCAGGCTATGGTCGACCCAGCAGCTTGACGAACTCGCGCATCCAGAACGGGTTGTCCAGCCAGGTTCGCGCGGTGACGAGGTTGCCGTCGACAACCACCTCGCGATCGACGTAGTCGGCCCCGGCCTGCTCAAGCTCGCACGCGACCTCGGCGTAGCACGTCACCGTTCGGCCGCCGACGCCGCCGGCGGCCGCGATCAGTTGCACTCCGTGGCACGTGGCGGCGACCGGCTTGTTCGCCTCCATGAAGTGCCGCACGATCTTCTGGACCGCCGGCCGGTTGCGGATGTACTCCGGCGCGCGACCGCCAGGGATGATGAGTCCATCGTAGCGCGTCGGATCGACCTGATCGAACGTCCGATCGACTGCGACTCGGTATCCGGGCCGTTCGACGTACGTATCGAAGCCAGGCTCGAAGTCGTGCAGCACTGCTTGCAGCGGCTTGGCGGTCGGCGCGGCAACCTCGACGCTGTGCCCCTCTTCGCGCATGCGAAACAGGGCGTAGTAGATCTCGAGTCCTTCACCGGCGTCGCCGGTCAGAATCAGCACTCGCTTCATGGATGCCTTCTCCTGGGGAGTATCTAACGAACCTGATCGGCCGCCGCAGCGTCTTGTCCAGCAAAGTCGAATTGGCGGCTCGCGGGCCGCAGTTTACCATCGGCGTGCCATGATCACCATCATCGACTACGGCATGGGCAACCTGCGCAGCGTCCAGAAGGCGTTCGAGCGCGTGGGAGTGCCGGCCGCAATCACCGACGTGCCGGACGCGGTCGCGCGGGCCGATCGCCTGGTGCTGCCTGGCGTCGGTGCGTTCGCTGACGCAATGACCTGTCTCCAGAATCGCACGCTGGTGGAACCTATCAAGGACCACATCCGATCGGGCCGGCCGTTCCTGGGCATTTGCCTGGGCCTGCAACTGCTGTTTACGAAGAGCTACGAGGACGGCGAGTATGCGGGCCTCGATGTGTTCGCCGGCGAGGTCGTGCGATTCCCATCGCGACCGTTGCTGAAGGTGCCACACATGGGTTGGAACCAGTTGCAGATCGAGCGACGCCCGCCCGCGCTCACAGGCGTCGACGATGGTGCGTTCGTCTACTTCGTTCACTCGTATTACGTCGTCCCGCGTGATCCGGCCGTCACCGCCTCGGTGACCGACTACGCCGGGCCGTTCCCATCGAGTGTCTGGCGCGACAACGTCTTCGCCACTCAGTTCCATCCCGAGAAAAGCCAGCAAGTCGGCTTGCAGTTGCTTCGCAACTTCGCAACGCTTTGATACAATCCGCCGCCCTGAAAAATCCGTCGTCGGTCGTCCGTGCTTGGTCATCGTCGCGGATGCGGCGACCGGCAAGGGACGACGGACGATGGACTATGCAGATTATTCCAGCGATCGACCTGCGTGGCGGCCGGTGCGTCCGATTGCAGCAGGGCGACTACAACAAGGAGACGGTCTTCGGTGACGACCCGGCGGCCATGGCCGAACATTGGGTTGGCCAGGGCGCCGAGCGGTTGCACTTGGTGGACCTGGACGGCGCCCGATCCGGCGAGCCGCGGAACCTGGACGTCGTACGGGCAATTGTCGGCCGCGTGCGCGTGCCGTGTCAGCTCGGCGGCGGCGTGCGCAATCGCGAGGCCGTCGAACAGTTGCTTGCGGCGGGACTCGACCGCGTAGTGATCGGCACGCGAGCGTTGGCGGACCCGGATTGGTTTCGAGGCCTATGTGCCGCGTTTCCCGGCCGCGTGGTTTTGGGGCTCGACGCCCGCGACGGCAACGTGGCGACCGATGGATGGACCGAAACGAGCAGCACGCCGGCGATAGACTTGGCACGGCGTTTCGATGATCCGGCGCTGGCTGCGGTGATTTACACAGACATCAGTCGTGACGGCATGATGAGCGGCGTGAACCTGCCGGCCGTCGCCCAGATGGCGGCCGCGATAACTAGACCGCTCATCGCGTCGGGCGGGGTCACGACGCTGGACGACGTGCGAGGCTTGGCTCGGCTGCGCGTCGCCGGGTGCATCGTCGGACGAGCCTTGTACGAGGGGAAGATATCGCTGCCAGATGCCATCCGCGCGGGGTTGAGTTAGCGGCGAACACGCGGCGTTCGACTCCACCGGTTGAACAAAGCTGACCACAGACTCTGGAAAGGTGAGACACGCATGGCCAAGTATCGCACGCAGGACATTCGCAACGTGGCGTTCGTGGGGCACGGTGGGTCGGGCAAGACGACGCTTGTCGATACGATTCTGTTTCAGGCCAAGGCGACCGACAAGCACGGCAGCGTGGACGACGGCACGAGCCACTCGGACTTCGACGAGGAGGAGAAGCACCGCAAGTTCTCGATCGACGCCGCCATCTTGCACTGCGATTGGAAGGGGAAGCGGCTGCACATCATCGACACGCCGGGCTACCCCGAGTTCATCGGCGCCGCACTGAGTGCGATGGCGGCCGTCGAAACGGTGGTGCTGACGCTGCACGCAACCGCCGGCCTTCAGGTCAACTCGCGCCGCACCTTCCGCGAGGCCGGCGACCGCGGACTTGGACGCATGATCGTCATCAACCGGATGGACGCAGAGAACATCGACTTCGATAAACTCATCGGCTCGATCCAGGAGACCTTCGGCAAGCAGTGCGTGCTGATGAACGTCCCGATCGGGTCAGGCGAGAAGTTCGCGGGCGTGGCCAGCGTGCTGAACCCACCGGCGACCGCGCCGCCCGGCGCGCTGGCCGAGCCGAAGGAACAACGCAGCAAGTTGGTTGAGGCCGCCGTCGAATCCGACGAAGAGTTGATGATGCGCTACCTCGAGGGAGACCAACTCTCGGACGACGAGGTGACCGCGGCCGTGACCAAGGCGATCGCCGCAGGCGCGCTGGTGCCGATTCTATTCGCGTCGGGCAAGAAGGGGATCGGCGTCGCCGAATTGCTCGACGCAATCGCCTTGTACGGACTCGCGCCGGGCCAGGTCAAGCGGTCGCTCACGAACAAAGAGGGCGGCGACGTGCCGCTGATCATGAAGGAAGACGGCGAGCCGATCGCTCACGTATTCAAGAGTTTCACGGATCCATTTGTGGGGAAGTTGAGCTACGTGCGCGTGCACAGCGGCGTGTTCAAGGGCGACTCACCCGTGCCGTGCGTCCGAACCGGCAAGCCGGTAAAGATCGGCCACCTGATGCAAGTGCAAGGCAAGCAGCAGGAGCAGACTCCCGAGGCGATCGCCGGAGATATCGTGGCGGTCTCGAAAGTGGAAGAACTGGCGTGGGGCGACACGCTCGGCGGTGGGTCGGGCGGCGCATTCTTCGCGCTGCTGAAGATGCCCACGCCGATGGTCAGCCTCGCCGTGCAGCCCAAGGCGCGCGGCGACGAACAGAAAATCTCCGGCAGCCTCGCCAAGATCGCCGATGAAGACCCCACGTTCAGAGTTCGGCGCGACGCCGAGACCAAGGAAATGGTCATCAGCGGCATGAGCGAACTGTACCTGGACGTCATCCGCGCCCGCTGTCGCCGACGGTTCGCGCTGGAAATGGATGTGAAGCCGCCGCGCATTCCGTATCGCGAGACGATCACGGCGCCGTCCGAGTCGATGTACCGCCACAAGAAACAGACCGGCGGATCGGGCCAGTTCGGCGAGGTCCACATTCGCATGTATCCACTGCCGCGCGGCGTCGTCAACCCCGAGGAGTTTCTCACCAAAGACAAGTTCCCGCACGCCAGGCACCACTCGTATCACCCCGACGTGAATTTCCTGTTCATCGACTCGATCGTCGGCGGAACGATCGACAACCAGTACATTCCGTCGGTCGAGAAGGGCATTCGCAAGACGGTCGAGTCGGGCGTACTGGCCGGATACGTTGTTCAAGACGTCGCGGTCGAACTGCACTTCGGTAAGACGCATCCGGTCGACTCGAAAGACATCGCCTTCCAGATCGCGGGCGAAATGGCGTTCAAACAGGCGTTTGAACTCGCCAAGCCGGCGATCCTGGAACCGATCGTCACGATCGAGGTGACTGTGCCGACCGACAAGATGGGCGACATCATGGCCGACCTCAGTGGCCGGCGCGGTCGCATTCAGGGCACCGACTCGCTCGCGGGCAACCTCTCCCTGATCACCGCATCGATTCCGCTTGCCGAGGTCACCGACTACGCCCGCAGCCTCGGCTCGATCACCGGCGGCCAAGGCTCATTCAGCGTCGAGCCAAGCCATTACGACGTGGTCCCCGGCAACGTGCAGCAGCAAATCATCGACCGGGCCAGGAAGGAAAAGGAGGGCCCTGCAGGCCACCATTAGCCCAGCTCGCGCGGCACGCGAAGCCGTTGGCCTGCGCCTTCGGTCCGGTTACAATCTATCGGCGTCTCGAGAGCCAAACTGTGGAGTCGCGCGATGTCGATCATTCCCGGACTAGTCGATGACGAAGAGGACGTCTTCTACCCCAGTTCTGATGGGCGTCCCATGGCTGAAACCGACCTGCACCGTGACACAATGGTTGACGCGATCGAGTCGCTCAAGATGTTCTATCAGGGCAAGCGCGTCTACGTATCGGGCAACATTCTGTTGTATTACCGACCCGGCAACCGGCGCAAACACGTGTCGCCCGACGTGCTCGTGGCCAAGGATTTGGAGCCGCACCGTCGCGACGTCTACCTCGTGTGGCAGGAGGGCAAGCCGCCCGATGTGGTGATCGAGATGACGTCAAAAACGACTCGCGATGAAGACCTGGAAGACAAGTACGAGATCTACCAGGCGCTGAGAGTGCAGGAGTATTTCCTGTTCGATCCGCGGGCCGAGTACCTTAACCCGCCGCTCCAAGGATACCGGCTCGTTGACGACCAGTTCGTGCGGATCGAAACGGTTGCGGGCCGGCTCCCAAGCGAACAGATGGGCCTTCATCTGCAGCGGAACGGAAGCGAACTGCGGTTTCTTGACCCTAGTACAGGCCACAACTTGCCGACGCTTTCGGAGGCAAGGGACCAAGCTGAGGCGGCGCGTCACCAAGAGGCCGCCGCTCGCCAGCGGGCCGACGCTGAACTTGAAAGGCTTCGACGTGAACTGGAATCGCTGCGCCGGCAACAGGGGATATAGCTCGCAGCAGGTTCGCTTCAACTCGGCGGGTCCCGCCGCCGATGATAATTAGACGCCCGGTTGAAGCTGCGCGCGGGCCGGCCTATACTGGCGCCGTCTTGATCAACGAGAGAACCATGGCTCCGTTTCCCATCCAACTCGCCGCTCGGCCTACGACGGAGGCCTGCATGTGTACCGGCCGGTGCTCGGTTTGACCGAGTACACCTGTGTGCCGTGTTCTCTGTCTTGTCCCTTTCGTTTGCATGACTTCTCATGGAGTTCCAATCATGGCTACCGATATTCGCCTCCGAGAGGCCGTTCCGGAACTGACCGACCGCATCATCACGACCTACACCGAGTGCGGAAAGATCAACCACCTCGGGCACTCCAGTCTGCCGAATCGCGAGGCAGTGGTGGAGATTATTGAGGACCTCAAGGAAGTGGTCTATCCGGGGTACGGACGCCGACAGAATCTGCACCTGGGCAACGTCGCGTACCACGTCGGCGACATCATCGACGGACTACACGACAAGTTGACCGAACAGTTCGCTCGCGCACTGCGGCACGAGTGCTCGGCCGCCGAGTTGGAAGACGATTTTCAGGCGATGGGCCAGCAGCGGGCGATGCAGTTCCTGGACCGGCTGCCCGATGTGCGCAGCGTACTCGCCGACGACGTGCAAGCGGCGTACGACGGCGACCCGGCGGCCAAGAGTCTACACGAGATCATATTCTGCTATCCCGGTCTCGAGGCGGTAACGATCTACCGGCTGGCCCACGAGCTGCACCTGCTCGACATTCCCCTGATCCCCCGCATGATGTCGGAGTACGCGCATCAGAAGACCGGCGTGGATATTCATCCCGGCGCGCGAATCGGCCGCAGCTTCTTCATCGATCACGCAACCGGCGTGGTCATCGGCGAAACGACCGACATCGGCGAGCATGTCAAACTGTACCAGGG
The DNA here is from genome assembly GCA_036758585.1 of Planctomycetia bacterium. Taxonomy (GTDB): domain Bacteria; phylum Planctomycetota; class Planctomycetia; order JALXBF01; family JBGPMX01; genus DAIOWH01. The sequence goes on from DAIOWH010000017.1 coordinate 34,434, forward strand.
CGTCACGCTCGGAGCGCTCAGCTTCCCGAAGGACGCGCACGGCAACATCATTCGCGGCATGAAGCGGCATCCGACGATCGAGGACGACGTGGTCGTCTACGCCAACGCCACGATTCTCGGCGGCAAGACGGTGATCGGCCATCACGCGGTAGTCGGGTCGAACGTCTGGCTCACCGAGAGCGTCGCACCGTACACCGTGGTCTCGATGGAAAAGCCGTCGCTGCGATTCAAGGAGTCAGGATCGGCCAGGAAGCTGGACTTCGTCGCGGACTACTCGATCTGACGGCATGTCGGTCGGGCCGCAGTTCACTCCACCAGCGTCGATATGTGCGCGTCGCGAGTGACGAGTGGGATGACCTGGGGCAGGTAAATCTCCTGGACCGTCTTGCGCGTACGGTGCTCCTCCCACGCCGCCCGATCGCGCCAATGTTCGCACAGCAAGAATCGTCGCGCGTCGGCTTCCGACTGATAGACCTCGAACCGCACGCAACCGTCTTCCGCCCGCGACCCCGCGCCACAGTGGGCAAGCAGATCGCGGACCTTCGTGATGTTCTCTGGATCATTCACCGTCAGCCAAACATTGATGTAGAACATGGCGCCCTCGGCACTCGTCGGGTTCAGCCGCTTGATCGCAGGCTTGCGATCACTCTACCGGCGACATGGACGGTTCTCAAGCAGCCCAAGGTCCTCGTTTCACCGGGCGAGTTGCAACCTTGCCGCGAAGCGGCATCGGCTTGAACGAATTGTTACTTGTCACCCGGCATTATCGCGCACACGCTTGCCGCAGCGCGGACAGACGATCGGTTTCTGAAATACGGGGCGGAGCGACTCCTCGTCGATCGCCACCTGGCCTACGTCGCATTCGAATTCCTGCCGGCACTTGCGGCATTCGAATTCAATGATCATCCGCAGTTCCCGTCACGCATGGCCTCGCGGCGCTGGACGCCGGAGTTCTTCTGCAGTACAGTGATCAGCCCGCCCGGATTCGGAGGACGCTCCACGCTTTGTCCTCGATTCGCCGCGCTGACATCGCGTGCGTTGGAGACCAGGAAATGTCAGAGTCCGGCGCCCCTGGTCCGTGGAGCAGCATCGACGCCACACATGTACGAGCGAATAAGACGAGCCAGCCCGGCCAATCCGCCAATGCGAGGGTGACGCTCCTAAAACATCTCCACTCTAGGCTTCACGAACGCGTTGTACCGACGATTCAACGAAAGGACACAATCCAGTACGTTCAAGGCGGGATCTGGCCAGACAGAGAATTCCCGCGCGACGCCGCTTCGCAGGACGCTTTCAAGGGCAGACGCTAGCCGGGTTTGATCTTCCTTCATTTCTCAAGCCCGTCGTGCGTAATTCCTGCGCCGCCGAACGACAAAGGTAACCGGGCGGCGGCCAGAAACCTTTGATTTGTGACAACGCCCGAACCGCCGCTCCGGTTGACCGCCTTGTTCGCCCTCGCATCAGTACGGGGCCTCAATTGCTTCAAAAGTCATGTCATTGAAGTCGTGCAGTTCGACTTCTTCGGCAAGCCCTTCCTTTTGGACCGCAGCCGCACATAGTTTTCCGTTTGCCGCCCAGACGAGGCGTTTGCCATCCAGATCAGCCCACTCCCAATTCGGACAGCGAATGATTTGGTCCTCGGAAGGCCCCACAAGTTCATGTTCATCCCAGTAGCAGCCTTTGCCAACTGGGGCACCGATTTCAGCGTGCGCAATTTTCCGGAGAGTCCATCCCCTGCCGATGTTCTTCTCAAACACGTCTTCGTCTTTCCACTTGTCGACATGAAGCCGATCAACCAACTTCCATCCGTCGCGAAGTAACCGGTGATAGTACACGCCCAAGCATTCGCCGCCGTAGTTGTCGGATGGCTGATACTTGCGATCGCGACGAACAGCCGTTGTGTCGCTCGCAATCGTGTGGCCGTATCCGTCATTGAGCCAGTATGTGTTCTTTCCAGTCCACAACCCACCGCCATGCCAACAGTCACCCTTTGGAAAAAAGGCGATCGCCTTGAGGTAGGGCGCACGGGAGATGGCCGTCCATGAGCCGCGTGATTCGGAACTCCATTTTCCGTTCATTGCGAAGTAGATCGCATATTTCCCATCGGGTGAAATGTCACTGCGGCGCTCGTAGATGCGCCCCTTGAGCCATTGTCCCAACTGGAATTCATCACGGCGGCGGTCCCAAAGTAGCGTTGCCACGCTTTTCGACGGGCCGCGACGAATCACGAGCGCGACGGGCGCGTCACTGGCGACGAGCACATGAATCCGAGCGGCGAATCGTGGCATGGCTTAATGGGCGAACGACTAGCGTAACCGGGCGGCGACATTACGCGTTGATTTCAGATTCCGCCGGATTCGCCGCTCCGGTTCACGCATTTGTTCGTCAGGGTTTTCCGGGGAGCACTGGGACAACAAGAATCGCGACATAAGCTACACCATTATCGACAACCGCTATCTTGCGGCTGCCAATCTCGTTTTGCAATGACATGCCAGACTGCTCGAGAGGAACGGGAGCCCACCCTGTGAGTCTAATTTTGATCTTGCCATCCGCCATTCTTTCCACCGGATGGGCAATTACGGGGCACCCCCACTGCTTGTCGGCCACGACAGCATCCCAAATGTGCGCAATATCTTCACCTGTTTCCGGGAGAGGAGTCCAGTCAGTGACCGCGCGAACGTGGGGTGCCCCCAGCTTTGTTAATTGCTTGGTGATCCACGTCTCCACTGGTGCTTGCCATTTTTCTTGTCCTCGATTGGCAGGATGATTTTTGCGTACTGCGAAGGCGCCGGGGTCTCGCCACGCGGCAGGAACAACCATGCGACCAATACGACGACTACCCCGGCCGCGGCGCCGCCGCACGCACCGAACATTGCGAGTCTTATCCTTTCGTCGCGCATCGTTTCGGCCTCGGGCTACCAACAAGAGTTCTGGTTTCTCTTCGGGCGCTCACAGTCTACGAACGACGGACTCGCGTTTCCAAGGGCGTCGGTGCTAGGGCCGCGCCAGTTGCTCGCACATCTCCTCGACATACTTCGACAGCGAGTCCCACGGGTTGTCGGCCTTCGGGTCAGTGGGGCGATACGGGTCGTCGGTGACGTAGACCCAGCGGGCGTAGCGGCGGACCTGTTGCAGATGTTGTGGGTCGAATCGGGCGAGCGAGTGGACGAGCACCGCGCGGGTGAACGGCGGGTAGTCGGAGTAGCCGCCGAAGTAGTCCCCCTTCAGCTTGGCTTCGGTCGGCCATTCGTTGGCTTCGTGGACCACGATCACGTCGGCGGCGTCCGAGGCGAAGTAGCGGCCGGGCGTGTCGGCGCCGGGGTTGGCGACGGTTGGCCAGTAACCGGCGTCGTGCGCGTAGCGATTCAGTTGCGATTGATGGTCGGCGCCCGCGGCCGTGTCTTCGTAGATCATCTCGTCGAAGAAGATCCCGTGGATGTACGGATAGAGCTTGCCCCAACGGTCGATATCCGCCCGCACCTCGGCCGCCGCACGCTTGCCATAACGGGTCGTCACGTAGCCGAGCACGACGCAGCCGGCCCCCTGCAAGCGGTCGATGGCTTTTGTGTAGTTCGCGTCGCGTTCGGTCCCCGGTCCCGACGCGGGATTCACGATCACCCAAAACGGGACGGTCTCATAGCGACGCTTCAGGTCCATGAGTCGGTTGTAGACGGCGTTCGTGTGGATGTTGGCCGGATACAGGTACAGCGGCACGAGCAAACCTGTTCGCTGCTGAGCCCGGACGTGGAACTCCTGCGGCTGGCGGCGATGTCGGTCCGCCGTCGCGATGGGCGGCGACTGAGAGGGTAGTTTCGATCGCGGTTCGGGCTGCGTTCCGCTCGACGGCGACTTGGTCGATGAGTCGGAACGTGATTCGGGCGATGAGCCAGATTGAGATTCGGGCGGCGTTGTGTCGGGCCGCGACGTGGCTGCAATGAAATCGCTCAAGGTCTCAACGTTGTGGCTGAACACCGCGCTCGATATGAAGCGGAACCCGTCCGCAAACTTGGGCTGCCCGACCAGCCGCTCGCCTGCGTACGTCGTGATCCAGCGTCCCGCGTTATCGAGTTCCCCTATGATGCGGCGCACGGCGTCTGCTTGTTCGCTGGCGGAGCTCGGCGGGGCGTCTGATCGCGGCACATGGACACGGCGAGCGGCGCCGCGCCCGATGTCCCGAACAGCTTTCTGATACGCCTGGTCAATCGCATCGAACCGGACCGGCTGCTTCCATCCGTAGTGTTGCGGCACTGCGGAATCGTCGTACGTGAGTTGATAGCGGGCGTCCATGTACAGCGGCCGGTTCGTCTCGAACTCGTAGAACCGGGCGATCCGGCCGTCCGGCAGCAGACATTTCTGATAGTAAGCCAAGGCTCGCGGGATCGGTTCGAGGTATTCTCTCTGGCCTGTGTAGCGGGCGATCTTGATCAGAGTTTCCATTACGTCCTGCGATTCCCAGCCGGAGATCGCGGCCGGCTCGAACTTCCGCGCCCAGATTGGGAGCATCTCGTAGCTGTATTGCTGACACCAACCGGGCTGCGGGTCGGGCATCTGCGCCAGGATCAGAAAGTCGCCGAGCTTCTCCAGCGCCACGCGGTACTTCTCGTCCTCGTACACCTGGTGCGCTTCGATGAGCGTGTCCGACACGGTCCCGGCCAGGTTGTCGTTGAGGGTGTAATAGTCCCAGTAGTTCTTGACTCGACCCTCCGTCCGCCAATCGTAGTCGGGGAACTTGGCGCGGGCGACGGGCTTCGGCTCGACGGGGCCGATCCACACTTGAGGGAAGGCGCCGTTGGGAAACTGCGCGTTGAGCAGTGCGTCGAGTCCGTACGCGACGGCCTCGTGGATCGCGGCATGTTGGAAGTTCAGCGCGCGGTCCGTGTGCATGAGCATTTGCAAGGCCGCCTGCGTCTGGCCGTCATCGAGCGACGAGATGTTCCAACTTCCGCGCCGGGGGCCGACGCGATACCAGCCCACGCGCCCCCGTTCGGGCGGCGCGAAGTGGATGACCTGCGTCCAGCCGCCCGACTGCAATTGTCCCTTGACCAATGCGTCGGCGGCCTCGCGCGCGGCGTCGAGATAGAACGAGTCCTTGGTGGCCGCGTAGGCTTTGAGATACGCCATGCCCACGGTCGGCGTGCCGGGCGGCTGCACGAAGAGCGTATCGGGCGACGCCTTCCCTTCGCCCCATCGCTCCGCGAGGTCCTCGCTGTAGTAATAAACGTAACCGCCGTGGCTGGCGACCTTATCGTGATAGTACGTCGCCGCTCGCTTCAACGCCCGCACCGCGTCTGCCCGCAAGTCGGAATTGGCCGGTTGCGCGTGTATTGCACGCGCACAAACCAAAGTGACAACCACGCCGAACCACAAACAGCTCATGCGAGTCATCTCAGCCTCCTGATCGCGATCGAATCTTGCGCACAATGTCGGCGCCGCGCGAGTGCATCGCGGTAGGTGGAGAATATGAACCGGATCCGTTGACCGCAAGCCGCAGGTGTGCGTGGGCTCAGCGGCTCGCCGTGGATTCAGGGAGCATCTTCTGTAGGATGTGGACATCAAGGAGTTTGCCGAACTTGCGTCCCACTTCTTTGAGTGTGCCGACGAGCACAAAGCCCTCGCTCATGTTCACGTGGAGACTCTCGACGCTCTCATGGGCGACGCGTGCGATGAGCGTGTGAAAGCCGAGCCGCCGCGCCTCGGCGATGATGGCTTGCTTGAGCATGCGTCCGATGCCGCGTCCGCGTTGCGTCGAGTGCACGTAGAAGGATGTTTCCGCCGTGTCCGCATACGCGCATCGGTCCGACCATGCCGTCAGCGCGGCCCAGCCGACGACCACGTCGTCCAACACGGCGACCAGGACCGGGTGGCGGTCGTCGTGCGATTGCAACCACCGCGCGCGTTCATCCGCTGATTTGGTCTCGGTGTCGAATGTCGCGGTCGTGGTAAGAATCGCCTCGTTGTAGATCTCGGCGATGGCGGCGGCGTGGGCCAGAGACGCGCGGCGGATCGTGATTCCGTTGGTGCTCATGTCACAAGACGCGGGCTAGAGGGCATTACTCTACTCATGCGGCACCACGGATCCCAGCCACCGTTCGAATGGCTGATCCGGTAGTTTCTCATGATCACTCCGGAGCTAACGGTTGGGGCAGCGTAACGACCGGTGTTGCCGCCGTGATTCAGTTTTCGCCCGACAGGGTGCGATTCGTGATGCCGAAAGTCAAGCACGGTTGCGCGGCACTGCGGCGCCGGTGCCGAGCACTCCCGCGATAGCGACGGCTTCGGTCGTAATGCCGCTCGCTTGGCGTTAGGATGCTGAGCAGCGATGCATCGGCCGATTCTCAAGGTTGAGGCTACGGAATTCACCGCGTGGTGTACGGCACGCGGCGAACCCGCCTACCGCGCGCGCCAGGTGAGGCGCTGGCTGTTGCAAGGCCGCGCTCGCGACTTCGCCGAAATGTCGGACCTGCCCCGATCGTTGCGGGCGGCGCTGGCTCAGGAGTTTGTCGCGTTCGGGAGCGAACTCGATGCCGTGCGCGAGACGGCCGATCACACACGCAAGCTGCTGGTGCGGCTCGCCGAGGCACAGGCGGTCGAGTGCGTACTGATGACCGAGGCCGATCGCCGCACGGTGTGCGTGAGCACTCAGGTCGGCTGCGGCATGGGCTGCGTGTTCTGCGCGAGCGGCCTCGACGGCGTGCTGCGGAACCTCGAGACCCACGAAATCGTCGAGCAGTTTCTGCACGCGCGCAATCTGCTGACGCCGGCCGATCGGCTGACGCACGCGGTGATCATGGGCATGGGCGAGCCGCTCGCGAACCTCGACAACTTGCTGGCGGCCCTCGATCTGGTCTGCGGCGCGGACGGGCTCGGTCTGTCGCAGCGTCACGTGACGATCTCGACGGTCGGTCTGCCTGCACGAATTCGCCAACTGGCCGACGCCGGCCGGGGTTATCACCTGGCCGTGTCCCTGCACGCGCCGGACGACGATCTGCGCAGACGGCTGGTGCCGCCCAGCGCCACGATCGGCATCGACGCCGTCATCGAGGCCGCGGATTACTTCGCCGCGCGCACGGGCCGACAGGTGACCTATGAGTACGTGCTGCTGCGCGGCGTGAACGACACGGCACTCCACGCGCGGCGGCTCGCCCGGCTGCTTTCCCCTCGAAACGTTCACGTAAATCTCATACCTTATAACCCCGTGCCCGGCCTGCCGTACGAGACGCCGCGAGCCGACAGCGTGCACGGGTTCAAAGCGACGCTCCAACGCGCCGGGCTGAGCGTCAAGGTGCGAAAGACCAAGGGACGCAAGATTGAAGCGGCGTGCGGACAACTAAGACTGCAAACCCAAACGTCCGGTGTCCGTGGCCCGTTGCAACTGGCCACTGACAACTGACAACGACGATTGACCGTGTCGACGACCGAAACGCCGAGCAAACAGGTTCCGATCGTAGACCCCGACGCGCGCTTGATGTTGCAAGTGCAGGGCGGCGACCAGAGCGCGTTCGAGGAGTTGGTGTCGCGCTATCAGAACCGCGTACTGGGCGTGTTGTTCAATGCGATCGGCAACAAGGAGGAGGCCGAAGACCTGGCTCAGGAGGTTTTCCTGCGCATCTTCCGCGCCCGCCACGGCTACAAGCCGACGGCAAAGTTCTCGACATGGATCTTCACGATCACGAACAATCTGGCGATGAACGCTCGCCGTTCACGTCGGACGCGTCGCGCCGTGAACATCGACGCCGATGAAAACGGCGCACTCGGCGCCCGGCCGCAAGAGCAACTACTCAAGGAGCCAGGCCCATCCGCGTCGGGGCAATTGCACGCCAGCGAGGTGGCCGAACTGGTTCGCCAGGCCGTCGGCAAACTCGACGAGCGGCAGCGCATGGCCGTGTTGCTCAGCAAGTTCGAGGACCTGGGTTACGCCGAGATTGCCGAAATCATGGGCATCTCGACCATGGCCGTGAAGTCGCTGCTGGCACGGGCCAGAACCAACCTGCGCGAGATGCTCGAACCGTACCTGGACGTCATTTGACGTTGACCGTTGATCCATGCAGATTCCGCAACACCAACGACTGAGCGAAGAGGAGCGGGCCAATCTGGTCGCCTTCCTGGACGGCGAAGTGGACGAGGAACTGTCCGCGCAGCTTGAGGCCAAGGTGTCGAAAAGCCCCAGCGTGCGCAAGGAGGTCGACGCGCTCGAGAAGACGTGGAGCATGCTCGACTGGCTGCCACGTCCGGAGTTGCCCGACGACTTCGCGACGCAGACGGTCACTCGCGTCCACTCGCAACAGCTTCGCGCCGAGCTGATCGAGGGCCGGTTGCAGAGACACTCGATCTTCGCCGCGAAATGCATCGGCTGGGTCGCGGGGGTGACGGCAGCGGCGTTCATCGGTTTCACAGCGGTGCGACTGGCTTGGCGCGACCCGTCGCGCGAGTTGGCCGAGCATCTCGACATCCTCGACAACATGGAATCGTACCGCGTGATTCCCGACGTCAAGTTCCTTGAGGACATGGTGCGACTGGGCTACTTCGTCGATCCACCTGCCGAACAGCCGGCGGAGGGCGCGGCCGGCGAATCGGCGGCTCCGGCCGAGGCGGCCCCCGGTGCACCGGCTGCTGCGAACGACGCACCGCCGAACAACAAGGGCGAGGCGGCTACGAAAAAGTGAATCTTGAGGGCGACATCGTGAGCGGGAGACTGTCTGACGGCATTGACTACACTTCTCCCTCTCCCCGTTGTGGGGAGAGGGTCGCTGTGAGGGTCTCTACGCGGGAGAACCGGACAGTGCCGAGTCTAGCCGCGCTCTGCGCGCTCGCCGCCCTGCTTGTCGCGATCGGCCCGGCGTTCGCCGACGTCGTTTCCCAGGCCTACGCCGCCAATGTGACTCGATTGCAGAAGATGAACAACGACCAGCGCCGTGCGGCCTGGGACAAGTATCAACAGTTCCTCGCGCTGCCGCCGGCCGAACAAGCGCGACTCCGCAAGCTGCACTGGGACCTGGAGCGAATGCCGCTCGAACAGCGCACCCGGCTGCGTACGGCGATGGACCGCTACATCAAATGGAAGGCGACGTTGCCGCTGTACGAACGCCAGAACCTCGACGCCGCGGCCGCGCAGAGCACCGGGTCGCTGTACGCCGCGTTTCGTGAGGCGCAGCAACGCCAGAAGGACGAGGGCGCGATCCGTGCCTACTGGTTGCTGCCCGACCGGCCGGGCATGCGCACCACGATGCCCAAGCTGTTGGAGAAGTTGCCGGTCGACGAGATCGAAGCACTCGACCGGATGTCGCCGATCGAACGCACCGAGGAGCTGATGTTCCTCGCGCGCAAGCACGGCCTCGGTCCGCTCATTTCGGGCCAGGGTCCCGGACCAGGCATGAACCGTCCCCGCGGGCCGTTGCCTCAGGTCGAACCTGAAAAGATGCGCGAGTTCCTCGGTTCGTTGCAGCTCTCGCGAGAGCAGCTTCAGAGCATGAGCGAGGCGGCACAGTCGCGGCCGGTTTTTCAGCGATGGCTGCTCGAAATGTACTGGGATCGGCATCCCGAGGAGCGCGACCGCCGCATCCGCGAGAGCGGTGGTGCTCCGACGTCGCCCGACCGACGCAACCCAGCGAAGAAGGACGGCGCGTAGATTTGCCGGTCGGCGCAACGTTGCGCGACCGGCTCAAGTTCATGGTCGACCATCAACCATTCATCGAACGCGCTCTGGAACTCGCGGCCCGCGGAGCTGGCTTCGTCGAGCCGAACCCGATGGTCGGCGCGGTCGTCGTGCGCGACGGCGCCGTGGTGGGTGAAGGGTTCCATGAACGCTTCGGCGGTGCGCACGCGGAAGTGAACGCGCTGGCGGCCGCCGGAACTGCGGCTCGCGGTGCGACGTTATACGTCACGCTCGAACCGTGCTGCCATCACGGCAAGACTCCGCCCTGCACCGAGGCGATCATCGCCGCGGGCATCGCTCGCGTCGTCGCGGCCATGGCCGATCCGTTCGATCGCGTGGCCGGCGGCGGATTCCAGCGGCTTCGCGATGCGGGCATCGAGGTCGAAGTCGGCTGCATGCAGGCCGCAGCGCGACGGCTCAACGCGCCGTACCTCAAGTTGATCGCGACCGGCATGCCGTACGTACACGCCAAGTGGGCGATGACGCTCGACGGCAAGATCGCGACCGCGTCGGGCGAATCGAAGTGGATCAGCGGTCCCGAGTCGCGCCGGGTCGCTCACGAACTGCGCGGCCGCATGGACGCGATCGTTGTCGGCATCGGCACGGTGCTGGCCGACGACCCGCTCTTGACCGCGCGGCCGCCAGGGCCTCGCACTGCGTTGCGAGTGGTTCTCGACTCGCGCGGAAGGCTGCCGGCCGCCTCGCACCTGGCGCGGACCGCACGCGACCTGCCGGTGCTGGTGGCCGTGACCGACCAGGCGCCGACGTCGCTCACCAGTGTGCTGTCGGAACTCGGCTGCGAAGTCTTGCCGCTGCCGCGCGGCGAGCGAGGTATCGAGGCCGATTCGCTGCTGAGAGAACTCGGACGCCGACGGCTGACCAATGTGCTGGTCGAAGGCGGCGGCGCCGTATTGGGCAGTTTTTTCGACGCGGATCAGGTCGATGAAGTTCACGCCTTCGTCGCGCCGAAGTTGTTCGGCGGCGCGAGCGCCCGTTCACCGCTCGCCGGCCAAGGTCGCCCCCGCATCGCCGACGCGGGACGGTTTGAAGTCTCTGAGGTTCTCCGGCTGGGCGACGATTGCTTGATCCGCGCGAGTCGGCTGCCGTCGTCCGACTCGATCGCTCGTTGACATTCGGGCGGGATCGAATATCCTCTCGCCGTCCGATTTCATCGCTCCGAAAGGACTTCGGCATGTCAGAGCAGAAACAGCAGTGGGGCTCGCGGTTGGGCGTGATCCTGGCCGTGGCCGGCTCGGCGGTCGGGCTGGGGAACTTCCTGAGGTTTCCCGGCAACGCGGCGCAGAACGGAGGCGGGGCGTTCATGATCCCGTATTTCTGCGCCCTGATCTTCCTCGGCATCCCGATCGGCTGGGCCGAGTGGGCAATGGGTCGCTACGGCGGCCGCAAAGGATTCCATTCGGCGCCGGCGATCATGGGCGTCTGGGGCCGAGGTGCGGCGGGTCGTTACCTCGGCGTGATCGGCGTCCTGATTCCGATGGTCGTCTACTTTTACTACGTGCTCATCGAGGCGTGGTGCTTGGGCTACTGCTGGTACTACGCGACTGGCGGCGGGATCGGCATCGAGGCGTCGCACGCGGTGAGCGACCAGGTGAAGACGTCGAGCGGTTTCTTTCTCAGTTTCACGGGTCAGAAGGCGGACGGGTCCAACTTCTCGTTCGGCTCCGGCGAGGCCTCGGTGCACACGGCCGGCATTGTGTTCTGGCTGGTGACGTTCGCGATCAACGTGTACTTCGTTTACCGCGGTCTCTCGAAGGGAATCGAGAAGTTCTGTTCCTGGGCGATGCCGGCGATGGCGGTGATGGGCGTGATCGTGCTTGTCCGCGTGCTCACGCTGGGCACGCCCGACGAGTCGCGACCGGACCAGAACGTGGTGAACGGTCTGGGTTTCATGTGGAATCCAGACTTCAGCATCCTGAAGGATCCGGACAAGTTCTTCAAAGCGAGCCTGGCGGCGGCCGGTCAGATATTCTTCAGCCTGTCCGTCGGTTTCGGTGTGATCATCAACTACGCTTCGTACGTGAAGAGGGACGACGATGTCGTGTTGTCGGGGTTGACGGCGTCGGCGACCAATGAGTTCTTCGAGGTGTGCCTGGGCGGGCTGATCACGCTGACGGCCGCCGTGGCGTTCTTGGGTGTTCAGGTGACCCGCGAGAACACGGGCGGCACGTTCAGCACGGGATTCACCACGCTGCCGGTGGTGTTCGCGCACATGCCGCTCGGACAGTTCTTCGGCGCGATCTGGTTCTTCATGCTGTTCCTCGCCGCGATCACCAGCTCGCTGTCGATGCTGCAGCCGGCCAAGGCCTTCTTCGAGGAGAGCCTGGGCCTCAGCCGCGCCGCCGCCACGACGCTCGTGTCGGTCGTCTGCGGCGCCGGCAATCTGTTTGTGCTCTGGTTCAGCAAAGGGCTGACCGCACTCGACACAATCGACTTCTGGGTCGGCTCGTTCATGATCTTCATCATGGCGGCCGTGCAGATCATCTGTTTCGGATGGGTGTTCGGCCTGGACCGTGGGATCGACGAGGCGCATCGCGGCGCGAAGATGCACATTCCGGTCGTGTACCGGTTCATCATCAAGTATGTGGCCCCCGTGTACCTGATCGTGGTCTTCGTCGGCTTTTGCGTTAAGAACGTGCCCGGCTACGTCCACTCGGTGCTCGGATACATCGAGACCCACGACAAGGAAGGAAACCTGTTGGCGACTCCGATCACGCATCCACCCGACCATGTGGCTCAGCTCACGTGGGGAATCATCCTGGCGTGCATTGCCCTGCTGGCGGCCTGTACCGCGATCGGCTCAAAGCGGTGGCGGGCCGCCGGACTCGATCTCGATGGCGAACGACCGCCTGACGACGAGCGCGGGCCGGCCGCAGCGGTTTCAGGAGGAACGCAATGAACAGTTACGGCTGGGCTTTCATGCTGACATCTACGATCTCGGTCACGTCCCTCGTGTTGTGGTGTTTCTCGCGTGTGCTCGCGGAGTCGCAGCGCGACGAAAACAGCGACTAAATGCAGTGTCCCACTTCGATTGATGGGTGGCTGTGGCAGAGTCTCCGATGCCACGGCCGGGGCTTCGCGGACTCAGCTCCAGCCACCCGATCATTCCGACGAAGTTGATGGTGCACTGGCCCGGCCAGTGTGGCAATCGCGGATCACGGCTGGTGCATGTCATCCAGCCGCGTGCCGGTCGGCGGCAGGCCGGGCTTGGCGATTTCCGCTTCGAGCGACCGACCGAGCACGCTGTGCCTGCGCCCGTAGCAGTAGTAGATGACGAGACCGATCGCGAGCCAGATCACCAGTCGCAGCCACGTGTCCCATTTCAGGAAGAGCATCATCGTGAGATTCACTACGATCGCAAGCGGCGCGACCACATAAACGGCGGGACATCGAAACGGCCGATGGGCGTGCGGCGACGTTCGTCGCAAGATGAGCACCGCGGCAGAGACCATCACAAAGGCCAGCAGCGTGCCGATGCAGACCATGTCTTCGAGTTTTTCGATCGGGGTGAACGCGGCGGCCAGCGCGACCAGCACGCCGGTCAGGATCGTCGCGCGGTGCGGCGTGCGGAACCGCGGGTGGACCGCCGCGAAGATCGCCGGCGGCAACAGGCCGTCGCGCGACATCGCCAAGAAGATGCGGGCTTGGCTCAGGAACGACACGAGCAGCACACTGGTCATTCCGGCCAGCGCGCCGGTTGCGATCAGCGCCGCGGCGCCGCGCAGCAGCGGGCTATGCTCGCGCTCGGACAACTCGCGAAATGCCGCCGCGATCGCCGCGTCCACGTCGATCTTCGGATACGGCACCATGCCCGTGATGATCGACGACACGACGATGTACAGCACCGTGCAGATCGCCAGCGACGCCAGAATGCCGATCGGCACGTCGCGCTGCGGCCGAGCGGCCTCCTCGGAATGCGTCGAGATAGAATCGAAGCCGATGTAGGCGAAGAACACGATCGACGCGCCGAGCATCACGCCCGACAGACCATACGGGCTGAACGGCGTTCGCAACGACTCGTCCAGCGGCACGAGCCAGCGATCGAGCCCCAGTTCACCAAGCATGCCCCACTTCGACGCCGGGTCCGCCGGAATGATCCGATCCGCCACCGGCACGCCCGTCCAGTTCTGCGGGTTGACGTACTGAAGCCCCACCACGATCACGAACGCGATGACTACGAGCTTCACGATCACCAGCGTGTTGTTCGTACGGGCGCTCTCGCGAATACCGACAACAAGCACGACGGTACACGCGGCCAGGATCAACACCGCCGACAGATTAATCCCCCACCAATCGCCGGTCGCCTTGTGCAGCGTCCACGGGTCGGCCATCAGCCGTAGTGGGAACTCGACGCCAAAGACGATCTTCAGGAACTCGCGGAAGTGGCCAGCCCAGCTCGACGCCACCACCGAACAGCTCATGGCGTACTCGAGCACCAGGTCCCAGCCGATGATCCATGCAAAGATCTCGCCCAGCGTCGCGTAGGTATAGGTGTACGCGCTGCCGGCCACCGGCACCATCGCGGCCATTTCGGCGTAGCACAGGGCGGCCAGTCCGCATCCGAAGCCGGCCACGAGGAACGACACGAGCACAGCCGGCCCTGCGTCCTGGGCCGCGACCCGCCCGGTCATCGCGAAGATGCCGGCCCCGATGATCGCCCCGACGCCGAGCGACGTAAGCGACATCGGACCGAGCACGCGACGCAGCCGGTTGTCGCCCTCGGCTTCTCGCAGCAGCGACTCGACTGACTTCTTGGCGAACAGGCGGTTTTCGGACATTGGTTTTGGTTCCGGTTGAACCGGGCCGTTGCCTTCGTATCAGAACTGTCGCAGAAAACTCACCGTGCGAGCGACGTCGCGCATCGGGTCGCGCGACTGATCGAGTTCGATCACGAGCCAACCGCGATAACCGACCTCTTCGAGCGCGCCCAGGTACTCGCTCCAATCGAGATCCCCGTCGCCTGGCGTCGTCTCGCGGCCCAGCTCGCCGCCCGCCTCACGCAGCGCGTCGCGGGCGTGGGTGTGGACGATGTAGTCGCTCAGATGGCGTACGGCCTCGACCGGATCGTAGCCCTTGATCAGCAGGTTTGCCGGATCGAGGTTCGCGCGGACGCCCATGGCGCCGAGCGAGTCGATGAACCGGCGCAGCGTCTCGCCCGACTCGGTGCCCGTCTCGGCCGCGAACACGGCCCCAACGCGCTCGGCATGCGCGCCGACCGCCGAAACTGCATCGCGCAGCATCTGCCGCGCTGGATGGCTCTCGTCTTCCGGCACGCGCCCAATCGAGCCGGTAACAATCGGCGCACGCAGGTCGTAACTGAGGGCGAGTACTTTTTGGGCGGCGACAATGCGGGCATCGAGTCCTTCCTCGGTGCTGAACCCGTGTCGAGCCGGGAACCCCAGCGCCGTGAGCTTCAGCCCTAGGGCGCTGAGCTGGTGCAGAAAATCGCGCCGGCCGGTGGCCGAGAGCGCCGCCGGCGTGAGGTCGCCCGCCGCGTTCACTTGTACGCCATCGACGCCCAACTCCGCCGCCTTGCGCAGCGCCTGACGCAGCGAGATTCGCAGACATTCCAGCCGCAGTCCGATCTTCAGTCGTCCCATATTCGTCTCAAGCCGCCGCCTTGGATCCCTTGGCCTTGGATGCATCGCGCGGCAGCGCCTTGGCTGGATCGCGTTTCGGTTCTGCGGCGGTCGCACCGCGCCGCCGTTCGGCGAAATACTGACCCGCCGTGCCCAACACTCCGAGCGCGACGAACGACGCAGCGATGATCGCCGGGCGCTCGGCCGCCAAGGCGATCGCGTCCGCCTCACCCTGACGATGAGCAAACGCCAACCCACCCAGCAACAACAGGAACGCCCCAACAAAACTCGTCAGTGCGATCACCAAGAACCGGTAACACACAAGACTCAGCAGTCCGCCGCCGAGGAACGCCGTTACTTGTACCCAACGGAGCGAGTCCTTTTCCAGATAGCCGTCGCCCAACCGGCTCAGCCCCAACGCCACGAGCGCCCCCACGGTGACGAAGGTGCCGATCCGCAGCAGTGCCAGCGCCAGACCGCCGATCGATAGGCTCAGCAGTAGTGCAGCGGCGCCCGAGTAAAGTCCGAGGGCCGGCCCATGAACGAGGCCATAGACGCCGCCCGCGACGGTCGCCGCCGCTACGAACAGGCCGCGATGGATCCGCCATCCGAGCACCCAGAATACCGGCCCGACCGCAGCACTGAGCAGCAAGACGGCGGACGGCAACTTGCTGGCCTCTTCCACCAGCCGAGGATCGATGATCTCCATAGGCCGGACCGTCCTGGTCCACGCCGCCGGCCGGAGCCACGCGCGTCCGGCAATCGGGCGTGTTCACGAGCGTCGCGCGGGGCGATACGGTAGTTACTCGGCGAGTTTGTGTCAATCAGTTCGGCGTCAAGCGGTTGCGCTGCGGATGCGGCAGAATCGGCTATCGGCAACGACCGACCTCCGCTACAATCGGCCCGCGTCTTGGAGACTGAACCATGCCGGCTGAGCGGTGCATTGGTCCGACGACGCGGCGCGAGTTCCTTTCAATCGGCTCGCTGGCGCTGGGCGGGCTCGCGCTTTCAGACGTGCTGGCCGGCCGAGCCGCGAGCGCCGCCGCGACGAGCGACACTTCGGTGATCTTGCTCTACCTGCACGGCGGACCGTCGCAGCTCGAAACCTACGACCTCAAGCCGGCCGCACCGATCGAATACCGCAGCGTCTTTCGCCCCATCGCCACCAACGTGCCGGGCGTCGAAATCTGCGAGCTGTTCCCACGCCAGGCAAGACTCGCTGACAAAGTTCTCGCTCGTGCGCTCGCTGAACCACGACGTCGGCATTCACAGCGACGGCGGCATCGTCGTGCTGACCGGCAAGCGGCCGACGCAACTCGATCCGCAGTCTCAGTCGAAGAGCGAGCATCCGGACTTTGGCTCGATCACCAGTCGCGTGCGCGGCCTGGGCCCGAACGTCATGCCGCCGTACGTGGCGGTCCCTCGGCAACTGTACATGACGCGGCCGACTTATCTGGGCGCGCAGCATGCGGCGTTCGAGGTGAGCGACCCGTCGTCGCCGAATTTTCGGCCGCCGACGGTAGCGATTGCGCCGGGTCGCGATGCGAAATCGCTCGACGATCGGCGGCGATTGCTCGCCGACTTCGATCGACTGCGCCGCGACGTGGACGCCTCAGGCGAGATCGAGGCGACCGACAAGTTCCAGCAGCTCGCGCTCGAGCTCATCACCAGCCCGCGCACCGTCGCCGCGTTCGATCTTGCCAAGGAGGACGACCAACTGCGCGATCGCTACGGGCGGAACCTGTGGGGCCAGGGCTGCCTGCTCGCGCGGCGACTGGCCGAGGCGGGCGTCGGCGTGATCAGCATGTACATCGACACGCCGAAGTCGGGCCAGGAGTTTACGAACTGGGACGATCACATCATGAACGCCGGCCGGCCCGGCCACTTCGCGAAGTACATGGAGGTGCGGCTGCCGTACATGGACCAGGCGCTCGCCGCGCTGATCGAAGACATCTACGCGCGTGGCCTGGACCGGCGAATCCTCGTGGTCGTGATGGGCGAGTTCGGCCGAACGCCGCGCTTGAGTCGCAACGCCAACGGGGTCGGCCGCGATCACTGGCCGCAAGCGTACACCGCGCTGGTCTCGGGCGGTGGACTTCGCATGGGGCAAATCGTCGGTGCGACGAACTCCAAGGCCGAGTTCCCCGTCGACCGACCGTATTCTCCACAAGACATGCTGGCCACGATCTACCGCCACCTGAGCATCGACCCGGCGGCGACGTTCAACGACTTCTTCGGCCGCCCGGTCCACATCCTGAACGACGGACGGCCGATCGACGAGCTGATCTAAATGACCGTGCGTGAATCTGCGAATCGCCCAAACAACCCCTCACCCCAGCCCTCTCCCCAAAGGGGAGAGGGAGAAAGACGCTCGGAACGCATGGACTGCGGAATAAAGCGAAGCAGAACCTTATTCTCCCTCTCCCCTTTTGGGGAGAGGGTTGGGGTGCGGGGTATTCGCAAATTCACGCACGGTCATTTAGTATTACAGCGCAGCTTGATTGCTGTGCGGTCCCAGGTAGGGTGGGCTTTAGCCCACCAACCCCCATAGGAGGCGGTGGGCAGAGCCCACCCTACCCAAGCTGAACGACGGACAGCCGATCGACGAGCTGATCTAGCAAACGGCCGGCCAATCAGAGTATTCCAGCACTGAACGACTCGGCCGAACGCGGCGTCGGTGCGGCGATGGTGCGAGCGGCGGGTGCATGATCGCGGCGCTGGTGCGGACCTGGGCTGGCGCGGTCGCGTCCGTTGTGGTTGCCGGGCGCGTCGAGCCTGCCAATGACGCTTGCATAGCTCGTGTCTTCATCGGTGTCCCAGTCATCGTAGCTCGAGACATAACCCGGCTGCTTGGCGCGTTCGAGTTCCGCCTGATACTCGCGCAGCACCGCGCCTTGGATCAGTTCGCGGCAGGCCGAATTAATCGGATGGGCGATGTCGGCGTGTAGCTTGGCCCGCCCGTCGGTGCCGCGCATGGCGCGGTTTTCGTCGAGCGACGCGCCGCAATGAGTGCAGTAGCGGCTGCGCAGTGGGTTCTTGGTCCCGCAGCGGCAGCGGTCAGTCAACTTGCGGCTTGGCATTGCGACGAACAATCCCTTGGTGCCTTCGATGATCTTCAAATCGCGCACGACGAACGCGTCGTCAAACGTGATCGAGCCGAAGGCGTGCAACCGTTCGTTTCCGTGTTGGGCGCCGTCGTCCATGAGCTTGATCCGCACTTCGGTGATTTGCACAGCCGATCTCCTTTCGCTGATCCCCCCTAGGTCGTGGTCCGCACGACGAACACGCGGCCCGGGAACCGATCCCTAATGCTTCGAGCGGCCCGCACCGCCCCACTGCGGCCGGTTGCCAGCCCGAACGACGCGGATCCACTGCCGGTCATCCGTGACCCACCAAGCCCCACAGCTCGAAGCAGTTCAAGGGATGAGCTGATGGCTGGGCACAACGGAACGGCCGTGGCCTCCAAGCGGTTGAACAACAAGCTGCCGACTCTGCCGTCCCCGCGGGCAAGACTGTCGAGCATCGGCTGGATCGGATGGCGGATGTCCGATGGACCGAGTCTGCGATAGACCTCGGCGGTGCTCACGCCTTCTTGCGGACACACGAGTACCAAGTACAACGGCCTCGCGAGGCTCAGCGGTGTGAGTTGTTCACCGCGACCTCGACCGACGGCGGCCGGCGTGTGAAAGAAGAAGGGAACATCGCTGCCGATTTGAGCGCCCAACCGTTCGAGGTCAGAGAGCGAGAGGCCGAGCTTCCAGAGGGTACTTAGCGCCACCAGCGTCGCGGCCGCGTCGCTGGATCCGCCGCCCAAACCCGCAGCGGCGGGAATCCGCTTGCGCATCCATATCCTCGCCCCGCACCGCTGGCTCCCCGTCTCGTGCTGTAGCAGGAGCGCCGACCGGACCACGAGGTTCGTCATTCCCTGGGGGACCGCCGCATCGTCGCAGCGAAACGTGATTTCCCCAGTTGCGTCCTCCTGAAAAACCAACGTGTCATATAGGCTCACGGCGACCATGACCGTTTCCAGGTCGTGGTAGCCGTCGGCACGCTTACCCAGGACCTCCAAAAAGAGGTTCACTTTGGCCGGCGCCCAGACAACGAGCCGTCCGTCCGGCCAATCGCGTATCTTCATCGGTGCAAATCCCTGGCTGACCCAAGGGCAATTCTTGCGTGGCCACCCGAGCGGGTTGGGGAGGGAACTCAGAGTGGAGATGTCCGAGAAATTCCATTTTCTCGCGTGCGAGTTGCCCGCACGCAAACTCAGCAGAAATCTCGCTACTGTCTGAAGTGAGGGCGGATTCTAACCACCGAGTTGGATTCGGTCAATTCGAGTTCACTCGCCGCGCGCGTCTGCGCGTCTGTAGGCGGCATCGCCCTGCGGGCGATCAGCATTTCGTGTGGCCTCGGCTCGGATTCCCACCTTCAGCGGGAAATCCTCGACGGGGCCACAGCTCAGCGACAGATTCCCCAGTTTGATCGCACTTGGGACATCCGTCGCTTCGCCCACACCGCCATCGACTCGCTTATTCCGCGTCGCGGAACACGCTCGGCTCTTGGTCCTGGCGGCCCCGGCTTCGGAGCAAGCCGGTCGCCAGCCTGACGCCTGTCACCGAATCTAACTTGCTCTTCAACCGTCGATTGCTGAGACTTGAGCCTACTTTTTGGCGGGTTCTCTTCGGTCCAAAACTGCTCCGATGTTGCGACAAGACTTTGTGTGATATGGGTCGCGATCAGGCTGGCAAGGCTCGTGCACAAGGCGGAAGGTCTCAAACCGTGCGATTCACGCAGCGACCGACCAACGCCTTCGTCCCCATGGCACTCGATGCCTTAGAAAAGACTGGCGCTTGGACTGCGGCGGCCTGACGCCGCTTTGGATCATCTCGTTGGACTGCGGCGGCCTGACGCCGCTTTGGATGCTCTCGCCCTTGGACTGCGGCGGCTTGACGCCGCTTTGGATGCTCTCGTCCTTGGACTGCGGCGGCTTGACACCGCTTTGGATGCTCTCGCCCTTGGACTGCGGCGGCCTGACGCCGCTTTGGATCTCCCCCGACTGCGATTCCAAACCGACCACAAGCGTCTCGACCATCGCCAGGCCATCGGGCGAAAGCCGGCGGGTACGGGCGAACAGTTGATCGAGGCGGTCGTGTCCCATGGCAATGTGGCGGAAGTCGGAAAAACCAATCCAAAGCGGCGTCAAGCCGCCGCAGTCCAAAGACTGTTTTGCCTTTGGACTGCGGTGGCTCGACACCGCTTTGGATGCGGGCGACCGGCTTGGTGAAAG
>DAIOWH010000018.1:0-54694 GCA_036758585.1 Planctomycetia bacterium
GAAAACGACTTGCTTCGCGCCCGGCGGTCAATCGCGTGCTGCGGCCGGCCGCAGCGGCTTCTTGCAGTGCGGGCAGATTGCCGCGTCGGAATCGGCCGAGCCCGCGCCAGAGAGTTGTTTGCGCTGAGTGTCGGCCAGGTCGGCCTGTGCCTTGAACGCGGCGCTCTCCGCCTGAATCTTGGCGAGCTGCGCCTTCTGCAGTTCGGCTTGGTGTTCGAGTTGTTTCTCAGCGATGCTCGTCTGTGCCACGAGCAGCTTGGCCTCCATGCGCGTCTTCGCACGATTAGGATCGGTAAGTTCTTCCCATCGATGCTCCTCTAGCTGCTCGGCCATCTGCCGACCCTTGCGGTCGTTCGCTTCAGCGAGCCGAAGTTCTTCGCGCACGGACCGCAGCCGCGCCTCGATGAGTTTCTCAGCCACGGGCAGTCCGAGCGCCCGCGCGATGCCGGGCAGCCGATCGCCCGACTCACGCAGCATGGCCAACAGGGCGGCGATGTGGTCGTGCGCGGCCTGTGTCTGGTGGGCAACCAAACACTGGCTGCCGGCAAAAAAGTCCAACGTGCCGGCCCCGCCGACGCTCGACCAACTGTTCGGGACTGTCGTCGCCTCGATGATCTGGATCAGGTCGTCGTGCGAGTCGCTCCAGCGTTCATCGTCGGCCCCGACCATTACCAGGTCGCCGACCGGGTAACATCGCGTGACCAATTCGTTGCCGGCTGAGAGCATGGAGGTGATCTCGACGACCTCATTGTCCACAACCCAACTCAGGTTCAATGGCCTGAGCATCAGGTTGATCGCCGATTCGAGCGATACATCGTTGACGCGAAACGTGACAGGCGTGTCCGGTGTGACGCCCTCTTCTTCGAGGGCGACTCGATCAAGATCGAAATCGATCTTGGTGAATGACTCGAGGAATTCGATAACCTCGACGAGCGGAGTATCGACGAACTCGAGGGTGGCGCGCCGGTCACGCAGCGTGCCCCTGATGCGCGACTCGGCTTCCGGAACTCCGAGCACGGGAGTCGGTGTTGCCGGCCGGGCGGCCTGTTTCGCCGCGTCGTCTGGTGCCGCACCGCCTCGGCCACGGCGGAGCATCTCGAGCACGGCCGCCACGTCGTCGTGAACCGCGTCGGTCTGCAGTACCGCCAGGCTGAGGTTGCCGTAGAATACCTCGATGCTTCCGGCGCCGCCGACGCTGGACCACGAGTTCGGCGACACCGTCCACTCAATAATCTGTATGAGTGAGTCGGCGTCGATCATCCTCCCCAACTCGCGCGACTCGGCGTCGGCCAAGACCAGGTCGCCGACCGGATAGACCCGCACGGTCAGTTCATTGCCTGCCGCAAGCTGGCTCGTGATGATGACCACCTCGTCGCGCACGACGTACGTGAGATTCAATTGCCGCAGTACGCGTTCGATGGCCTCGCCGAGTCGCGCCTCCGTGAACTCGGTGGTGATCGGAGTCCCGACCGTGACGCCCTCCTCCTCCAGCGCGGTCCCGTCGATCACGAAGTTCAGCTTGGTCTCGTTCCGCAGGAAGTCGGCCAGATCGCCCAACGGCATCGCCTCGGCGTTGATGTTGATTCGCTGACTTCGGAGCTTGGCCCAGACCGGCTGGTTGCGCGGCGGGACGCCGATTGGTTCAACCAGCTCGGCGGGAACTTGCTTCAGGCTCGTTCGCGGCAACCGGACCGTCGTAGTGGATCCCTGCGGAATGGCAACAAGGTGAGGCGGATGTGGCACGCCAACCAGGTTCCCCGGTCGAGGATCGGCCGAGTTGGCGACTTGGCCGAGGCAGGTGCTTGGTGCTAGCAGCGTCAGGAAACACGCAAGCCGACCGGCCATGCCCGTGAGATTGCCGCGCATGATTATTCTCCCTGAGTGGCGACCCCGGCATGTAGTCGTTGTTTCGGTCCCGCGATTCACGCTGGCGGGCGTGCGACGTACTCTTCGATTCGACAGTTAGTGTAGTCCGCTCTTGCCGAGAGCGGTTGAGGCAAACGAAACTGCCGCAGGCGACTCGCGGCGAGAGTCGCCCACACTGCAAGTCCGGCATTGCGGCACCGTGACGGGTGACATATCATCCGACAGCGAACCGCGGCGACGCCCGCACGCTTTTTTTTGGCGAGGGATGTTTTCATGTCGATGCGACGCACCTGCCTGCCCATCGTCTTCGTGTTCGTCTCGGCTTGTCTGTGCGCGATCGTGGCGCTGCGTTCGCGAGTGGTCAGCGCCAACGAATCGCTCGCCGCGGACCGACCTCAGAGCGGCTGGCGCGGCCCGGCCGCCGTATGGCTGTCGCCGGACGGAGCGACTCTGCTGACCGCGTGCGAGAAATCGGGCACGATCGTCGCTATCGATACGGCGCGGCGCGAGAAAACCTGGGAGCTGGCGATCGGCAAGTCGCTGGTCGCAATGGCGGCGACGACCGACGGTGCGACGCTCGTTGCGTGCGACGCCGCGGCCAATGAACTGATGGTCATGGACGCGGGCGACGGCCGGTGCAAGGTGCGCTCGCGAGTGCCCGTGTCTGCCCGACCGGCGGGCGTGGTGCTCGACGCCGACGGACGCCGCGCGTGGGTGACGTCGAAGTGGTCGCGCGAAGTCAGTCGCGTGGACCTGGCGGCGGGCAAGGTCGATCAAGTGGTGCAACTCGACTTTTCGCCGCGCAACGCCGCGTGGCTGCCCGACGGCCGCACGCTCATCGTGGCCGACGCTTTCGGTGGACGCTTCGCGCTCATCGACGCCGCGAGTGGTCGGATCGTGCGCGATCTCAGCGTGCCCGGCCACAACGTACGCGGTCTCGCACTGTCGCCCGACGGGCAGAACCTGCTCGTCAGCCACATGATCCTGACCGAGTCGGCGGCGACCACGCGCGACAATGTGTTCTGGGGCATCGTGATGACGTCGAACGTGCGCATCGTGCCGATCACATCGCTCGTCGATGCGACCAAGAACCCGGTGCGCGAGGCGCACACGCACTTCTTCGGCGACCCTGGCAACGCGGCCGGCGACCCCGGCCCGCTCGCGCTGTTGCCTGACGGCACGGCGATTGTCACGCTCAGCGGCGTCGGCGAAGTGGCGATCGGCCGGTTCCAGCCGTTCGGGTTTCGTCGCGTGCATGTCGGCCAGCGGCCGGTCGATCTTGCGGTTTCGCCGGACCGAAAGCGAGCGTACGTGGCGAATCACAACTCCGACACGATTTCGGTGGTGCGCATCGAAGACCAGTCGGTCGAGGCCACGATCGCGCTGGGACCCGAGCCGCAGTGGACTCTGGCCGAGCAGGGCGAGCGGTTGTTCTACGACGCGCGGCAGTCGCTCGACGGGTGGTTCAGTTGTCACAGTTGCCACACCGACGGGCACACCAACGGCCAGCGCGCCGACACGTTCGGCGATGGCTCGTACGGCGCACCCAAGAACGTGCTCAGCCTACTCGGTGCGGCGTCGACCGGCCCGTGGGCGTGGAACGGATCGAAGACGAAGCTGGCGGAACAGATTCACCAGTCGCTGGCCGAGTCCATGCAGTCGCGATCGGCGCCGAGTGGACGGTCGGTGGCGGCGATCGCCGCGTATCTCGACTCGTTGCCACAGCCGCCGATCGTGGCATGGCAGTCGGCCGACCGGGCGGCGATTGACCGTGGCGGCAAGGTGTTCGCGGCGCGGGGCTGTGCGACATGCCACGAGGGGCCGACCTACTCGAGCACCGAACTCTTCGACGTCGGCATCGACGACGGCGAGGGGGGCAACAGCAAGTTCAACCCACCGTCGCTGCGCGGCCTGGCCCATAGTGCCCCGTACTTTCATGACGGCCGAGCAAAACTGCTGGAAGACGTGTTTCGCGAACATCGCCACAGAGTCCGCGCCGAGTTGCCCGACGGCGAGTTGAGGGACCTAGTCGCGTTCCTGCAGAGTTTGTGAGGCGTTCAATGGACGTCCGACTTGTCAGACCGATCCGACCTGTCGGACCCGTCCGATTTGTCCGACCTGTCCGACTGCGCTCTACACGGAGTTTCATCCGATGAAGCCGAGGACCCGCCTGACCGTGCAGTCGCTGCGCGACATGAAACAGGCCGGCGACAAGATCGCCATGCTCACGGCCTACGACTTTTTCACGGCACGGATCGTCGACGCGTGCGGGGCGGACGTGGTGCTGGTGGGCGACACGGTGGGGATGGCGTTCGGCGGACACGACACCACGGTCGGGGTGCGACTCGAGCACATCGTCTATCACGCCGAGATCGTGTCGCGGGCGTCGCGGCGAGCGATGGTGATCGGCGACATGCCGTTCCTGTCGTATCAACTGACGATCGACAGCGCGGTCGAAAACGCGGGCCGATTGATGCAGGAGGGCAAGGTCCAGGCGGTGAAACTCGAAGGCGGCCGGGCGATGGTGCCGGTCATCAAGCGCATCCTTCGCGCCGGGATTCCGGTCATGGGGCATCTTGGCCTGACGCCGCAGTCGGTGCACCGCTTCGGCGGCTTTCGCGTGCAGGGCAAGGACGAAGAGTCGGCGGTGCGACTGCGTGAGGCCGCCAAGGCGCTGGAAGACGCCGGCTGTTTCGCGATCGTGCTCGAGGCGATCCCGAGCGACCTGGCGGGCGAAGTCACGGCGTCGCTCGCCATCCCAACAATTGGTATCGGCGCCGGCCCACAGTGCGACGGACAAGTTCTGGTGACGCCCGACATGCTAGGCATCACGAACTTCGAGGCCAAGTACCTCAAGAAGTTCGCCGACGTGCGGTCGGCGATCGAGGCCGGCGTCGAGGCGTACGTGCGCGCCGTCAAGGGCAAGGCGTTCCCGACGAACGAGCAGGGTTACTGAGCATGAGGATTGAGGATAGAGGATTGAGGGTCGAGTGTTTCCGTAGCGCCGGCGTCTCGCCGGCGAGAAAAGTTGATGAGGATTGAGGATCGAGAGCGGAGTGTGCGCGTGACGGACCACATCGAAACCGATTTGGTGGAAGCCGCCGAGTTGATTGACTGGTTTCGCCGCAGCGTGGCGGTGCGTGCGACGGTCGAGCAGTTCGCCGAGAGCGTGGTCGCGTGCCTGAAGGCGGGCGGGCGGATATTGAGCTGCGGGAACGGCGGGTCGATGTGTGATGCGATGCACTTCGCGGAGGAACTCAGCGGCCGATATCGCAAGGACCGGCCGGCACTGGCGGCCATGGCCATCTCTGACCCGAGCCACTTGACGTGCGTGGCCAACGATTTCGGCTTCGACCAGGTGTTTGCTCGCGGCGTCGAGGCGTGGGGCAGGCCGGGCGACGTGCTCGTGGGGTTCTCCACGTCGGGCAACAGCCCGAACGTCATTGCCGCGGCCGTGGCGGCCCGCGCGAAACAGATGCGGGTCGTCGGCCTTCTCGGCCGCGACGGCGGCAAGCTGCGACCGCTCTGCGACCTGGCGATCGTCGTCCCCGCCGAGACTTCCGACCGCATTCAAGAGGTTCACATCAAGATCGTGCATATCGTGATTGAACTGGTCGAGCGGCGGCTGTACCCGCAGAATTACACGTGACAGCCGCAGTCGACCCTGTAGAGTCGTTGTCTGTGGGCGAGTTGCTCCGCAACCCGCAGAAGTGTCGCGGAGCGACCCCGCCACTTTCCACTTTCCGGAACGGCAACGCATGCTCCGATTGTGTCTTTTTGTGCTGATGAACGGGTTTGTGTTCGCCGGCGCGGGCCTGATCGTCCGGTTCGGGCTAGGGCTGCGCGATCGACTCGCGATCGTTCTGGGCGCTGCGCTCGTTGGCTGGGTTGCGATCGTCGTTGGGCTCGAGGCGTTGGGGTTGTTCGGGCTGATCCGGTTGGGGCCGGCGATCGGCTTGGCCGTGGCGTTGTTCGCCGCGGGGGTCGCGTGCCGCTGGGCGAGGCGGTCGGCGAGCGATCGACTTGCTGCGCGGACCGCTGACGCGCCTCGGTCAGACTGGCCAGACGGGCCGGAGTTGGTCGAGGGGAGTAAATCGCGCGTCGCGCGGTTCGCGATGTGGTCGGTAGTCGTGCTCACCGCGTGGGCGGCGCTCGATGCGCTGGTCGTTGGCCTGTGCAGCCCGGTGCTCGTGGTGAGCGACGCCCCGATCTACCATCTGTTCTTCGCCATACGCTGGTGGCAGGCCGGCGCGATCGAGTTCGTGCCGACGCCGTTCGGCGAGAGCGCCGCGCCGTACTTTCCGGCCAATGCCGATGTGTGGTTCACGTGGCTCATCTTGCCGTGGCGCGATGAGACCGCGGCCAAGGTCGGCCAATGGCCGTTCTTGGTCGTTGGCATGTTCGCCGTGTTTGCGGTGTCGCGTGAATTCATGTCGGCCCCGGCGTCGGCCCTGGCCGCCGGCCTGTGGGGTACGGCCTCGCCGCCGTTCATTCACTCGCACTGGGCCGACGTCGACCTGGCCATGGCCGCGTGGTATCTGTTGAGCGTTTGGTTCCTGGTGCGATGCACGCGGCGTCGCAACGAGGTCGACTTGGTGCTGGCCGCGTTGGCGGCGGGCGCATCGCTTGGGACGAAGTATGTGGCCATGCTGTTTGTTATTGCGCTCGTCGTGTGGGGTTGCATGCTGGCGTGGCAGGGACCGAATCGGCTGAGGCGCCTAGTGTTGTTTGCCGGAGCGCTTGCGGCGCCGAGTGGATTCTGGTTCTTGCGGAACTGGTGGACGACTGGCAATCCGCTGTACCCGCTGCATCTCGAACTGCTGGACGTGCCGATCTTACGCGGCTGGTATGTACGAGAATCGCTGCTCAGTAGTGATTATCACTTTCCAACGGACCAGCTTGGCGTGCTCGCTCAATTGGTGCTGCGCGGCGTCGACCCGCTGTTGTCGCCGTTGTGGCTGGCCGGACTGGTGTTGGCGGCCCTGGAGGCAGCTCGCGGCAGGCGGCTGCCCGCGGTGCTCGCCGGGCTGGTTGTGTTGCACGTAGCACTCTTCTGGTGGGTCAATCCGTATCAGACGCAGGAGCGGTTCTTGTTCGCCGCGTTGGGAATGTGGGCGGTGCTCGCCGCACTCGTCGTACACCGCTGGATGTGGCTGTACCCGCTGGCTGTCGTGGGGATTGGGGTCCATTTGGTCATGAGTCCGGCGTGGTTGATGCGGTTGTTTGCGCGGTGGTCTGCATTCGGGTCGACCGCACAGCAATCGGAGGTACCCACGGCGCCTGCGCCTTTGGCGATTGACGCGATGGACTTCACGGGCCCAGTAGTCATTGGCCGACTCGTGTTGTTGGCGGCGATTGCTGCGGCGATCGGTGCGACGGCTTGGTGGGCTGCGGGCAAGAGGCGGCAGGTCGCATGGGCGGTGGCGGGTGTTGTCTTGGCGGCTGGGTTGGCGTTTCGAGTAAGACAGTCGTCGATTGGTCCGGTGGCGCTGCGTTTCTATCCGGACTGGCGTGAGGGCAACTTTCTTGGCGGCTGGCTGCGGCTGGAGTTGGCGAGTGCGGCTGGGGCGCGCGTGGCGTATGCGGGGACGAACCTGCCGTACTACTTGTTTGGCATCGGCCTGCGCAACGACGTGCGGTACGTAAACATCACGGCCGATCCGAACTTTCGCATGCACGACTATCACCGGCGTTTTGTCGAGCGGGGCGAGGGGCTGGCCGCGAACGCCACGCCCGACTGGGACCGCCGCGAGCCGGATGAATCGGCATGGTTGCGAAACCTGCGAGAGCAGCGTATCAACTTGCTCTTCATTGGTCTGACGAATCGGGCGGGCGGATTGCACAATATTCACGACCGGGACGGGTTTCCCATCGAACGCACCTGGGCCGACCGGCGTCCGGACGTCTTCCGATTGCTGCACGCCGACTCGGCTACACGACTCTACGCCGTGGCGTTCCGTTGAAAAAAGATGTACGGAATTGGCCGTTCCGCACCACTAATGGGTGTAGACGGTTCGGCGTCCGAATACCAAAGCAATCTCAGAGTATGAGAGGAGCGGGTTATGCGGCTAACGCTCAGGACGTTGCTGGCTTACCTCGATGACGCACTGGAGCCGGCCGATGCCAAGGAGATCGGGCGGAAGCTGGCCGAAACGCCGGCGGCGCAGGCGCTGGTGACGAGGATCAAGGAGGTCACGCGGCGGCGTCGATTGACCGCGCCGGCGCTGAGCGGCGACGAGATCGACCCGAACCTGCTGGCGGAGTACCTCGACAACCTTCTGCCGCCCGATGGGGTGACCAAGGTCGAGGGAACCTGTCTTGATTCGGATGTGCATCTGGCCGAGGTGGCGGCATGTCACCAGGTGCTAACGATGATCGGTCAGCCTGCGTCGATCGCCCCAACCACGCGGCAGCGCATGTATGAGTTGGTACACTCGGTCGAGTCGTTGCCCGCTGACCAGCGGCGTGCATCGCGGCCGCGTCGTGAGGCGGAGCCGTCATCGATGTTCGCCGAGCGCCCGGCGCTGGCGCGCGTGTTCACCGCCGCGTTGGTGCTGGTTGGTGTGGTGGCGATCGGACTGCTCATCTGGGTGAGCGTGAACGTGCAGGGTCGGCCGGGGAAGCCGGCGGGCGCGGAGGTCGCCGACGCTGGTGGCAACCAGGGCAAGCCCGCGCCGTTTCGACCGAGCGACTTGCCTATCGACGCGACCGAGACGAAACCACCGAACGTGCTCGTCGGCGATCCGCCGCAGCCACTGCCGCCGGACGACGAGGCAGGTGCTACGAAGCCAGGGCCCTCAAAGTCCGGCGACGAGATGGAGAAGCCGGCGACAACGAATGCCGAACCGACTGCCGAGCCGGACCAGCCGAAGGCGGCGCCGAGCGACGACGACAAACCAGGCTCGGAGCCGGCCAAACCCGCGACTGAGCCGGCCAAGTCGGACGCGAACACCGCTACGACCAAGGATGATGTCCAACCGGCGAAGCCGCCCGTGGTGCTCGGACAATACGTATCGACCACGGGCGTGCTGATGCGGTTGGTCGAATCAGTGAAGGAATGGCGCCGCATGCCAGCGCAGTCGGCCGTCCACGCCGATCAACCGTTGCTTTCCTTACCGTCTTTTCGATCTGGAATCAGCATCAAGGGTGGACCGTCGATCGACCTAGTGGGCGAGACCGAGTTGTTCCTCGCCGAGCCGCCTAGCGAGGCGCAGGTACGGCTGCGGATGGCGCGGGGCCGAATAGTGTTGAGCACGGACAAGCCCAATACGGTGTTCCTCGTCGACTTCCTGAACGAGTCGT
The DNA here is from genome assembly GCA_036758585.1 of Planctomycetia bacterium. Lineage (GTDB taxonomy): Bacteria > Planctomycetota > Planctomycetia > JALXBF01 > JBGPMX01 > DAIOWH01. The sequence goes on from DAIOWH010000018.1 coordinate 9,169, forward strand.
GGCACATCGCGATCAAGGCGCCAGAGACGGTCGTCGGGTTGTCGGTGATTCCAGTGTGGAAGACGGGCGGCGCCAGCTCGTACGAGGCGATACTGTACGTTCCGAGGGGCGACGTCGATGTACATTCCGAGAAGCTGTCGCACCAACTGGGCGGGCCCGTGCAGTTTCGCTGGACGTCCGGCGGCGATCAGGGCCGCGAGCCGCTGACGATTCCGCCCGCGTGGCTCGAACGCGAGGAGATGTCGCCCGCCCAGTTACGAGCGTCCGAGTCGCTCGCCGAGATGATCCCGTTGGACAAGTCGCCCGCGCTGCCGCTGATCGAGGCGACCACCGACAAAGACCGCCGCGATCTGCGGTTGCTGGGGGTGCGCGGTCTGGGCGCGATTGGGCGGCTGCCCGCGCTGGTTGACGCCATGAACACGGTCGATCGGCCCGAGGTTCGCAAAGAGGCAATCGCGACGATGCGGCAGTTTCTCGCGCGCGGCGCCGCGCAAGAAGAGGCCACGTATCAAGCGCTCCTGGCCAAGTTCGGCCGTTCCGAGGAGCGAGCCGAGGGCGTGCTGGCGCTCTTACGCGGGTTCACCGCGGAGGAGGCGGCGCAAAAGGACCCCTACGAGGCGCTGATCCCGCTGCTTGATCCGGAAACTTCGCCGGAAGTGGCGGTGCGCGAACTGGTCATCACCAACCTCGAGGAGATGGCTGGCCGGGCGATCAACTCGAACTACTCACCTGATCGGCCCCGCGACAACGACATCAAGCTGTGGTTGCGGGCGCTCGAAGACGGTCGTCTGCCGCCGAAGACCCGTGCAAGATGACTCGGCTTTTTTCGCCAATTTTCGAGACTGTAGCAAATGAACCGGGCTGGAAGAGGATGCCCCCGCCGAGCTTGCCTGGCTTGCCTCGGCGGGGCCAAGGGGGTTGCCTGTAGTGCAGAATCACTGGCTCTACCGAGGCAAGCTCATAGGTCGAACCGGCAACTCCCGCAGCGAGCTCGCCCCGTGACAACAAGACGGCCGCGGGCCACAAACGGGAAATCCCGCAAAGCCAAGTGGTCACCGCAGCCGAACTTCAGCGTACCAGCCAGCCGATCGGTCAAGCAAGCCGGCAGCAGCCGCCGAGGCTCGGTGGACTCAGACTTGTGTAGATACCAATGAGGCAAGAGCTCGGCAGGGGCAAGAACCCGGTTTCCTTGCTAGGTCTCCCAAATCTCCGTTATTTCGGCGCGAGGGTAGGTAGTCATGACGGCAGCCGGTTGCGACGGCCGACTAGTGGCATGGTTGAAGAGTGGCGATTCAAGAGCCTGGGCGAGCCTCGATAGCACGTATCGACCGAGCTTGCTTCGACTCATTCACGGGCGAGTGCCGAAGGGACTGCGATCGAAGATCGATGAAGAGGACATCCTGCAAGAAGTGTTTTGCAGCATCTTCGTTCGTGTGCGTCAGGGCACGTTTCACTGCGACACGGACGAACGGCTTTACCAAATATTGTGCATACGTGCGCGCAAACGGCTTCGCGGGGAAATCCGCCGGCATCAGCGGCGGAGGAGGGACTATCGCCGCGAGGAAGGAACATCCTCAACCGCGACCATGGGTCGGTTCGGAATCGAGCGCCTCACTTCCCGCCATTGGTGTAAATGCCGTTTTACGGAATTGGGTGCCAAAATCTTTTCCGCTCATGACAGATTTACCTTAAGTGCGTGTTGCCGTACGCGAACTGGTCATCACCAACCTGGAGGAGATGGCTGGCCGGGCGATCACTCGAACTACTCCCCCGATCGCCTCTGCGGGCGCTCGAAGACGGCCGTCTGCCGCCGAAGAAACCGAGGTAGGATGTAGCCGGGGTGCCAGATTGGAATTGAGTGCAGTTTCACGCAGGGCTACAATCGCCTCCCTGTTGCATCAGGAACGCACGCAAGGCTATAGGGCGCGACACGGGAAAGGAGCGAGAGCATTGCAGATTTCGGTTTCCAGTCGCAACGGATCGCTCAGTGAAGAAATGAGCGACTACATCAATGAGAAGCTCGAAAAACTGACCAAGTTATTCGATCGCATCGAGAGCATTCAGGCGACGGTGGATTTTCGCGCCGATCTGACAAAGGTCGAGATTCTCGTCAACGCCGAACACAAACACGATCTCGTCGCACGCGACCAGGCGTCGAGTTTCAACGGCGCGGTGGACTTGACTCTGCACAAGATGGAGTCGCAGTTGCGCCGCTACAAGGAAAAAATACAGCAGCATCGCCGCACGCCGCCGATGAGTGGACCACCTACCGAGTGAAACGCCGAGCGGCTGAGCGGAAAGTCAGGTTCGAAAGGAGGAGTGGATGAAGCTGTCCGATTTTGTGATCCGCGAGGCGGTGCTCCCGGACTTGGCCGCAAGCACCAAGGAAGAAGTGATCCGGGAGATGGTCGCCAGCCTGCGGACCGACGGACACGTGAAGAACGGAGACGAGGAAGGAATCGTAAAGGCCATTCTGAAGCGCGAGGAACAGGGCACCACCGGCATCGGACGCGGCGTCGCCGTGCCGCACACGAAGCACGCGAGCGCCTCGCGACTGATTGGCACAGTCGCCCTGTCTCGCAAGGGAATCGACTTCCAGAGCCTCGACGGCGAACCGGTGCACATCCTGTTTCTGCTCGTCTCACCATCAGACCGGCCGGGCGACCACTTGCGTGCACTCGAAACCATCTCGCGTCACCTGCGCACCGACGTGTTCATACGGTTCCTGCGTCAGGCGACGACGCGCGAGAAAGTCTGGGAAGTGCTCGATGATGCAGATATGAACCAATTATTCTCGTAGGCGCCGATGGACGATGACTTGGTACGACGGCAGCTCTGCGTGACAAACCCAGAGGGCCTGCACGCCCGCCCGGCGGCCAAACTCGTCCAGCTCGCCAACCAGTTTCAGTGTGAGATCACGCTGGTCCGCGGATCGCAACGACACGACGCGAAGAGCATCATGGACCTGATGACTCTTGCTGCGGAACAGGGATCTAAATTACTGCTAGAGGCGCGCGGGTGTGACGCCCACGTGGCCGCAGATGCAATCGAAAAACTATTTGTTGAAGGATTAGGGGACCTCGACGCGAATCCGGACGACGCATGACTCAAGCGCGTTCGGTGGACCGCGTCGGTCCGGCAAAACCCGGCCGCATGAAGCAGCCGGGCTTACCACAATCGCGATGGAAGTCAAACGCGGCATTGCTGTTTCTCCCGGCGTGGCCATTGGGCCGGCGATGGTCTTGGACGCCGAGGGTTTTCGCATCCCCAAACGGTTCGTTCAGGAAGACGCCGTCGTCTCGGAAGTGCGGCGACTACAGCACGCGCTTGATAAGGCGCGCGACGAGGCGCTCGCAAACGAAAAGCTGCTCAGCGACAAACTGGGGGGCGAGTACGGCGCCATCTTCGGCGCCCACGCCCAGATGATCGCCGATCAGAAACTGCGGCGCGAGATCGTCGCGTTGATCGAAGACCACAGCTTCACGCCCGAATACGCCACCAGCCAGGTGTTGCGCCGCTACGTGAAGATTTTTGAGGCAAGCGGGCCGGCCGCCGCCGCGCATGTGCGAGACATCTTTGACGTCGAGCAGCGCATCCTGCGGCACTTGCTCGGCGAGCAGCGCGAGGAGCTTTCTCATCTGACCTCGCCGGTGATCGTGCTCGCCGCCGACCTGACGCCCAGCGAAACCGCCGGGCTCGACCCCAAGCTGGTCCGCGCGTTCGCCACGGAGGAGGGCGGTCGGACCAGCCACACCGCCATTCTCGCCGGCGCGCTCGAGATCCCCGCCGTCGTCGGCCTCGGACGTTTTCTCAGCGAAATATCGGGCGGCGATACCGTCATCATCGATGGCAACCGCGGACTGGTCGTGTTGAACCCCGACGACAAGACGCTCGCCGAGTACCAGCACACCGAGGAAGAATTCCGCCACTTCGAGGAAAGCTTGGGCGCGCTGCGCGATCTGCCGGCCGAGACGCTCGACGGCGAACGGATCGCCCTCTTAGGAAACATCGAGTTTCCGGACGAGGCCGAGCACTGCCTGGCTCGGGGCGCCGAGGGCATCGGTCTGTACCGCACCGAGTTCCTGTACCTCGACTCGCAGCGAGCGCCCACCGAAGACGAGCACTTCGATGCGTACCGCAAGGTCGTCCAGACGATGAACGGCCGCCCCGTAGTGATCCGCACGCTCGACCTCGGCGCCGACAAGCTGCCCGGCGACCTGCACCCCGAAGAACGCGAACGGAACCCGTTTCTCGGCCTGCGCAGCCTGCGGCTCTGCCTGAAACATCTCGACTTGTTCAAGACTCAGTTGCGAGCCGTGCTGCGCGCCAGCGCCCTGGGGCCGGTGAACATCATGTTCCCGCTCGTCAGTACACTGCTGGAACTTCGCCACGCGAAGATGATCGTCGCCGACGTGATGGAGGACCTCGACGAGCGCGGCATCCCGTTCGCGCGCAACATCGCGATGGGGATCATGATCGAGGTTCCCTCGGCAGTGATCCTCGCCGACCAGTTTGCCGCCGTCGCCGACTTCTTTTCGCTCGGCACCAACGACCTGATCCAGTACACGCTTGCCGTGGACCGGAACAACCAGAGCGTCGCCAACTTGTTCAGCGCCGCCGACCCGGCGGTGCTGCGTCTGATTCGCATGCTGATCAAGTCCGCCAATCGCCACAACATGCCGCTCAGCGTGTGTGGTGAGATGAGTGCGGACCCGATCTATACGTTGCTGCTCGTGGGGCTGGGCATTCGCCGGCTCAGCGTCACACCGCACAGCATCCCTGAGATCAAGAAAGTCGTGCGTTCGATCCGGGTGTCGGACGCCGTAAAGGTCTGCCGCAAGGTAATGACCATCGACAACGCTCGTGACGCGGTGAACTACCTGCGCGGGGAGGCCCGCAAGATCATCCCCGAACTTGTCGGGTAGCGCGCCCGCGCAACAACATAAGTGCGCTCGACAGCGCCAAGGAAAAGTAACTCAATGAAGAAAGAAATGCTGATTAATGTGCTCCAGCCGGAAGAATGCCGGATCGCCATCATCGAAGACGGCGTGCTCGAGGAGCTGTATGTGGAACGGACCAGCCAGGAAAAGCTGGTGGGCAACATCTACAAGGGCCGAGTCGTCAACATCGAGCCGAGCATCCAGGCCGCGTTCGTCGACTTTGGAGTCGGCCGCAACGGGTTTCTGCACGTCTCGGACGTCGACCCTCAGTACTTTCAACGCGACGCCGGCGGCGGCATACCCAAGAGCCTCACGGCCGAAGACGAATCGGACGAATCGGACGCCGCACCCGGCGACGAGCCGCCCGACGAGGCCAACGGCGACGACGAGCCCGAACCGGAGCGGCCGCGGCCGGCCTCGTGGCGCGGCATGCGCAACAAGCCGCCCATCCAGCACATTTTCAAGCGCGGCCAAGAGGTTCTGGTGCAAGTCATCAAGGAAGGCCTCGGCACCAAGGGGCCGACCCTGAGCACATACCTGAGCATTCCCGGTCGCTACCTGGTGCTGATGCCGGGGTTGAATCGAGTCGGCGTATCGCGAAAGATCGAAGACGATCAGCAGCGCCGGCAGCTCCGCGACATCCTGAAGGAACTCAAGCCCCCCCAGGGGCTCGGCTTCATCGTGCGCACGGCCGGTGTGGATCGCAGTAAGCGCGATCTGCAGCGCGATCTTGCCTACCTCACGCGGCTCTGGAAGGTCGTCGTGCGCCGCCTCAACAAGTCCAAAGCGCCCGCAGCCATCTACCAAGAAAGCGACATGGTCACGCGCACCATCCGCGACATCTTTAACAACGACATCGACGAGATCTGGGTCGACGAGACCAAGTCGTACGAGTTGGCCAGGGAGTTCCTGCAGATCACCATGCCGCGCAACGTGAACCGCCTAAGGTTATACGAAGATCGCGAGCCGCTCTTTCACAAGTATCGATTGGAAGAAGAGATTGCCAAGATTCAACAGCGCCGGGTGGCCTTGCCCAACGGCGGGTCGATCGTCATCGATCAGACCGAGGCGCTGGTGGCCATCGACGTGAACAGCGGGAACTTCCGGTCCGACAACAGTGCTGAGATGACCGCGTTCCGTATGAACCTGGCCGCGGCCAAGGAGATCGCCCGACAACTGAGGCTGCGCGACCTCGGCGGTGTGATCGTCAACGACTTCATCGACATGCGCGAAGACCGGCACCGCCGCGAAGTCGAACGGGCCATGCGCGACGCGGTTGGTCGCGACCGGGCCAGAACCAAGGTGCTGAAGATCTCGCCGTTCGGCATCATCGAAATGACTCGCCAGCGGATTCGGCCGTCCTTGCAACGCAGCGTTTACGAGCCGTGCCCGTCTTGCCAGGGCACCGGTCACGTCAAGACTGCAGAGAGCATGTCGATCGACGTCATGCGCCGGCTGCAACTGGCGGCCGCGCAGACCGCGGTCGTCCGGATCAACGTCAACGTACACGCCTCGGTCGCGGCGTACCTGAACAACCGCAAACGCAAGGAGATCACGCAACTCGAAGAGGAGGGCCAAAAGTCGATCACGATTCGAGGCTCGGAGATTGTGCCGCCGGAACATCTCATGATCGAGTGTATCGACGCCTCGGGAGGCGAACGAGGTCACCAACCGCCCGCCCACCCGGGCCGCACCAACTCGCCGCCGGCCCGGACTGAGCAGCGGCCCAGTGGTCCTGCCGGGCCGGGAAGGGGTCCGGACCGCGGCCCCGAACCAACCGGCGAAAAGAAGCGAAGACGCCGGCGACGCGGCGGACGGCGACGCGGACGTGGCCGGCGACGCGAGGGCGCCCCGGGCATGCTCGACCAAGCGCCCCAGGCGGAAGGTTCGGAGAGTTTGGAAAACCAGCCACAGGCTGACACGGCGACGGCTGAGATGGAGCAACCCGGACCCGATGATTATGCCGAGTCGGTCGATGATGCTATGGAAGCCGCAGCGTGGGAAGCGCATAATGCTCCGCCCAATGAAGTGCAAAACTCGACTGAGGAGCAATAGCAATGTACGCCATCTTTGAAGACGGCTCGCGGCAGTATCGCGTGATTGAAGGCGACCAATTGGACGTCGACTATCGCGAAGCCGGAGTCGGTGACCAGATTGAATTCGGCCGTGTCTTGCTATTCAGCGGCAACGCTGGTATCGAGGTAGGCAAGCCGACGGTAGATCGTGTGAAGGTGGTTGCCGAGGTCGTCGAACAATCGCTGGGCGACAAGCTCTTTGTGCAGAAATTCAAACGGCGCAAGAACTATCGCCGCCGCACCGGCCATCGGCAGAAACTCACGCGCGTGCGCGTTCGCCAGATTGTCGTGGCGGACGCTTGAGGTAACGATGCTGAGCGTGCTGGGTGGTTCGGCCAAACTGTGTGACGGCGCGACGCGACGCGAATTGATGCGAGTCGGTGGGTTGTCGCTGTTCGCCGGGCTGAATCTGCCGCGCCTTCTGCGGGCGGCCAGCACGACTCCGGCCGTACGGCCAAGTCGGGCCAAGTCGGTCGTCCTGTTCAATCTGCTGGGCGGACCGAGCCAGATGGACATGTTCGACCTGAAGCCGCTCGCGCCGGCCGAAGTGCGCGGCGAGTTTCAGCCGATCAGCACCTCGGTACCCGGCCTGCAAATCTGCGAGCATCTGCCGAACACCGCGCGACGGATGCACAAAGCCTGCCTCATCCGCACCGTCACGCACGGCTACAACGCGCACAATCCACTGCCGATCATGACCGGCTTCGCGGGCGGCAACTTTGCCCAATTGCGAGCCGAGCCGACTGATCCGCCAGACATCGGCGCGATCTGCCAGTACCTAGGCATGGGTCCGCGCGACCTTCCGGGCGCCGTCTGCCTGCCGTGCTATCCGGGCTGGGGCGAGAGCAGCATGTATCCGGGCATTCGCCGGCCCGGCCCGTACGGCGGATTCCTCGGCAGCCAGTACGATCCGCTGTTCGCGGTCTGTGAGCCGAAGTTCGACCGCGAGCCGAAAGTGAACTACTACGACCCCGTGATCCCGATGGGCGAACCGAAGCTCGCGTCGGTCGACGAGACGCCCGACATTACCGTGGACCGGCTCGACCGGCGGCGGTCGATGCTCGGCCAGCTCGACGCGCAGTTCGAGGCGCAGCGGCGGTCGGGCGCAGTCGATCGCATGAACCGGTTCCAGCAACGCGCGTTCGACATCCTGACATCGAGCAAGACCCGCGACGCCTTCGATCTGTCAAAAGAACCAGACTCGCTGCGCGATCGCTACGGCCGGCACCTGAGCGGGTCGAGTATGCTCGTCGCGCGGCGACTGGTCGAGGCGGGTGTGCCGTTTATCAGCGTCCACGCCGAGATCTTCGGCCGGTACGGACACTCGTACGATATGCACGAAAACAACTTCGGCATGCTCAAAGGCTCCAACCTGCCGATCCTCGACCAGTCGTGGCCCGCGCTAATCGACGATCTCGATTCGCGCGGCTTACTCGATTCGACGCTGGTGATCGTGATGGGCGAAATGGGCCGTACGCCGAAGATCAACGGCAAGGCCGGCCGCGACCATTGGCCGCAGTGCGGCTTCAGCCTCTTGGCCGGCGGCGGCGTCCAAGCCGGTTTGGTTTTCGGCGAGACCGACAAGCAGGCGGCCTACCCGAAGTCGCACCCCGTCTCGCCCGCCGACCTCGTGGCCACCGTCTACCACTTGCTCGGCGTCGACCCGCACCTGACCGTCCTCGACCGCACCGGCCGGCCCATCCCGATCGCCCACGGCGGCGAACCGGTCCGCGACGTGATGGCCTGACCGGCGAGTGCGCGGTTCGCGCACTGCCGTTGCGCTTCCTTGACGGTTTTTCCCGTGGCCCTCTATAATCGCTCCGAGTGTTGGCTGCCGGTCTGGCGAGTGCGTTCGGGTCGCGACGCTGGGCCCCCGTGAAGCGAGGAGGTACGAGTCGTGCCCGTCCAGATGGAGCTTGTGCGAATCATCATCAGCGAGATCGGCGAGCAGCAGGTCATCTATCTTAAGGAAGTCGATGGCGAGCGTACGTTCCCGATCGTGATCGGCATTTTCGAGGCGACTAGTATCGATCGTCGCGTCAAGGGCGCCCAGTCGCCGCGCCCACTTACACACGATCTGCTCGCCAACGTGATCGAACAGCTCGGCGGCGAGTTGCAAGACGTGTTCATCAATGAGCTGCGCGAGCACACGTACTTTGCTCGGTTGCGGATTCGTCGCGACGGAGAACTGACCGAGATCGACAGCCGACCCAGCGACGCGATCGCCCTGGCAGTCACCGCCAAGGTGCCGATCTACGTGGCCGAGGACGTCTTGGAAGAAGTGATCCCGGAAGGTCAATAGATCGGTCGCGCACCCGGATTTCTGGTGTGACGCAACGACGTGTGTAGACCAGTGGATAGTGTAGACCGCTCTCGCCGAGAGCGGTTGCGGCAAGTAGACGAGAGTCGCCTACACCAAGTGCATCGGGGGGGCGCATCCAGCATTCTTGCCGCGTACTTTCTGCCTAGCCACGGTTCTCCAGGATGCGTATACTCTGCACTCCCAAACGGAGGGTGCCGGTTCGGTTTCTGGGTTGGCGACCCAGTCGGATGTTTTTCCGGATCGGCGTGGCCAACGAACTCGATTATCAACGACCGCCTTCATGCGTAATTATTCACGTCGCAATCGACTCTTCGATCGCACGCGAAGTCTGATGGGCGTGCAGATCATCGGTACGGGCAGCTACGTGCCCGACCGCGTTGTCACCAACGAAGAACTGCAATCGACGCACGGATTCGATCCGGCGTGGATCGTGCAGCGGACTGGTATTCGCGAACGCCGCGTGGCCGCGCCCGACCAGGCCACCAGCGACCTGTGCGTCGAGGCGGCGCAGCGATGCATCGACTCGGCCCACGTCGACACGCGCGATATCGACATGCTCGTCGTCGGCACCTTCACACCCGACCAGTCGTTTCCGTCCACGGCCTGCATGGTCCAAGACCGGCTTAAGCTCGACCTCGGTGCGTTTGATGTTCAGGCAGCGTGTTCGGGGTTCATGTACTCGCTGGTGACCGGCATGTGCTATGTCGGATCGGGGCAAAGCCAGCTTTGTCTGGTCGTCGGCGGCGATTGCAACACACGCATCATCAATCCCAACGATTCGAAGACCTATCCGCTGTTTGGCGACGGGGCGGGGGCCGTGTTGCTCGCGCCGGGCGCCGCCGATCAGGGGCTGCTCGCGTACCGGCTGGGCGCCGACGGGTCGGGCGGACCGCTGCTGCAGCGGCAGGCGTGCGGCTCGCGCATGGCGCCTACGCCCGAGGCGATCCAGCAAGGCCTGCACTATCTCGAGATGGACGGCCGCGCCGTGTTTCGCTGGGCGGTGAACATCCTGACTGATTCGACCACCGAGGTGCTCGAACGCGCCGGACTTTCCGTCAAGGACCTCGACTTGGTGATCCCGCACCAGGCCAACATCCGCATCATCAACGCTGCCACCGATGTGCTCGGGTTCCCGCGCGACAAGGTGTTTAACAACCTCGATCGCTACGGCAACACCTCGGCTGGCTCGGTGCCGATCGCCATGGACGAGGCCCGTTCGGCCGGTCACCTGAACCGTGGCGACAAGGTGCTGCTCAGCGGGTTTGGCGCCGGCCTCACCTGGGGCACGGCCGTGATGGTCATGTAGCCATGGCCGAGTGGCCGGACAACAAGTTCACCACGTGGTTCACCTACCTCGTCGTTTTCGTCGGGTTCCCTTTGCTCTGTTGGTTGTCGTACTGGTGGATGACTCGCCCATGAAAGGACCCGGCGGCCGGCAGCGATTCGACATTCGTCGCGTGTGGGAGTGCCCGCATTGCCACCGCCGTGAGCTGTCGGCAGGCAACGTCGTCACGCGATGCTGTGCCGGCTGCGCTGCCGCCGACCCCGCGCGACAAGTTTGGATGCGGCTCGTCGCCGACCCGCCTCCCCGCCCGCCACGTTCGCCCGTATCAACGCCGACGGTCGAACATCCGGCAGAGACAACGCCGGCGACCACAGCCGATCGTCCGCTGGATCAGTCAGTCGATGGACCGGCGCCGTCGTAGACCACGCGAGGCCGACCATGAGAATTGCCATCGCCGGATTCATGCACGAGTCGAACACGTTCTCGCCGACTCGCACCGACCGCGCTGCATTTGAATCGGCCAGCCTCAGGTTTGGCGAAGCCATCCTGCCTGAATGGAAAGACGCTCATCACGAGATGGGTGGGTTCATCGAAGGCGCCGCCAAGTTCGGCTACGACATCGAACCGATCGTCATGGGCTGGGCCACGCCGGCCGGACCGGTGGCCGACGACGTGCTCGACGAAGTCGTGCGTAAGATCGTCGAGACCGTGCGACCGCGGATGCGCACGCCGAGCGGATCGGGCGACATCGACGGCCTGTTGCTGGCGCTGCACGGCGCGATGGTCTGCGAGAGTTTCCCCGACGGCGACGGCGAGGTCTTGCGACGACTGCGCGACGCGCTCGGCCCGCAGTTCCCGATGGTCGTCACGCTCGACTTCCACGTGAACCTGTCGGAACAGATGGTGCGGAACTCGACCGCCATCGTGATCTACCAAACCAATCCGCACGTCGATCAGCGCGCGCGCGGGTTGCACGCGGCATCGATCATGACCCGCACGGTCCGCGGCGAAGTGCGGCCGACTCAGGCACTAGCCAAGCCGGCGACGCTGATTGTGATCGCCTGCCAGAACACCAGCTTCGAGCCGCTGCGGCCATTCATGGACGAGGTCCGCGGCCTCGAAAGACAACCGGGCATTCTATCGGCGAACGTCGCCGCCGGATTCCCCTACGCGGACGTGTACGAGATGGGCCCGGCGACGCTCGTCGTCACCGACAACGACCCGGCTCGCGCCCAGCGCGAGGCCGACCGGCTGGCCGCCGGCCTGTTCGCCGCGCGTCGGCAACTCGTGAAGCAACTGCCCGACGCGCGCACGGCGGTCGCCCGCGCGATGCAGTCGGCGAAACCGCCCGTCGTGCTCGTCGAGTTCGGCGACAACATCGGCGGCGGCTCGCCCGGCGACAGCACGATCATCCTGGCCGAACTGCTGAAGCAAGGGGCCGGCGGCGCTGTCGAGGCGATCTACGATCCGGCCGCGGTCGAGATGTGCGTCAGCGCGGGTATCGGCAAGACGGTGGAGTTGTGGGTCGGCGGCAAGACCGACCGGCTGCACGGCGAGCCGGTCGCGGTGCAGGGCCGCGTCGCTTCCATTCACGACGGCCGCTGGATCGAAGACCAACCGCGACACGGCGGCCGACGACACAACGATCAAGGCCAGACGGTGGTGCTCGAAGTCGGCAACCTGACCCTCGTCCTGAACTCGAAGCGCACGCCGCCGTTCAGCCTGGGCCAGATCACGAGCCTCGGCATCGAACCGGTTCGCCAGCAGATTCTGGTGGTGAAAGCGGCGATTGCCTATCGCGCGGCGTATGGTCCAGTAGCGGGCGAGATCATCGAGGTCGACACGCCCGGGCTGACGGCCAACGACCCGCGGCACTTTGCCTATCGGCGCGCTCGGCGACCACTCTATCCGCTCGACGAGATGTGAGACCAGGCGCGGAAACGGGCGAGTGAGTCCGTGCAGACTCACTCGCCCGATTTGTACTACAGCCCGTGCGCCTAGGAATCAACGGCGTTCCGCCGGTCGTTCTGCTTCGGGCCGGCGCCCTTCTTCTCTGCGCGGCCGCTCGCCTCGTTCGCCCTCGCCACGCGGTCCGTCGGGTCGCCGTTGTTCAGCCTCGCCACGCGGTCGGTCGCCCTCGGGCCGGCGTTCTCCGGCGTCGCCGCGCGGTCGGTCTGCGCCCGGCCGCCGCTGCTCGGCGTCGCCGCGTGGCCGGTCGCCTTCAGGTCGTCGCTCGGCCTCACCCCGTGGGCGATCGCCTTCGGGTCGGCGCTGGCCGGCCTCGCCGCGTGGTCGGTCGCCTTCGGGCCTGCCGGCCTCGGGGCGCGGCTGTTCGCGCTGGCCGTCCGGCCGACGCTGCTGCAGCCGCTCACGCTGCTCAGGTGTCAGCACCTTCATGATCGATTCCTGAATCCGCCGAGTCAGTTGCTCGTGAGCTGCTTGCAGTTCGCGGAAGCCGCCTTCCGCGTCTCGTTGAATGTTCTCAACCTGCTTGCGCTGTTCATCGTTCAAGTCCAGTCCCTGCAGCATGCGGAGCATCTGATCGGGGCCGCCGCCGGGACCCCCGGGCGCCATTCCGGGGGTGCCGCGACCTTCGCCGCGAGGCGGAACAAAGCCCGGGGGGCCGGGCAGGTTCGATCGGGGACCGGGTCCGTCGCCGCGCGGCCCACCGCCCGCCTGCATGCGCTCTAGCATGTTCACGATGCGATCCATTTGCTGTTCGAGCGCCCGCAGCCGCTGATCGGTATTGCGCGCGTCTGGAGCATCCGGTCGTTCGCGACCGCGCTCAGCGTCGCGGCGTTCGGTTGGGCGCGGCTGTTCCCGATCGCCTGCGGACCGCTCACGACCGCGCTCGGCCTCGCGCCGGGCATCCGGACGGGGTTGGTCGCGGTCGCCGGCCGGTTGGTCGCGTCGTTCGTTCGGCGGCGGCGCAGGCCGATCGCCGCCCTCGCGCCCCGGGGGGTGTGGCCGCTGCGCGACTGTTTCGATCGCCCGGTCCAGTTCCTCGGCCGACGGAACGGTTGGCTTATCTGGCGGGTCCTGTGCTCGCAGGCGACTTGGCGCGGACGGCAGGACCATCAAGGCGACCAGGCCGACTCCCAATCGACCCAGCCACGAAACACGACGGCACATCGGTTCACGCATGATCATGGTCAATCTCCTTGCTACGATTTCGCGCTCGCCCAGGGCCGGTCCCAACGCAGTCGCGACCCTCGGTCGAGCGACCAGGATTTCCGCAGTCTTCAACAACGACTCTGCGTACGTGCGGCGACAACCGAGCGCCCAGACCGCCCAGGCGTCGGCCGCCTCGTCGGCAGTGCGTCGCAACGCACGACGCACGTACCAGTAGGTCGGCAACCACCAATAAGCGCAGCCGGCCGCCAGGTCGATCCACGCGACCCAGTGATCGCGCCGCGCCACGTGAGCCAGTTCATGGGCGATCACGCCTCGCACCGTCTGCCGCGGGGCATGTTGCAGTAGATGTTCCGGCAAGACGATCGTGCCTCGGCCAGCGGCCGAGACCATGGGCGAGACGGCCTCGCGCGTCACGCGCACGTCAGGAACCCGCGCGACGCCGAGCCGCCGTGCGGTCTTCGAGCAGTCGTGAACGATCTCGTCGTTCGCCGGCGCGGCGGCCCGCACCAGTCGTCGCAGCGCGATCAACTGCCAGCCGCGCCCCAACACGATCGCCAGCGTGCCGACGGCCCAACCCCAGACGACGCACCGTTTCAGCCATGGCCACACAAACCCGAAGCGTGAGCGAGGAGACCGCAGACCGAATTCCGCGCTCGCGCTGTTTGATATCGCGCTATCATCATCAAGCCTTGTGCCTCCCCACCCCAAAGGGGCGGTACTCCACAGCCCTGGGTCGCGAGTCGACGAGCGCACCCAAGGTGGGCCAGCGACAAGAGAGTTATCAACCCCGAAGGGGTTGTACACGGGTGGATTTGATACGGCCGACGTGTGCAACCCCGTTGGGGTTGACGAGGAGGTTTCGTTCTGCGGACCCAGGGTGCGCTCGAAGACTCGCGACCCTGGGCTGTGTTGTGAAACGCCTTCGGCGTAGGCATCGCTTGAACGCGCAACAACAAGACTCGTGCTTCGGGTTTGTGTCAGCGGTTGGGCTGAGCTCGCGGCCGCCGAGAGCTTGGTTACGGGAATCGTCTGCCGCACTGCAGCGCTGAGCGACCATGCGTGGCTCGTCACGGGCGGCATCAGCAGCTTGATCGGGACCAGCAGCCACAAGAGATGCGCCGCCGGCGCGGGCAGTCTCCACGCGCGGAGCGTACACGCCACGAGCACGGCCAGCACCGACGACTCGGCCGCGTTCCACGCCAGGTTTTCGATGAGCGTCGCCAACGCCGACTCCTGTCAATCGCGCCGGGTCGCCTCGGCCTCCAACTGGCTGAGCAGCGTGCGAAGCTGACGAATGTCGCCCGCCGACAGCTTATGGGCCTGCACAAGCTGCATGATGAGCGGCACCGCGTCGCCCGATCCAAGCTGCCTCACCATCGTGCTCACTCGCGAGATCATCACCTTCTCGCGCGACACGCGCGGTCGATACACGTGGGCCAGCCCGCGCGTGCTCGATCGTGTCACGTGCCCCTTGCGCTCCAGCCGGCCCATCAGGGTCAACACGGTGGTGTACGCAAGGTTCCGCCCTTGCTCGCGCAGATCCTGTTGCACCTCGCGCACCGTGCCGCTGCCCAGCCGCCACAGGCTGCCGAGCACATCCATCTCGGCCGCCGCGATGTCCTGTCCTGCCGCCGCCATCATTGGCTCCGTTCGTTTTCCTGTAACTACACGTGTAGTAGAGACGGCCCGAATTCTACTACGCATGTAGGAGGTGGTCAAGCATGATTCTCGGAAGCACTGGACCGTGGGCGTACGACGTACTTTGCACGAACCGGAGTCGGGTCTACGATTCTCGGATTTGGCCGCCCGTGTCATTGGAATCTGAACGGCCAATTCCGGCCAAATCCGAAAAACGTAGACCAGACCCCTTCGCCTGAGGTTGGATTCGCAAAGTGCGTCGCACGGCCCTGTACCATGAGGCCACCGAGCACACGGGGCTACATTACTTGGGCGGGGAGGCGGTGGCCAGGAGGCCGATGAGGTTTCGACTTCGCGATGCAGGGCTTCGGGACCGAGCACGACGAGTGAGCCGATCGCGGGAGAGTACTCGACCAGCCTTGCCGCGCCTGGCGCGACGCAGCACCAAGCTCTAAGTACCGCTCCACACTGAAAGGGGTTTGAATTCGTTCAACCCGCAGCCGCAGGCGAGGCACAACCAACGCCAGCCACGCCTTGCCTGCGGGTTAAACGACCGAAGCCGATTTCAGACCCTATTCAGTGTGGAGCGGTGCTACCTAAGCTCCTTGCAGCCATCGGGCGACATCCTTGGCGAAATAGGTCAGGATCAGGTCGGCGCCGGCGCGTTTGATGCCGGTCAGGATTTCGATCGCGATGCGCTGCTCGTCGATCCAGCCGCGCTCGGCCGCGGCCTTGACCATAGCGAACTCGCCCGAGACGCTGTACGCGGCGACCGGCACTCCGAACCGATCCTTCACACGGCGGATGACGTCGCCGTACGCCATTGCCGGTTTGACCATGATGATGTCCGCACCTTCGCCAAGGTCTAGTTCCACTTCGCGCATCGCCTCGTCGGAGTTCGCGGGGTCCATCTGATAGCTGCGGCGGTCGCCGAACTGCGGGGCCGATTCGGCCGCCTGCCGGAACGGGCCGTAGAACGCGGAGGCGTACTTGGCCGCGTAGCTCATGATCGGCAGGTGCTCGAACCCCTCGGCGTCGAGCGCCGCGCGGATCGCCGCGACCATGCCGTCGATCATGCCGCTGGGCGCGATCATGTCGGCGCCGACTCGCGCGTGGCTGGCCGCCTGCCGCGCCAGGTTTTCGAGCGTGGCGTCGTTATCCACATCGGCTCGGCCCGTGCGCTCGTTCACCACGCCGCAGTGGCCGTGGTCGGTGTACTCGCAAAAACAGACGTCGGTGATCACCACCAGATCGCGACGCGACGCATCCTTCACGGCGCGCACCGCTTGCCCGATGATCCCGGCGTCGTCGTCCCAACTGTCGGACCCGACGGCGTCTTTCTGTTCCGGAATGCCGAACAGGATGACGGCCGGGATGCCCAGCATCTCGATCTCGCGGACCTCGTCCGCCAAGAGGTCTACGGTCATCTGGCAGTGCCCCGGCATCGAGGCGATCGGCTGGCGCGTCGCCGTCCCGTGCCGCACAAAGAGCGGCAAGATCAAGTCGTCGGTGCGCAGGTGGTTTTCACGCACCATATCGCGGAGCCGCGGGTGCTGTCTGAGCCGTCGCAGCCGCGTTGCCGGGAACCCCGCCGTGGTCCGCGTGGTGCGGTCGAGTGATGAAGCATCTGTCATGGACATCCTCCAAGGTCGGTGCCTGATGGCCGCTGGAAATTGACTAGAGGCGAGGGCGAGTCCATCATACTGGCTCGCTCCGCCAAACGTCGAACCATTTTTGTACCTTGAGTCAGCCGGAGGCAGCATCATGGCCGATCAGTTTCCCGTTCCGACCAGCATCATCGCGCCGGGCGCCCGCGTCGAGACGGCAACGTTCGTCGCGTTCCTCGAGGGCCCCGCGGCCGACGCCGAGGGACACGTCTACTTTTCCGACATCCGGGCCGACCGCATCATGCGACTGTCGCCCGATGGCACGCTCGGCGTGTTCCGCGAGAACGCCGGCCGCACCAACGGCAACGTGTTCGACCTCCATGGCCGACTCATCTCGTGCGAAGGCGCCGAGTTCGGATCGGGCGGCCGGCGTCGCGTCGTCCGCACCGACATGAGGTCGGGCAAAGTCGAAGTGCTCGTCGATCGCTACGAGGGCAAGCGCCTCAATAGCCCGAACGACGCCACGGTCGACTCCAAGGGACGCATCTACTTCACCGACCCGCGCTACGGCGATCGGTCGGACATGGAGACCGACATCGAGGGCGTGTACCGCATCGATCCCGACGGCAAGGTCACCCGCGTGCTGGCCCAGCCCGCGATTGGCAGGCCAAACGGCATTGCCATCACGCCGGACGATCGCACGCTCTACGTGATCGACGCACACCCGGTCGTGGGCGGCAATCGCCGAGTTTGGGCGTTTGCGATCGGGCTGGACCTGCGACTCACCAACCCGCGAGTCGTCTACGATTTCGCTCCGGGTCGCGGCGGCGACGGCATGGAACTGGACCGCGAAGGGAATCTCTACGTCTGTGCGGGTGTGCTGGCGCCTCGCGGGGCGCATGAGACCGACAAGAATCCGCCGGGCGTCTATGTCATCACGCCCGCCGGCAAGTTGCTCGGCCGCATCCCGGTCCCTGAAGACCTGATCACCAACTGCTGCTTCGGCGGACCCGATTGGAAGACGCTGTACGTTACGGCCGGCAAGACGCTGTACTCGATCCGCGTGAACATCGCCGGCTACCACGCGCACCCGCACGCCGGCCGAGCATGCCCGCAAAGCTCTGACTGATTTGGCAATCTTGACCGAATCGGGGTCATTGTCTATACACGCCGCCCCATGAACTACGGGCAAGATTTCCGGAGCTGGAAGAAGAAGGCTCGGCATGTCGTGCGGCGCTGGGCAGCGCGGCGCGGCTGGGGCCGGCTGCCCGACTTCCTGATCGTCGGTGGCCAGCGCTGCGGCACGACGTCGCTTTATCACTACCTGCGCGGCCACCCGCAGGTGTTGCCTGCACTGCAAAAAGAAGTTCACTACTTCGACGAGAACTTCGACAAAGACATCTCGTGGTATCAGGCGTTCTTTCCTGTCGTGCCGAGCATGGACCCGCGACGGATGCTGACCGGCGGCCGATACCTAACCGGCGAGGCCAGTCCCTATTACATGTTCCACCCGCATGCGCCGAGGCGGATCGCTCAGCTTGTGCCGGACTGCAAGATCATCGCCCTGGTGCGGGACCCGGTCGAACGGGCTTATTCACACTTCACGCACAAGACGCGCAACAAGGTTGAGCAGGAGTCCTTCGAGCAGGCGATCGAGCGCGAGCTTGGCATGATCGATGCGGAAGAGGCGAAGCTGACGGCCGACGAAACCTATCACAGTTTCGCGCATCGCAAGCTGAGCTACCTGAGCCGCGGCGTGTACCACCGCCAGATTGCTCGTCTGTTCGGCTACTTTGGACGGCGTCGCGTGCTGGTGATTTGCAGCGAAGACCTGTTCAGCGACCCCGGGCGCGTGGTCGCCGAGGCCCTGCGGTTCATCGGCGTGGACGACCTGAGTTGGACGCCGAGCGCGTTTCCGAAGCGCAACTTCGAGGGGCAAAAGACCGCGATGAAGCCCGAGACGCGCGAGTTCCTGGTCCGCTTCTTCCACACGCACAACGAGCACCTGTCGGACTTGCTCGGCCGGACCTTCCCATGGCAACAGGCTGCTTGATCGAGCGATGCCTACGCAGCCTGGCGGAGTGGACGGCTGCCGATGAGGTCGGCGTAGAGGTCTAAGTGGCGTTCCGCCACGCTGGCCCATGTGTAGTTCAGGGCCACCTGCTGTGCGTTGCGGCTCAACCGGGCGGCTCGCTGCCGATCGCCGAACATTGCCGCGACGGCCGCGCGCAGATCGTCGACCGATTCGGGCTGTACGATCGATCCCGTGCGGTCGTGTTCGATCAGGTCGCCGACGCCCGCCAGGTTCGTGCCGATCACCGGTCGGCCCGCGGCATAGCTCTCGAGCACCACCAGGCCGAACGACTCCCACACACGAGTTGGAATCACCAGGCTGAGACTGTTCTGAAGCAGCCAACACTTGGTCGCACCGGAAATCCAACCGGCGAAGTGGACCCGATCGCGGAGGTGTAGCTCGGTCGCGAGCGACTCGAGCGCCGCCCGCTCCTCACCGTCGCCGCCGATCACTAGTTGCACGCGTCCGGTGGCGGGCCCGCCCGCGATCGCGCGCAATAGCACATCGACGCCCTTGCGGTGTTTCAGCCGACCCAGGAAGAGCATGTACTCGCCGGGCGCGATCGACGGATCGAGATCGGCCGGCCGGGCGGCCGGTTCGAAGAACGGTTCGAGTTCGACGCCGTTCGGAATATCGACGACGCGGCGTGCGTTCGGGGCGAGTTGCTGATAGCAGTCGCGGGTGAAGCGACTGATCGAGACGAGCACGTCGGCCGATTCGAGGGCCTGGATGTGCCGCTCGCGCAGCACTGGCTTGGCAAGGCGCACGCAGCCTTCGCGCACGTCGCCGCCGTGACTGGTGACGACGATCGGGATGTTCAACGGATCGCGAGCGATCGCAGCCAGGTAGCCGGGCGGATAGACGCCGTGGCAGTGCAGCACATCGAACTGGCACTCGCGGTGCAGCTTGAGTAGGAACCAGCGATACCACGCGACCAGGTAGCGAGTGGAATAGAATCGCGGATGTCGGGCCACGGGGTAGGGCAGTTCGGCGTCGCGGGGCACGAGCGGCAGGCGCGGCCGCGGCGCGAGCACGACCACGTCGTGGCCGCGCGATTGAAACTGGCGAGCCAGCGAATCAACCACGGCCTCCTGGCCGCCGCGCTTGGGCAACGCCGTGTCGGTGTACAGACAGATGCGCATGTTCAGGTCCTCTGCAGCGTGGGAGTGTAGCCGTAGCGGCGGTTCATGCGGCCGGCCGCGACGCTGAAGATCATCAGTTGCCAGTCGGACAGCTTCGTCTTCCATCGTTCGTCGACGAACGTGGCCGGAGTGGTCTTGTCGTAGTAGTTCAGGTCGAGATCGCCGCCCTTGCCCGGCCGGCCTTTGGGCAACTCCGGCAGTTTGGTGTTCGTCATCTTGGCCAGCGAAAAGAGCGTTCCCTTGTTGCCGCCGAGGAAGTGTGGGCTGCGCTTCCAGTACTCGAGCATCTCTTCTTCGAATGGCACACCGATGAAGTCGCAGATGCGAGCGAGGCCCGCCGGCTTATCGGCGAGCAATCGCTCGTAGATGACGGAGAATCCGTGCGCCGAGTCGTGGCGGGCCAGGATGCGCTCCTTCTTCTTGTTGCTGCGCACCCACTGACGGGCCGCGCGCCAGATCGACCGTTCGGGGTGGCGCTTCAGGATGCTGCACGCCACGGCGCGGCCGTCGCGCACGAGGTGAATGAACCGCGATTCGATCGCCGGGTGCGCCTGGTCGCCGAGGAACTCGCGCGGATTGTTCACCACCAGAATGCGTCTGCCCGTGATGCGACTGATCTGAAGGTAGGGGTTCTCGCTGCTCTGGTGATCGAACCGGCTCCAGATCGGGCAGTCGTCAGCGTGTAGCTTGCAGACGGCGCGGCCGCGGCGTTGGATGCTCTTGATCTCGCCGATGCCGAACATCTTCGAGTGCGAACCGAGAATCAGGTTCAGCCAGGTGCTGCCCGAAAACGACACGGCCATGATGTTGACGACCGTGACTTTGCTGGGATCGGGTTCGGTCATTGGGCGACTCTCCTCCTTGATGTGTCGCGTGTTCCGACGACTGGTTTGAGCGGCGGCCTTGTAGCTCATGTGGCGAAAACGGTCAAGCCAGGCCGTGCGTTGACTCAATCAGCGGCTTCTGATATCGACCCGCCTCCGAGTTTTTGGCCCGTGAAACGGGCGAGTTCTGTTCTTGAGGCAGGAGTCACGGATGACCGAACGCAGGGAGTGGCGGTTCGCAGTGGACTGGCGCGCGGCGGCGAAGATCGATCGGACGGAAACGATTTGGTCGGGGCTGGGGCTGAGAAGAAGTTTGAAGCGCCGGGTCGCCAGCATGTTCTACTGCCTGCCCGACACGGGCGTGTTCGGTCTGACTCCGCTGCGTACGCACATCGCGGTTTGCGGCTATCCGCGTTCGGGCACGACGATGATGTTGATGATGCTCGAGTACGCGCTGCCGCGAGCCAAGCGGTTTGGCCACGAGCAGTCTGGCTGGCGTGCGGCGGCGGCGGCGTGGCGCAATCACGCGGTCATGGTCTCGAAGGCGCCGAACGACGTGTTCAAGCTGCACCGCCTCCGGAACTTCTACGGCAATCGGGGCGCGGCATTTCGCCCGATCTTGATGCTGCGCGACCCGCGCGACGTGCTGACCTCGCGCCACGTCATCACCGGCAACGAACGCTACTTCGTCGACATCCCGCAGTGGAAGGACTACACCGCGTACATCCAGCACTACCTGAACGATCCCGACGTGCTCGTCGTCCGTTACGAGGATTTCGTGGACGATGTGGACGGCTGGCAGACGCGGATCGAGTCGTTCGCGGGCGAGAGGTTCGATCGGCCGCTAAACCAGTTCTTCACGGAAGAGCGTTCCGACTTTCGCACGCGCGCGCTGAACGGCGTGCGCCCTGTCGACACGAAGTCGGTCGGGCGATGGTGCAAGCCTGAACACCGGGCGCGGTTGGATGAAATCCTGTGCGACGTGCCGGAGTTTCCCCAGGTGCTGATCGATTTGGGTTACGAGCAAGACCAGTCTTGGACCGACCGACTGCCAGAGCCGGCGGGTTCGTCGGCCTCACCAGCGCGAACTGCGGCCTGACGGTCTAAGCTCCAAATCACAAGCACCAAGTCCCAAACAGGCTTCGAATCCCAAGTTCCAAACGCGAACGCTGAGTCGCCCCTCGGTTGTCTGCCTCGTTTGGAGTTTGAAGTTTGTTTGGGATTTGGTGCTTGTGATTTGGAGCTTACTCACGCTGCCCGGACCAACCGCGTGTCGAATTGCTCGGCGTCCAGAAACGGGGCGAACGGTCCGCGCCCGCAGATCAGCCGGCCGACGCGGTAGCGCCACTTCTTGTTCCACCGCAGCGGCTGACGGGCGTACTGTCCGATCCGGCGGCGAAACATCGCGTGCTGCTGCTCGGTGATGGTGGCATGGTCGGGCCCGACCGCCACCGCCCACACGTCGAGTGGCCGTTTTTCGGGTCCGTGATAGCCGATGATCTTCGTCGGGAACTGTTCGAGCAGCAGACGGAACGCCTCGGGCGTAAACCGCCAGTAATCGTTGGGATAGGCGTGAATGTGCAGGTGAAACGGGCAACTCACGATGACCATCCCGTCGCGACGCAGCACGCGGTGGATTTCCTCGAAGCCCCGCCAGAATCGCTGCACATGCTCGAACAGGTTGAGTGCCACGACGGCCCCGACCGAGCGATTAGGCCGTGGCAGCCGTTCGACGTCTTCGACGGAGTCGACTCCGGGTCCGGGGCGAATGTCGATGCCGGTGAACTGGCTGCCCGGAAAGAGTCCGCGGAGATCCGCGATTCGCTCCTGGCCGGCAACCTGGAACGAACCGACTTCCAAGATGGGCTCGGGAAACTCGAACGTCTCCGCCGCCGCCCGCATCACACCGGCGATGAACTTGTTCATGGGCCTGTTGCCCGTCTAGGCCGCGACGCGCGGCGGTTCCACGGTGGTTCGTTCGGCGCGGTCGCGACGGACGGCGCGTATCGAATTCAGACGATGGGCCACCGACCACACGTACATCAGGATGAACATCGCGAGGAAGAACTCTTTCAACTCGGCGTGGCGGCCGTCGAAGAACATCTCGCCGTACCAAGTTTGGGTGGAATGCTTGCCGTCGTAGCGTCCATAGGCTTTTTGCGGCAGGCCGCTCAGCACGGCCAGCAGGCCGCTGGGCAGCGCGGCCACCGTCGGCACGAGCCACGCCAGCCGGCTGGTCTGCGGGTCCCAGGCCCGCCGGCGGGTCCACAACGCGATTGGCATGACGACCCCGCAGAACGCCGCCAGCGTCAACAGGCCGCGCGGGACCTGATCGAACAGGCCCGATGTGTTGTGCAAGTTGGTCTCGTTCTGGTCGTTTAGCTTCGCCCAGCCCTCGGGTGTTGGCCAGTGGAAATAGTTCTGTCCCCAACTGCACTCCTCGCCCCCAAAGTACAGCGCACCGGCTGCGATCGCCAAGCACCACCACCCCAACTTTGCGGCCGGGAACTCCCGACGCCGGCGAAACATCGCCAGCCCCATCACGACGGCGGGCGCAAGGCACAACACCGTTCCCTGCTCCAGCAGGCCGTGTTCATGGCGGCGGATGTAGGTCCGGTAGGCGCCGGGGTCGGCCAGTGCGATGGCCAGACAGATTCCGAAACTCACCAGCGGCAAACCGAGCCACACGGCCGGTCGCAAGTCGCGCATGGAAACCTCCCTCAAGGTTGGCTGCGGCTGATACTGCAATCGCACGGATCGGTCAAGCGAGGTTGCACGTGGAGAATCTTCAGACCGTCTTGTTCCGTTTCGCGAGACCCGCTAGCATCCCGCCTCATTTCACGTCTGCGGGCTCGGCAGGGAGGACCGGTTTCATGAGAGCGATCGGACTGGTTGAGGCGTACGATCACGTCTGCTGTCGATATAGGTTGCGCGGTTTTGCTCCGCACTTGGCCCCGCGCGGGTGGCGAGTGGACGTACGCCCCATGGGTTGCGGACTGATTGACCGGCCGCTCCAACTACGCGAAGGCCACGATGCCGACACGATCATTCTGCAGCGCCGCTTGCTGTCGTGGCTGGAACGAAAATACTTGAAGTGGAACGCTCGGCGGCTCGTGTTCGACTTCGACGACGCGATGCAGTACCGCGATTCGTTCTCGCCGTCGTTCACTCGCAAGGGTCCGCACTGCCGGCGTCGTGCGAGACGCTTTTCGGGCACCGTACAGTTGGTCGATGCGGTTATCGCAGGCAACTCGTACCTCGCCGACCTCGCCAAGGAACATACTGACGCCGACCGCGTTCATGTGGTGCCAACGTGTGTGAACCTGTTGCGCTACCCGCGTGTGGCCGAGCACCGCGAGCGCGACACGATCGAGCTGGTGTGGATCGGCTGTTCCAGCACGCTGCGCGCCCTGGAGAAGGACCAACTTCGGTTCGAGCAGATCGGCCGGTACGTCACCGGATCGCGACTCAAGGTGATCTGCGATTCGTTCCCCCCGTTCAAGCAGTTGCCGGTCGTGCCTGTGCGCTGGTCCGAGGCGATCGAGGCGGATGAACTGGCGCGGGCCGACATCGGCGTCAGTTGGCTGCCCGACGACGTCTGGAGCCGCGGCAAGTGTGGACTAAAGATCCTGCAGTACATGGCCGCCGGGCTGCCGGTCGTGACCAATCCGGTCGGCGTACACAGCGACATGGTCGAACACGGGCGAAGCGGTTTTCTGGTCGAGTCGATTTCGGACTGGATCGAGGCGATCAGCACGTTGGCGGCCGATCCCGATCTGCGTCGGACGATGGGCCGCCGCGGTCGGCAGATCGTCGCCGAGCGATACGCGGTCGCGCGGTGGAGCGGTGCGTTCGAGCGGATACTGCGCGGCGAGCACACCGAGCCGGCGACCCGTCCGGAGTTTATCAAGGGGGCGAGTCGGCTGGTGCCGGCGCTGGTGGGATGAGCGGTTATCTCTCGATTCGTTTCGGTGATGTGCACTGGCGCGTGCGTGCCGACGCGGCCGATTCGCTGTTCGACCGCGAAGGGCTGCGCCTGCCGACCTGGCTGCGGGGCGGCCAGGCGTCGATCGTCAAACAAGGGCCGCACCGCACCGTCTACCGCGTGCAACTTCCCGAACGCAGCGTCTATGTAAAGCACTACCGCGTCGCCGATACGCGTGCGATGCTCAGCCAGTGGGCCCAATCGTCGAAGGGCCGTCGCGAGTGGAACCGAATCGCCCAAGCGGCCGGCTCGTCGATCCCCACGCCTGTGCCGCTCGCCCTGGGCGAACAGCGCCGCGCGGGACTGGTGCTCGAAAACTTCCTGGTCACGGAAGCAATCGAGGGCGTCGAGCAACTCGACCAGTTCGTGCAGCACGCGCTGCCTCGCATCTCGGAGCCGGACCAATCGCGCGCGAGGCGACGGCTCGCCGAAGAGCTTGCCGAACTGGCCGCCCGCGCTCACGTCGCCGGTATCATCAACCCCGACCTGCACTCGGGCAACGTGCTGGTGCGGCAATGCGGCAACGATGTCGAACTGTTTCTGATCGACCTGCACGCCGCGGCCGCCGCGCGCCGACTTGGCTGGCGCCGTTCGCGCGGCGACCTGCTCGCGCTGGGCATTGACTTTCTCACCTTGGCCCGCGGCATCGACCGGGCGCGGTTTCTGCGGCATTACGTGCGCCTGCGTCGCGAACTCGGTTTCGATTGGAAAGAAGTCGCCGCCGACCTCGACGACGACCTTTGGCGCCGCGCGCGGTGGCATTGGCGAAAACTGGATTACCGCTGCGTCAGCAACAACCGCCGGTTCTTCTATCGCAACATCGGCGTCGCCAACGGCTACGCGGTCACCGAGCTGGGCGAGGCCACGTTGCTCGCCCTGCTGCGCGACCCCGACGCGCCGTTCCGTAATCCGGCCGCCGTCGTGATCAAGGAGTCGCCGTCCACTTCGGTCATTCGACTGCCGATGGCCGTCGGCGGTCGGTCGACCGAGGTGATCTACAAACGATTCAATTGTACGAAGTGGGTGGACCGGTTGAAGGCGACGCTGCACCACAGCCCGGCACTCCGAGCGTGGCAGGCGGGCCACGGGCTGCTCAACCGCCGCCTCCCCACGCCACGCCCGCTCGCCGTGATCGAACGCACGCCCCACGCCCTGGTGCGCGAGACCTACGTGATTACTCAGGCGCTCAGCGACTCTATGAACCTGCGCGACTACATGATCGACGTGGTCGCCCACTTGCCGGCCGATGAGCGGCGTCGCCGGGTCCGTTTCCTGGTGCGAGCGGTCGCCCGGCTCGTCCGTCAGATGCACGACCGGTACACATCGCACCGCGACCTGAAGGCCGCGAACTTCCTGGTCACGACGAGCGGCGCAGACGACGAGCATCCGCAGCTTCAACTGATCGACTTGGCCGGCGTCCAGATTTGGCGCCGCCTGCCCAAGGCTCGCCGCGTCCAGAACCTCGCCCGCCTGCTCTTAAGCCTGTTCAGTTGTCCCAATGTCACGCGCAGCGACGGCGTCCGGTTCTTGCGCGCCTACCAGCCGGGCCGATCGACGGGATCGAGCGGCTGGAAGCAACTCTGGCGCGAACTCGAACCACTCATGCTCCGCAAGATTGAGAAGAATCGCAGCCTGAGCCGACCGCTCACGTGATCCGACCCGTCTGACCGGTCCGACTGGACTGACTGGTCCGACTACGTCTGACCGGTCCGACTGGTCTGACTAGTCTGAGGACCGATCCCGACGTTGACTCAAGCTCCCGCTTCGGCGTAGCATGCTGTGCTTTCTTCTGACTACGAGAGACCATGAAACGAACCGATATCCGAAACGTGGCGATCATTGCCCACGTCGATCACGGCAAGACGACGCTGGTGGACCAGATGCTGCGCCAGAGCGGGATGTTCCGCGCCGAGCAGCTCGATCGGCTGGCGGGCGGCCAGCACGGGCTGATCATGGATTCCAATCCGATCGAGCGCGAGCGCGGCATCACGATCTTGTCGAAGAACTGTGCCGTGACCTATCACGCGCCGGACGGCGAAGTGTTCAAGATCAACATCATCGACACGCCGGGCCACGCCGATTTCGGCGGCGAGGTCGAGCGCGTGCTCAAGATGGCCGACGGCTGTCTGCTGTTGGTCGATGCGTTTGAGGGCCCGATGCCTCAGACGCGGTTTGTGCTCAAGAAGGCGTTTGAGTGTGGGCTACGGCCGATCGTCGTGGTGAACAAGATCGACCGGCCCGACGCGCGGCCTCAGGATGTGGTGAACGAGACGTTCGACCTGTTCGTCGAGCTGGGCGCCGACGACGCCGCGCTCGACTTCCCGATCATCTACGCATCGGGCCGCGAAGGTTACGCGGGCCTCGCGCCCGATCAGCTCGAGCAGTCGATCCGACCGTTGTTCGAGACGATTATTCGCCACGTGCCCGTGGCCGACGCCGACCCGACGGCGCCGCTGCAGCTCCTGGTCACCACGCTCGATTACAGCGACTACGTCGGCCGCATCGCCATCGGCCGCGTGTTCGCCGGCACTCTGCGCAAGAACCAGCGAGTGACGATGATCAAGCGCGACGGCAGCCACGTAGGCGGTTCCGTCGTCGGACTGCTGCAGTTCGACGGCCTCGGCCGTAGCGACGCCGACGCCGTCACGGCCGGCGACATCTGTGCGATCGTTGGCCTCGAGGACGTGGACATCAGCGACACCGTGACCGACCCCGAGACGCCGATCGCGCTGCCGTCGATTCAGGTGGACGAGCCGACGCTGCACATGATCTTTCGCGTGAACGATTCGCCGTTTGCCGGTCGCGACGGCCGATACGTCACGAGTCGCCAGCTTCGCGAGCGACTTGCCAAGGAGTTGCAGTCCAATGTGGCGCTGCGAGTCGACTTCGACACCGGCTCGATGGACGAGTTCCTGGTGTCGGGCCGCGGTCTGTTGCACCTGTCGATCCTCATCGAGAACATGCGGCGCGAGGGCTACGAACTGGCCGCCGGCAAGCCCGAGGTCATCCTGAAGCATGTGGACGGCAAGACGCTCGAGCCGATCGAGTACCTGGTGATCGATGTGCCGCTCTATCACCTAGGGAGCGTGATGGAGCTGGTCGGCAACCGGCGCGGCGAGTGTACGCGCATGGACACGCGCGACCAGGCGGCCCACTTGGAGTTCACGATCCCCGCGCGCGGGCTGATCGGGCTGCGCAGTCGCATCATGACCGTCTGCAGCGGCGAGGTCGTGATGCACCACAACTTCCACTCTTACCAACCGATGCGGGGCTTGATCCCCGGCCGAGCCAACGGCGTCATGATCGCGAGCGAGTCCGGGGTTGCCACGGCCTACGCCATGGATAACCTGCAGCAGCGTGGCACGCTGTTCGTCGGCCCGCAACAGCCGGTTTACGAGGGTCAGGTGGTGGGCGAGCATTGCCGCGAGAACGACTTGCCGGTAAACGTCTGCCGCGAAAAGAAGCTCACCAACATGCGGGCCGCCGGCAGCGACAAGAACATCCTGCTCAAGCCGCCTCGCGAGCTGACGCTGGAAATCGCGCTCGAGTACATAGACGAAGACGAGCTGGTCGAGGTCAGCCCGGGTGCGATCCGGCTCCGCAAGCGGCTGCTCACCGAAACCGAGCGCAAGCGGCAGCAACGCCGCGCCTGAGCTGAAGGAGCGGTACGGCCTTTCGCCCCGGCGCTCAGCATCGCTTCGTCCCTATCCTCCATGCCTTCAGGTAGTGGGTCCAATTGAATGGCATGACCCAAGGCATCTCTGGATTCAATGGACCCACTAGCTGCCTTCGGGCCAATGGCGGCCCAAACGGCGCTTATGCACAGTAGGTCGCCGTGTCTCCGCGTTTTCCCCGGCGGCTGAGCGTGGTCGGCGGTTTTTTGGCAACCAGCGGGTGATTTCCACCGCCCACCGGGTCATAATTACTGTGCCGCATTGAATAGGGTCTGAAATCGGCCTGGGTCGTTTAACCCGCAGCCGCAGGCGAGGCATGGCTGGCGCTTGTTGTGCCTCGCCTATGGCTGCGGGTTAAACGAATTCGGACCCCTTTCAATGTGGAGCAGTAATAATGATACCGACCGGTCGACCCGACTTGGAATGATCGCATGTCGAAAGTGGTAGTCATTGATTGGGGATCGCGACACATTCGCTTGCTGGAAGGCGAATCGCGCGGCGGGCGTGTGGCCGTCCGCCGGCTAGCGACGGTGCCTGCGCCGGTGCTGTCGGAGGCGGCGAGTGACGCCGCTCGCGGGCCGGATCAGCCGGTCTTGGGCGAGTTCGCGTCTGCTGGTGCGGCGGTTATCGGCCTTGTCGAGCGTTCCCAGGCCGTGCTGCGCGACCTGCGCGTGCCCGATGCGTCGGCCGCGGAGATGCCGGGCATCGTTCGGTTCCAGGCGATGCGCGAACTGAGCTTCCCGGTCGATGAGGCGGCGATCGACTTCGACATGGTTGGGCCGGCCGACGCCGACGGCCAGCGGCGGGTCATCCTGGCCGCACTGAATCAAGAAGTAATCGACCGCTACCGCCGGACGATCCAGGCCTCGCGACTATCGCTGGGCCGACTCGGCCTGCGACCGTACGCCACGTGGCGCGCGTATTGTGCGCTGAGCGGTGCGCCGGCTGAGGCCGTGTTGGTGGTAACCGTGTCGGGCGAATCGGTTGAGCTCACGATCGGTCGCGGCGACAGCGTCCTGTTCAGTCGGGCGACGCTGTTGCGAGCGACCACCGAGTTGGGCGCGGGCGGTTTCGATCCGGTGCTCGCGCTATTCGGCGAGGTGCGGCGCACGTTGGCCGCGTTTGCGAACCAGATGCCGGGCATCGCCGTCGGGCGCGTCGCCGTCGCCGCGTGCGAAGGCGAACATCGGGCGCTCGTCGACACGCTGAAGTCGGAATCGGTCGTCGAGGTGGAGCGGTTCGACCCGTTGTCGGTCGTCGACTTCGTCCGTGGAGTCTCGAAACCAGCCGGCGGCGAAACGTTGGCGGCGGGCGACTACGTGGCGACGATCGGCGCAGCCTTGGCCGCAAACGAGCCGTGGCCGATCGACTTCCTGAATCCCAAGCGGCCGGTCGTGGTGCGCGATCGACGCAAGCCGGCCATGCTGATCGCCGCCGCGGCGGCCGTCGTGCTGATCGCCGGCGCGTACGGGTTCGCGCAGCTCAAGATATCCCAAGGCCGAAGCGAGATCCGCAAACTCACGCAAGAGCAGACCGCGCGACAGAAGAACCTTCGCGAGGCTGGCGAGGTCGTGCGGCAGCATCAGGCCGTCGCCGATTGGAGAGCGGCCGAAGCCAACGTGCTCGACGAGTTGCGGCGATTGACCGACCAGTTCCCCGACACCAAAGACATGCACGCCACCGCCGTCACGGTCATCGGCGACTCGAACCTGGGCGGTGACGGTGAGATCATGCTCGAAGGCGTCGCTCGTCAGCCGCTGCCGATCAGTTCGTTCCACAACAAGCTGAACCGCGGCGACCACTACCGGGCCCAGCCGACCGGCCCGGTCCAGGCAAGCAGCAAGGGCGGCGACTATCGCTACACATTCAAATCTAATGTGACGGTCAGACCAGCCAAGGTGGTTGCCAAATCCGCCGAGGTCAAGACCGACGCCGGGCCGGCGCCCAAGTCGCAGGCCAAGCCCCAGACGCCGGCGACCAAGACTCAGCGTCAGCCGTCCGCGGCCGCCAAACCCGCCAACAACGAAGCACCCAAGACCTGACTATGAACCGACGCGAACAGATGCTGCTGCTTGCCGTGCTGGCGATCATCGCCGGCTACGGATTCGTTACGCTGGTGAATCGCGTATTCCTGCGGCCGTTCGACACCCAGCAGGCGCAGATCGCGGCACTTAAGACCGATATCGCCAGCAAGCGACGCCAAATGGACGAGGCGCTCAAGGACCGCGCGGAACTGGCCCAATGGGAGAAATCCAGTTTGCCGGGCGATGTCCAGATCGCCCAAGGGCTGTACCAGGAATTCCTGCTGCAGCTCATGAAAGACTGTCGCATCGACGACGGCGTACTGACCGCTGGCAAGACGCAGCGCGGAAAATACTTCACGCGAGTGCCGTTCACGGTCACGGGCAAGGCTTCGCTCGAAAACCTGACTGACTTGCTCTATCGGTTCTACCAGCCTGACCTGTTGCACCAGATTCGTCGGGCGACGGTCCGCCGTACGCGCGAGGGATCTGGAGGCAAGCTGGATCTGATGCTTGTCGTCGAGGGACTCGCCCTGCACACGGCGGCGGTGCGCGAGGACTTGCTTGATGACCAAAGGCGATCGAGCGGGCAGCTTCTGGCCGGCGCTCCGCGCGAGACGTTCCAACTGATCTCGCGCAAGAACATCTTCGAACCGTACCGTGAGACACCGCCGCCGCGCCAGGATACGCCGCGGCCCAGGGACCCCGAACCCGACGCCGCTCGCTACGTGCACTACACGGGGTTCACCCAGTCGGGTGACGGACCCGAGGCGTGGCTGTACAATAGGCTGACGAACGAAAGCCGAATCGTCCGACCGGGCGATTCCTTCAACTTTGGGGGCGTCAAGGCGCGGCTGACCAACGTTGGACCGTCCGTGATTACGATTGAATCGGACAGCAAGACCTGGAACCTGCGACTTGGCAAGAGCCTGCGTGACATGCAGGCCGCAAGCTTGGTGCCGGTGGCCGACACACCCGCGGTGAACGGCGCTGCTGCGCCCGCGGTGAATGGCGCCACAACCGAGGTCAAGGAACCAGCTAAGGACAAGAACGAGGCCGCTGGGCCGTAGGCCTAACTGATAGTCTGGGCCGTTTCGTGGGTCACCGCGGGGCGGCTCGATGTTCTTTTCCTCATGCACGGGGTCCGATGGGGTCGATTCTAAGGGTGACTCCGCCCGCATCGGTAATAGGAAGAGTGCCGGGTTAATCGAACAGGCCCGCGCGTGTGCTGTTCGAGCGAAGCCCTGTTGAGGATGACTTCCATGTTGTACGCCAGGCGATTGGCCATGGCAGGCGTGGCGGTGTTTGGTTCCGTGCTTTGGCTTCAGGCGCAAGATCCGAAGTCAGAGGCGGAAAAGAGCGCCCCGGTCCCAGCAGCCAAGCCGGCCAGCGAACCCGCATCGCAGCCGGAGGCGTCGCCCGCGCCGCCGCAAGACCCGCCGGCCGCGCCCCCGCGCCGCGAACCGATCGATCCCGACGCTCGCGAGATTCAATTCAGCTTCGTCACTCAACCGTGGGAAGGCGTGCTGCAATGGATCGCCGAGGTCGCCGGTCTGTCGCTCCAAATGGACGTCAAGCCGAGCGGAACGTTCAACTACATCAACGACCCGCGAAAGTACACGCTCGGCGGGGCACTCGACGTGCTCAACGCTCAGCTCCTGCCCAAGGGCTTCACGCTCATCCGCAAGGGCAACTACCTGAAGGTGGTCCCGCTCGAGGAGGGAATCCCGGCCGACCTGGTCCCGCGGATCACGCCGGTCGAATTGGACAGTCGTGGCGAGAGCGAGTTTGTCAGCGTGATCTTCCCGGTCAAGAACGTCTTGGCGAAGGCTGCGGCGGAAGAGGTGAAGAACCTCGTTGGCAAGTACGGCAAGGTCGTGCCGCTCGATTCGGTGAACCGGCTGATGATCACCGACACGGCCGGCAACGTGCGGCTGATGCGCGACCTGCTCGATCAGATCGACGGCGAAGGGTCGGCGCTGCAATCCAAGACGCGCATCTTCCAACTCAAGTACACGGTCGCGAGCAAGGTCGAGGTGATGCTGCGCGACGTGCTCGGCATTCAGCCGCGTTCGACAACCGGGTCGCAGTCGGGTTCTCGCTCGAGCGGCGACCCGCGCGACGAATGGCGTAGCCGCATGCGCGAG
Organism: Planctomycetia bacterium; assembly: GCA_036758585.1. GTDB lineage: Bacteria > Planctomycetota > Planctomycetia > JALXBF01 > JBGPMX01 > DAIOWH01. The sequence continues at coordinate 42,039 of DAIOWH010000018.1, forward strand.
ATGATGGAACGCGGCGGCGGTCCGTTTGGAATGATGTTCGGCGGCGTCGACAGTGGCGGCGGGTCGCGTGGATCGGGTGGCGGCGACGAAGAACGCCGCGACCGTGGCGGCGACAGTCGGCGAAGCGATCAACAGCAGCAGCAACAACAGAGCGTGTACCTGGCCGTCGACGACCGGCTCAACCAGATTCTGGTCAAGGCCCCGGCCGACACGCTCGCCCTGGTCGATGAGATCATCTCGAAAGTCGATGTGCCGCGCGAGGGCGAAGACCCGTTCAAGCCGCGCGAGCCGCAGACGCCGACGGTGCGCGTGTATCGGCTGTCCGACGGTGACGCGCAGAGCCTAGTGACGGCTTTGCAGGCGATCTTCCAGAACACGCCCGGCGTGCGGTTCTCAGCCGACCAGGCGAACAATGCCGTGGTCGCGGTGGCCACGCCCGACGACCAGAAGGCGATCGCCGAACTGGTTCGCGATTTCGAGAACGACGAACGCGACTCGATCGTCCTCGCACTGTCCGTGCTCGAAGCGTCCGCCGTGACTGACCTGTTGACCAACGTCTACGCCTCGACGCAGCGCGACTGGCGTGGCAACCCGGTTCCGAGGCCGGGCCAGCCGCGCGTCGTGGCCGACATCGGCCGCAACCAGATCATGGTCCGCGGATCGAAGAAACAGATCGAAGACATTCGCGGCATGCTCGCCTCGCTCGGCGAGACCCAATTGACGGCCGCGTCGTCGTCGGACCGCATTCGAGTGGTACCGCTGACGTCCACCGACCAGCGGGCCTTGTCCGAGGCGCTCATGAAGATCTGGCCCACGGTCCGGCCGAACAACCCGATCCGCATCATCGAACCGGGCAAGCGGCCGGCGGCGAACGGCGATCCGACGGCCGCGCCAAAGGACGCCCCGGCGCCCGACGAGACGTACAAGCCGAACACGCCCTCGAGCCGGCCCAGCGGGCGACAACCCGAACGGCCCGCTCCGCCGCCCAGCGAATCGGGTCGCACGGCGCGCGACGCCGAGTCGCCGGTGCGGTTGGCCTCGTTCGTCGCCACAACCGACGACCCTCAGGAACCGATTCCGCCGGCAGCGCCGGCCAAGCCCGCCGACTCCACTCAGCCGCCGGGCGACGACGACGGTGCGCCTGTCGTGGTGGCATTCGGACCCGACAACATCGTCGTCGCATCGGACGACCCGGCCGCCCTCAACGCATTCATGAACCTGCTCAAGTCGCTCACGCGCGGCGGCGGCGCCGCGGGCGGCTCAGACTACACCGTCTACTACCTTAAGGCCGCCGACGCCACAGCGATCACCACCACGCTCAACGACCTGTTGGGCATCTCCACAGTTTCGTCGTCGTTCTCGTTCTTTGGCAGCCAGCGCCAGCAGCCGACGACCAGCCTAAAGATCGTGCCCGACGTGCGAACCAACTCGCTGATCATCGTGGGCAGTTCGGCCGAGGTGACTCGCGTGACTCAGCTTCTCGAAGTGCTCGACCGGCCCGACGCTCCGCAATCCGGCGCGGTCAGTCAACCGCGGATCATCCCGGTCCGGTTCGGAATCGCCACGCAGATTTCTCAGGTGATTCGCGACGTGTACGCCAACCAGATCACGGCGGGCGGCCAGGGCAGTTCGCGATTCACCGTCGGCTTCGGCGGGTTTGGGCAGAGCGGGCCGGGCGGCTCGAACAGCCCGGCCGGGGCGCGCGGCACGTTGTCGATCGGCGTCGATGAAAGCTCGAACAGCCTGGTGGTCTCGTGCTCCGAGCGGATGTTCGAGGAAGTGCGTCAGCTTGTCGAGTTGCTCGACACCGCCGCAAACGACACTCAGCGGACCGTGGAGATCGTCACCGTGCGCAACGCCGCCCCGACGGCCGTGCAAGACGCGCTGAACGGATTGATGGGAATCCAGACGACGAGCCAGCGCGGCTCCGACTCACGCAGCAGTTCGAGCCGAAGTAGCTCAGGGTTTCCGGGCGGCGGATCGCCGATGCCCTTCGGCGGTTTTCCCGGCGGATTTCCCGGTGGATTCGATCGCGGTGGTTCCGACCGAGACCGCGGCGGCGATCGCGGCAGCGACGGCGACCGCTTCCGCCGTGAGATGTTCGACCGCATGTTCCGTGGCGGCGACCGCGGGAGAGATTAGCGGAGCTTCAAGGGATTGGTCGGTTGGTGGGGTGGGCATTCTGCCAAGCCAGCAATGTCCTCGAAGCGACGCGTGAGTGAGAGGAACAGAATTATGAGGCTCAGCGTCTACGGATGGACGTCGGTCGTCGTGCTCGTCGGAGCCGCATGTCTTGGCGTGGCTGGAGATGAGCCGGCCACGTCTTCGCCTCGCGCTGTTCGCGCGAAGCAGGCAGCCAAGGCCGAATCCGCTCGCCCGGTCGTGTCGCAATTCGCGCGCAAGCCGGTGCAACGAGTTGCGCTGGCACAGGAACCTCGCACTCCCGCCGTACCGGCCGACGCGCAGCCTCCTCAACCGCCGACTCGGCCTGGTTCACAAATGGTCCAGCCGCCCGACTCGGCCGAGGTGCCGTCGTTTGTCGGCAATGTCGATATCCAGGCGCTCGACCAACTCGGCATCGTGATCATTCGCGGCAATCCTCAAGATGTGGAGAGCATGCGGAAGCTGATCGAGAAGATCCAGGAGATCGCTGCGGGCGTCGAGCCGTTTGTGCGCGTCTTTCAACTCAAACGCGCTTCGGCCACTCAAGTCCGCGACACGATCAACGAACTGTACTCTGGATCGACGCCGACCAGCGGCGGTGCAGCGACGCCGCTCGGCTCGCAGGCCGCGGCGGCGACCACTCGCTCGACGCAAGGACTCAGCACATCGGCCCTGAAGCAGTTTCAGATTGCCGCGGACGAACGGACCAACACGCTGCTGGTCCAGACCAGTCCGCAGATGATGGAAGAGCTGGCCAAGCTGATCGCGCGGCTCGACGTCGACTCGGCCCCGACGGTGAATGAAGTGCGAGTGTTTCACCTGAAGAACGCTGAGCCTCAAGAGGTGGCCGACGTCCTGAACGAGGCGGTCGGCAGCAGCACGTCGACCACGACGACGGGCGGCGGCGCGGGCGGTCTGGCCGCGCTCGGTTCGGCGGCGGCCGCGGGCGGAGCGGGCGGCGATTCGACGCTCGCCGGTCGCACGGCCGTTCTGAAGTTCGTGCCGATGGACGACCAGGGCAGGGCGGTCCAATCGGGCATCCTCGACGAAGTGCGCGTGACGCCGCAGGTGCGGACGAACAGCATCGTCGTGTCGGCCCCCGCGTCGGCCATGGACTTGCTCGCGGCGATCATCGCGGAGTTAGACAAGCCGCCCCAAATCGTCGCGGCGGTGAAGGTGTTCCAGCTCAAGAATTCCGACGCGAACAACATGCGGCTCACTCTGGCCGACCTGTTCGACCTCGAGACGACAAGCACCACGGGCGCGGGCGGCGCCGCCGGACTCGGCGGCGCGACCGGCGTCCAGAACGCCCAGTTCCAGCGGCCCATCGCTACGAGCACGGGCGATCAACCGCCCGTCTCGATCCGCGTCGCCGTGGACTCGCGCACCAACAGCCTGATCGTCACCGGCCCCGAGAACTCACTGCTTTCGGTCGAGGCGGTCATTCGCAAACTCGACCTCAGCGACATCCACAACCGCAGAAGCATGGTGTACCGCCTGAAGAACGCACGCGCCGCCGATGTTGCCCTGGCCCTCACCGATTTCTTCACGAACAAGCGAACGATCGAAGGCCAACAGCAGCAGGTCGCCGGCGGCCAAACAGGCCAACTGGTCGGCGCGTATCAGCGACTCGAGCAAGACGTGGTGGTGGTTGCGCTCGACAACGCCCTGGCCGCGTCGCTCACCACCGCGAACGTCACAACGCCGCCGTCGGTGACCACCGACAACCAGGGCGTTAGCAACATGCTGCTCATCAGCGCGTCGCCGCGTTACTACGACCAGGTGCTCCAGATGATCGAGGAGCTCGACGCGCCGCAGCCGCAGGTGCTGATCCAGGTGGTGATCGCCCAACTGACGCTGAGCGACGACTTCGAGTTCGGTCTGGAGTTTGGCCTGCAAGACGGGCTGATGTTCGACCGTGGCGGCGCCAGCACTGATGCAACCACCGGCCTGGCCACGCTCGTTCCGGGCTTCAACTTCAACACCAGCCCGGTTCCGGGCGTACCCAACTCGGTGGCGACGCGGCCGGACAATGTCGCCGGCCAGGGTCTGACCAATTTCAGCCTGGGCCGCGTCGGCATCGACGGGCTGGGCGGCCTGGTGCTCACCGCCAGTTCGGGCAACGTGAGCGCCCTGTTGCGCACGCTGCAGGCCAACGGGCAGCTCGAGGTGATCAGTCGGCCGCAGATCATGACGCTGGACGGGCGCACTGCTCGCGTCCTTGTCGGCGAGCGGTTCCCGTATGTCGGAGCGGTCACGCCAGGAACTACCGCCGTGACGGCGTCGGTGAGCTTTCAGGACATCGGCGTCGTGTTGACCGTCAAGCCCAGCATCACGCCCGACGATCGCATTTACATGGAAGTGGTTCCTGAGATTTCCGAGCTGCGCGAGACCATCGTGGTGAACCAGATTGTGACGACGACGGGAACCGTGGCTCAGGAGGCGCCACGGACCACGACGACCTCGGCGAACACCGTGGTCAGCGTGGGCGACGGCCAGACGATTGTGTTGGGCGGCTTGATCCAGAAGCGCAAAAATGAATTCGTCCGCAAGATTCCGTGGCTCGGCGACCTGCCGCACCTGGGTTTCCTGTTCCGCTACACGCAGGACCGCGAGCTGCGGCAAGAACTGCTGATCGTCATGACGCCGCACATCATCCGCACCGACTCGGATGCGCAACGCATGAAGGAGTTGGAGGTCGCTCGCACGAATTGGATTCTGGGCGCCGCGGCCGAAGTGCACGGCGACCTGGGTCTTGGCGCCGAGGAGTCGCTGCCGCCGCCGGCGGAGCCAATGTCGAACGAACAGGGGGGCGTCGATCCACGTCAGGGCTACATTCCCCAGTCCGACGGCGTGGAACAGTCCGAGCACTTGGCGCCGGTGGAACAGGTCGGCGCGGCGGCAGCCATTCGTCCTGCGGCGGTCAGGCCGGCTGCGAAGACCGAATCGCCGCCAGCGACGCAGCATGTCGCTCCGGTTCCACGCCGGACCGTTGGTGAACGGGTCCGCGGACTGTGGAATCGCACCGTCGGACAACCGACGCGCAGGGATTAGTCATGGCGTCCGCTACACATCCCAACCGGCTCAGCGGTCTGTTCGCGGCGATGGTCTTGGCCGTCGGCGGCTGCCGATCCACACCGGTTGCAGTTCAGTCGCTTCAGCGCGACCGTTCGGAACGACAGGTTTCGCAGGCCGTCGTCTTGTGGTCCGAGGCGGTGCTCAATCAGGACGGCATGCCAGTGGCGCAAGGGTTCACGGCGAAGGTCTATCTGCTGGGCGGATCGGATCCGCGCCCGGTCGCGAGTCCCGGCAAGCTGACGATCTACGCATACGACGACACGCTCGTCAAGCAGGCGGGCCTGGAACGCCTTGACCCACGGCCGAGCAAGACGTGGGAGTTGTCGGCGGCGCAACTGGAACGGCAGTTGAACAAAGACGCGATCGGTCCGTACTACACGCTCTGGCTGCCGTACGGCCCAGTAGCGAAAGACGATCGCCGCTATACGCTAAGGCTATCCTTCACGCCGGAAAAAGGCCGTCGCGTGCTGAGCGAACCAGCTCAGGTGACGCTGCCCGGAGTCGGCGCCGAGAAGAAACAGGCCGCGTCGTGAGTCATGCCGGTCCGCTGAGGGCGGACCGCCGATAGCTACTTGGCCGGCTTCTCGACGACAAGTTCGTTGCGGACTGATCGAACGCCGGGTTCGAGTGAGGCCAAGAGTTCGGCCAACCGGCGGTCGGCGTCGGATGGGACGGCGCCGATGAGCACGACCTCAGTCCCTTCGACGGCGACTTTCACGCCGCCGGGAAGTGAGGCGGTAATCGACTCTTGTACGGTGTCGCGCAGTTCCAGCGTGGGTCGAGGCTCGATCGACATGGCGATCGGTTCAATCGCCATCGAATACTGAGCGCGCTGCCGGCTGTCGCGCCGCTGTGTGTTCAGTGAGTTCTGGCCGACACCGCCGCGTCCTCCGGTAATTGCGCCGGTGCGGACGGCCGATTGCGTGCGACCTCGCGTGCTACGGCCGGCGCGGTTGCTCGACCGCGTGCCCTGGGCTGCACCCGAGCCGGTCTGGCGGCCGCCAATCATGCTGTTGTCCAGGTTAATGCCCGAAAAGTTGGCGTTGGTGCCGCCCTGCTGCCCTGAGTTGCCTGATATGCCCGACAGCGCATTGTTTGTGCCTGTCGTGCCGCCGGTCGCGCCCGTGCTGCCCGTCTGGCCGCCCTGCTGTTGCGCGGACGCCTCGGTGGCGACCAACGATGCCGCCAGGAGTCCCGCCGCCCACTTGCCCAAGCGTTTGTTTTTCACAGTCAGGCCCTCCCTCCTCACTGTTCTCGTCAAAATGCGCCGCGATCGGCCATCAATTCTGGCGAGACTTTCCATGCTCATCAAGCCGTTTCTGCACCCCGGCCCCGTCGGGGGTGTGCGACGCACTTTGCGCAGAAGCTTCGCTTGACGCCGAGCCGAAAGTGACGGCACTTGTCTGGACAACTGCCTGCCGTCGCCTTCGGCTCGGCGTTAAACGACTTGCGCACGCCAAATCGCAAACCGCGTCGTGCACCCCTCCGTCGGTCGACCCCGACCGAGCAACCCACTAACTCCGAGCCGCACCTGGCCGCAGCGGTCGGGGCAGCGGGAAGTAGACCTCTTCCTCGCGAACGATTCGGTTTTCCACTCTAGCACCGCAGTGTTCTTCGAGCCAGCGCAGGCATTGCTGCACGAGTTCCTCGGGGGCGCTCGCCCCGGCGCTGACCACCAACGTTTCGACGCCAGTGAGCCACTCGCGATTCAGTTCGCCGACGTGGTCGATCAGATACGCCGGCACGCCGCGCTCGCGCGCGAGTTCGGCCAGTCGCAGCGAATTGGAGCTGTTTCGGCTGCCGATCACGAGCACCAGGTCAGCCTCGGCGGCCAGTTCGCGCACGGCCTCTTGGCGGTTCTGCGTCGCGTAACAGATGTCATCTTTGGGTGGTCCCTGGATGCTGGGGAAACGCCGGCGCAGCGCGTCGATCACTCGGTTGGCGTCGTCCACGCTGAGCGTCGTCTGAGTCAGGTAGGCGAGCCGCTCGGGATCGCGCACCTCCACACGGTCGACGTCCTCGGGCGTTTCGACGAGCACGATACTCTCGGGCGCCTCGCCCATCGTGCCGATCACTTCGTCGTGTCCCTCGTGGCCGATCAGCACGATCGTGTAACCGGCCTTGGCGAACTTGATCGCCTCCAGATGCACCTTGGTCACCAGCGGACACGTGGCGTCGATCGCGTTCAGACGACGCTCGCGCGACACACGGCGAATCTCCGGCGATACGCCGTGGGCGCTGTAGAGCAGGTTCGATCCTTCGGGCGCCTGGTCCAGCGAATCGACGAACACGGCGCCCTTGCCGCGAAACCGCTCGACCACATGCTTGTTGTGGACGATCTCGTGATACACATAGACCGGCGGGCCGAATAGCTCCAGCGCCCGATCGAGCGCCTCGACGGCCATTACGACGCCGGCACAAAACCCACGCGGGTTGGCAAGCAACACTTTCATGGCGCTAGAATAAGCCGCGGCTACGACCAAGAACAGATCGACTGATCCAATCGCAACGGGTTTCGGAACCACAGAGACACAGAGACAGAGCTCGCAGAGGGGCAAGGCCTATCCTGCTCTGTGATTTCTGTGCCTCTGTGTTTCAAATCCCTCCGATCAGATCGTAGACCCGAACATGGGTACCAGAAACTTTGCCAGTCGTTCGGCGAGTTTCCTGCCCTTTTCACGAAGCCGCACGATGTTGCTCGCGCGTCCGGGGGCGCTCAGGAACGCACCGACGAGGCCGCCGACGCGGAAGCTGCGCGACGGATGGAGCGCGATCCGCAACCCGGCCCGGGCATCGGCCGATGCGTCTTCGACCAGCACGCGGGCGGCAAGGAATCGAATCGTACGCGCGCGACACGCCAGCGCCAGCGTCGCGGTCGTCTGATCAGCGGCGATCGCGCCGGTGCGCCGAGCCAGTTCCTTCTTTTCCGTCGCCGATTTGGGAATCGTGCGCGTCGAAACGAATCGGCCGACGATGATTCCACTCGAACGATCGGCGACGCCGTCGGCCGCGACCGCCGTGACCGTCTCGGGGTCAGTTGCGGCGACTACCTCACTCGCGAACAGCACATCGCCGACCGAGAGCTGGTCGCCGAGGCCGACGGCAAAGCCCGCGGCAACGATGCATCGCGGCCGGTGCACCGACGCGAGCGCGCCGACCGCGACCGCCAGCCGCTTGCCTGCGTTGCACTGCATCACCGCCAGACGCCGACCGCCGATCAGCCCGGTCGCAATCGTGAACTGGTTGCCCACGATCTGGCGCGCGTGCTTCAAGCGATCGGTGAACGGCTCCGCCTCAATGTCGAGCGTCGAGACCACCGCGATGTCGACGACGTCGTCACCCAGGGTCGGGCGGCCTCTGGACATTTCGCTGAATCCTTCAGTTGTTGGCCGGATCAGGACCCACCACGTACAGCGCGCGGCCCGCGATGTTCTTCGTGTCGGTCGCAACCGACGGCTGTTTCCACAGCGGCCGTAACACCCCGGCGACGACCAGGTCGCGAAACACACGGGGCGTCACGTAGTCGGTGTAGCCGTATGTTCCGCGATAGCGTTCAATCTCCGTCCAGTTCACGTATACGTGCGTGGCTCGCTCGCCCAGCCGTCGCGCCGCGTCGGCTGGCGGCTGGTCCCGCACAAGCTGCTCGAAGATACAGTTGTCGAAAACGGTGTTGTAGACCACCGTTCGGTCGAGATGAAACAGGTCGGCCGCACCGACCGCGAGTACTCGCGCGTTCGACGGCAGGTGCTCGTTCATCCAGTTCACCGCGGCATCGGAGGGATCCCGGCCGCGCACCAGGTCGGCATTGTAGCGATTGTCGCCGCACAGCCCGGTCGTGCAGTACGAGAAGTTGAAGAACACGGTAGCCGCGAAGACCGCGGCGATGAAACGTTGCCACCCGCGATCGGCGGTCCATGTGGCGCCCGCGCCCGCCAGCACCGCGACGAGCGGAATGAGCGGCACCCAGAAGCGGTCGATACGATGCGTCAGCAGCCACCACTGAAAGAACAGGAACACGACCGCCAGCCAGAGCCAGCCGGCCGCTCGTCGCCCGCCGCGGCACAGTAGCGCGAGCGGGGCGAGACCAAACAACAGCGGGCTGAGCCAGTCCGCCTGTGCGGTCACGTCGATGAAGTTCTGCCTCAGCAACCGCGGCGTGATCCCGTGCTGGTGGTCTTCGCGGCCGGCGACTCGGCCCGCCGGCGGCTGCGTGAGGCCGAGTCGAACGAACAGCGGCACGCGGTGGCCCCACTCCCACCTGGCGTTCTTTTCCGCGGTCCAGTTGCGTCCGCCCAGGATGTCGAAGAAAAGCGGGTAGACCGGATTGCCCGTGACCGCCGCATTCTTGGCCAGCCACGGTCCGAAACTGACGATCACGCCGAGTACCAGCGCGAGGGCAGGGTACATGCAGTCGCGGAGTCGCCATGGTCCCGTCGCTCGGTCGCGTCGCAGCCACGGACAGGCCACGGCCGCCAGACCCATCGGCAGGACGGTCGATGTCAGCGCCGTGTACTTGCACGCGGCCGCGACGCCTGCCAGCAACCCGGCGACCAGCCACAGTCGCACACGCCGCGATCCGTCGGCTTGTTGCACCGCCAGTACTAGGGCGAGGACGCTCGCGAGCAAGTAGAAGCACAGCGCGTTCTCGGTGTATGGAATGATCGAGATGCGGTAGACCCAGGGCGTGGTCAGGTAGACAAGTGCCGCGAGCCAGCCGGCGGCCGGCGAGAACAGGCGTCGCCCGATCGCCAGCACGCCGAGCGCCGTCATGGGCGCGAACGTGGCCAGCACGACCTGTCCGACCAGCGCGCCCCACCACCAATCGCCGGCGACGATCATGCCGACGAGGCTGAGCATTTCAGTGCCGAACGGCATGCTGGTGTACACGTTGTGCGGCAGGAATTCGATGCGCCCGGCCAGGTAGAACTCCTTCGGCCCCTGCAGGTGATACGCGCGCACGTCGAAATCGGTGGCGGGCAAGGCGGCGCCAAAGAGCGAGATCACGAGGAACAGGCCGGCGGCCGCGCCGCCTAGTCCCAACGCGAACGCAGCGGCGGGACTGCCGCGCGGCGTTGCGCGAAAATCTCGCAAATAGCGTCGCACCCAATCGCCGAGCTCCGCCAACGCCGCCAGCGCGGCGAAGACCAGCGTTACCAACACCGTCGTGCGGTTCATGAACCCCGCGAGGCCGATCGCGAGAGTCGCCAATGAGACGACGCCGGCGCCGATCCCGAACGCCAGCACAAGTCGCTCCGCAGCCCGCCAGCGACGATCGGGTAGCGCGTCAGGCAAGTCCGACTCCGCGCCCGCCAGGCCGCCGAGTCGCAGCACCAAGCGGCCCCACCCAACAGCGGCGAGGACGATCAGCGCTGCATAGCCCAGCGTCGCACCCCGTTGCCGAATCGCGCCGAGGTCCGTCACACGAGCGATGGCCTCAAACGCCGGCGGGGTAAGGTCAGTCCAGCCGGCCGCAATCTGCCACATCAAGAGCCGCGAGACACGGCTGCCGGCCGAACCGGAATTCGGCAGGTCGAGACTGTAGAAGTAGATCAGGTAGGCCGCCACAGCCCCGATCGCCAGGGCCAACTGAACTCGGTGGATCGCGGTTTTCTGATCGGTCATGACGGCCGGATCAACGTGGAGACTTGCTCCCAGAGGCGCGGATATGGCTCAAGCTGTCGCACGGTTCGTTACAGAGTCGGGCCGATCGACCACGGGGCAAATTCCTCTTCTCCTACGCCGTGCAGCTCACTTTTGGTCTTCTCGCCACTCGCGACCGCCAGAATCTTGTCGAGAATCTGCCGGCCCACGGCGTCGATCGGCGTGCCGTCGAGCACGACGCCCGCGTTCAAGTCCATGTCGTCGATCATGTGGTTGTACATGGCCGTGTTGGTCGCCACCTTGATCGACGGCGTCGGCTTCAATCCGAAACACGAGCCGCGGCCGGTCGTGAACACGACGACGTTCGCCCCGCCGGCGACGATGCCGGTCACCGAAACCGGGTCAAGCCCCGGCGTGTCCATGAACACGAAGCCGGGCACGTTTACCGGCTCGGCAAAGCGGAAGACGCCGGCCAGCGGGGCCGACCCGCCCTTGGCCACGGCGCCCAGCGACTTTTCGTAGATTGTCGTCAGGCCGCCCTCCTTGTTGCCGACCGATGGATTGTTGTTGATGTCGGCGCCGAAGATCGACGTGTACCACTCCCACCACTTGATCCGCTCGACCAGCTTCTCACCGATCGCGCGCGTCTTGGCGCGGCGCGTGAGGAGGTGCTCGGCGCCGTAGATTTCGGTGGTCTCGGCCAGGATCGACGTGCCGCCTTGAGCGACCAGCATGTCCGAGGCGACGCCCAGGGCCGGGTTCGCCGTGATGCCGCTGTTGCCGTCGGACCCGCCGCAGTTCGTGCCGAGCACGATCTTCGACGCGGGCTGGCGAGTGCGGCGTACGTCGTTCACGGCCGGCAGCATCTCGGCGATCATGCGGCTGACGACTTCGATTGTCTTCGGGATGCCGCCACACTCCTGAATCGTGACGATCGGCGGGCGGCGGTTCCGGCCATTGCCGGCCGCGGCCGCTTGGCCGGGCAGGGCGATCTGGACCAGGTTCTGCCCCTCGATCAGGTGACCGGCCTGGCCGGTTTCACAGCCCAGTCCGACCAGCACGTACGCGGCGACGTTTGCGTGTTTGGCAAATCCGGCGAGCGTGCGGTCGAGTTGCTCGTGATCCTCACCGTCGTACTGCATGCCGCAGCCCGCCTTGTGCGTGATCGCGAAGACGCCGTCGACATTCGGGTACGCTCGCAGCGCGTCGCCGCGAAATCGCTCGACGACGGCTCGGCACGTGGTCGCCGAGCAGTTCACGGTGCTCACCAGGCAGATGTAGTTCCGCGTCCCGACGCGTCCGTCGGCCCGCTGGTAGCCCATGAAGTGCCGCGGCTCGGTCGGCTCGGGGTCGGGCGGACATGCCGAGCAAAACGCGTAGTCGCGCTCGAACTTCTCGACCGCCACGTTGTGTACGTGGACCCACGCACCGGCAGGGATGTCATCGCTGGCGAATCCGATCACCTGGCCGTACTTGCGGATCGGCTCGCCCTTACGGATCGGCTCGATCGCGATCTTGTGGCCTTGGCCGATCGGCTCGCGCGCCCCGACGCGCCGCCCATCCAGGCCCACCGTCGCGCCCGGTGCTAGGCGAGCGGCAGCGACCGCCACGTTGTCTTCGGGCCTGAGCTGGATGACGGGATCGGAGCGGGCCGATTGGGACATCGCAGAATCTCCATGGAAGCGACCGGTCGTGTGCGGCAGGCTGAAACAGGTGGGACTCGGCCCACTCGCGCGACATACCCAGATTCAGTATTGTGCCGCATTGAATAGGGTCTGAAATCGGCTTCGGTCGTTTAACCCGCAGCCGCAGGC
>DAIOWH010000019.1:0-20374 GCA_036758585.1 Planctomycetia bacterium
CGGCGAGCCTGTGCCCGTCGGAGGCTTTCGCACCTGGCCCGGCCCAGCCGCATGGACAGTCTGGTACGCCGTCCTCGACCTCGGCAACAGCATCTTCCCGTACAACTCGGCCAACGCGGCCGTACCGCTCGCCGCCATGATTATCGGGCACCTGCCGGGCGACGGCTCGGTCCCGGTACTCGGCGTGGTTCTGTCAGAGACGCAGCTCGTCAAGTTGCTTGGCTTCGTCATCTTCCTCGCCGCATTCGTACCGCTGATCTTTGGCGGCACGGTGTACCGAATGCTGGAGGTTTTGAAAAAGGGGTCAGGTACATTTTGTGCGCAGCACCCTTCGGGCCGTTCCGGCAAAATGTACCTGACCCCTTTTTCAAAACGTGTGCAACAGCATGAGCAACCCGATCTTGGCGCCGAGGTGTTTCGGATCGGCTGTCGACCATGACACGCAGGCTAAAAAAAACTCGTGCCCTTCGGGATTCTCGATGTGCTCGGGGGACTGCTGACGATCCTCTTCGGCACGTCGCGCGAGACGAGCGATTTCATCGCCGATTGCCTGGCGCAATGGTGGGAGGCGAACCGCGCGCGTTACGCGCACGTGCGGCAACTGGTGATCAACCTGGACAACGGCCCTGGGAATTCGAGCTTCCGCACGCAGTTCATGCAGCGGATGGTGGAGTTCGCGGATCGTACGGGGCTGGAAATCGTGCTGGTGTACGATCCACCGTACCACAGCAAATACAATCCGATCGAGCGTTGCTGGGGCATTCTGGAGCGGCACTGGAACGGGACGCTGATCGACAGTGCGACGACGGCACTGCACTGGGCCGCGACGATGACCTGGAAGGGCCTGCGGCCGGTCGTTCAACTGCTGGAGAGAGCCTACGACAAAGGCGTTCGCGTGGCCAAAAAGGCGTTCCGCTCCATCGCCCAACGCCTGCAACGCGACGCCGCGCTACCCAAATACTCGGTGCGAATCAGTCCGGCCACCGGGTAAGATTTTCACCCGGAGTTGCCCAATCTGTGTCGTGGCCACGTCCTTGTGGCCCAGCAGTTCCTGCGCGGTGCGGATATCGTAGTGATCGCGGAGCAAGTCGGTCGCAAACGAATGGCGTAGCACGTGCTGTGAGACGGGCTTGTTGAGTCGAGCGGCCCAGCCAGACGAGGCCCGGTCTGGTTTTCCAAACACTGCCCCACGGCGACAATCGCCGTGGTGATCCTACCTGTCGTCTGAATTGCCGCTTGTAAAACGCTTCATCACTGGCCGGGACGATCGTCTCGCGTTACAACAGGGCCATGAAACTGATCATCGCGATCATTCAGCCGAACAAGCTCGAGGCGGTCAAGGAGGCGCTCAGCAAGGTCGAGGTGTTTCGTCTCACTGTGCTCGACTGCCAGGGGTTCGGCCGCCAGAAAGGTCATTCGGAGTTGTACCGCGGACACGAGTTCACCACCAACCTGTTGCGCAAGATCGAACTGCAGATTGCGGTGAACGAGGATTTTGTGGCGCCGACTGTGAACGCCATTCTGCAAGCAGGCCGCAGCGGATCCGAAGGCAAGATCGGCGATGGCAAGATTTTTATCTTGCCGCTCGAAGATGCCGTTCGCATTCGCACGGGCGAACGCGGCCCGGAGGCGATCTGACACGCATGGACTCAACCGCACGCGATCCTGCCACGGGGCTTCTGATCACCGGCGACCTGATCTTCTCGACGAAGATCGCAGGCACCGCGCGAGCTATGGGCATGGAGATGGCCGTCGTCGCGTCGGCCGTTGCGGCAGTGGACCGTCTGGTCAACTCACCTGCGCGTTGCGTCATCGTCGACTTGTCCACACCGGGACTCACGCCCGACGCGATCCACGGCGTGGTCGGCGCCGCGGCGGGTCGCCCGGTCGTGGCGTTCGGTTCGCACGTAGACGCCGAGCGGCTGGCCGCAGCGTCGGCCGCCGGGTGCACCGAGGTCATGCCGCGTAGCCGTCTGGCCGCATCGCTGCCCCAGTTGCTCACCGCGTATCTTGAGGCGAACCGGTAGCCGCGTCGGAAGATTCGTCGGCGATGCGGCGGTAGACCCGAACGGCGTCGTCGAACGTTCGTTGCGCTTCGTCGCGCTCGCCGGCGGCGATTGACTTGCTGCGGGCGCGCCACAGTTGATGGATCGTCTCGACGCACCACAGCGCGCTGGCTCGCGATGCGCGAATCGGTTTGCCGCCCACCAGCACATTCACCGGGTTGGTGTGCATCTGCGGAAACTGGCGCAACGCGACCCAACTGCTGCGTTCCACCGAGGTCGAAAACGTCAGGTCATGGGCCTGGCCGTCCGCGGGAACGTCTTTGCTCGCAACGGCGATGCCGTTGACGACGAGTTCGACTCGCCGCGAGCCTCCCTTGGCGACCGCCTCGGATCGCGGGCCGTGCAGCAGCACGGTGTCGCCCAACACGCGCCGGCCAGCCGGCGGAGTCATGCTGCCCTGGGCCACGGCCAGCGGCATCTCCGCGGCGAATGCGACCTTGGCGCGGACCTCGATCCGGCTCGGCCCGTCAAGTTCCACGTCGCCGAATCCCGGCGGTTTCCCGTTCACGGTGAACTCCAGCGTGTGGGCGAAACCGTCCGAGACGTACGAGCGGCCGCGACGCAGCGCCTCGCACCACGCTGCAAAGTCGACCGACTCGACCTTGCCGAGTTGCACGTAGACCCTGCCTTGACCGACGCGCGTGCTGCTCATGCACGGAAAATCCGTCTCGCCGCTCACCTTCAGCGGAAAGCCGCAGTTTAGGATGTGGTACCACATGTTCCACTCGGCAATGCGCGGCGTGTCCATCGCACTGATGAAATCGCACAGGCCCTGGGCGGTGGTCACGCAGACCTCCATCGCGCCGACTCCGTTCATCTCCGGCACGGCCAAGTTAGGCAACCGCTCGGCGACTCGATCGTGGCTCTGGGTCAACTCGCGCTCGTCCAGCGTGCCGTCGCGGTCGGCATCGATCGTCGCGAACGGCTCGGGCAGCAGGCCGCGGGGCGATTCGTCGCGGCCGACTCGGCCGTCGTGATTTGCGTCCATTGCTGCGAGCAATCGCTTGGCGGCGCTGGTCGGCTGAATCTCCAGGCCGCTCGCCGAATGCGCGTAGCCGGTGACCGCCCCCTGCCCTTTCGCCCAGCGCATCAGCGGCGTGGTCCACGTCGGCCAGCCCTTGGTTTTCGTGCCGCCGGAGTCGGGGTAGGTCTGGTCGCGCAGGTTCAACAGGCAAACATGTCCCAGCGCCTGCGACCCGAAGCCGCTGATCTCGAGGTCGTACTTCACGAGCGTCAGCGGCTCGCTGATTCCGGCGGGTGTGGGGGAAAAATACTGCCGTTGGAACTCGAAGCACGGACCCCAGGTGAGCACGCAACCGACGTTCAGTCCTTCGCCCTTCACCTGGCGAAACATGTCGGCCGGTGCGACGCCCTCGGTCGGGCTCGTGTAGTGGGCGCATCCGGCGCCGTGGATGTGATGGTCGCCGCCATAGAAACCGAACTCCATCGGATTCACCCAACGTTCGAGTGCCACGTCGATTCGCGCTGTGGGCTTGTCGGCGACCTCGACGTCTCGCTCGATCACGCGGTACTCGGGGCCACGACTGAACTGCATCTTGAGTCGACCGGGCGGCAGAAGGACTATCTCGCCGTCGTGCCGGTAGACCTGCTGCTGAAAGAAGAAGTCGGGCGCGAGTCGCTTCGGCTGCGGCGGAAACACGTGGCCAGCCTTGTCGCGGAACACCAGGCGAGCGGTCGTCGGGCGGCCGTCGTGATCGCGGACTCTGAGCTGCACCGGCACGGCCGGGCGCACATCGAACAGCACCGGCGTTTCGCCGCGGAAACCGAGGTCTTGGCTCCCCTGGCCCACGTCGAATCCGATCGTGGCCTCACGTCGGCCGGCCTCGCTCGAGTAGACGAGGGCGATCGCGTACTCGACCTCCAGGCCACTCAATTCCGCCGTCATCGGCGGCTGACTGAACATCTCGACGTGAAGGAACCGGTCTGGGTCGCCCCGCACGTTTTCATTCTCTCGCAGCGGCTCCTGTTGTTGCCGCTTCATACTCAACTCGGCCACGCCCGCGTACACCGGCCCGGCCTGCGGACTCGAAATGCGCAGCCGCTTGGTCACGGTGCTCGCGTTTACGATCTTGACGAGCGCCGGCGCAAAGCCAGCCTGCTGGATCACTGGCCTGGCCGCACCGCGAGCGACCTTCACCCGCGACTCGGGGTTGATCGTGACGACGAACAGCACGTTTGGGTCGACGAGTTGCTGCAGTCGGCCGGCGTCGCGCTTCGTCGCGGCATCTTCGATCTCGGCCGCCGACTTTTCGGACATCGGCGAGCCCAAGAGGTCGAGGGCTTGAACAACTCGACGCACATTTGCGGCGAGCGGCTGGCCGTCGACATCGGGTTGCGGCGCCCCGGGAGAGGGAGAAGTGTAGATAGTGATAGCGTCGGAGAGCGGGACTAGGGCGGCGACCAGCACGGCGGGCAGCATCGACATGGCAATCCTCCGCGTTCGGCATGAGCCGGCACGGCGGCCGGCAGGCGGTGATTATATCTATGCCATCGCCGCCGCGTGCGTCCGCGCCTGGCAGATACCTACGCCATTGCCGGTGCGTGGTGCTTCGACTCGGCGGCGGATGTGTCGAGCGCCAACGAGAGTTCGACCGCCCACCGGCCGCCGGCGTCGGGACGGACTTGCCATAGCGGCAGCACCGTGCTGCTCTGGTGGACCAACTCGAATCCACCCTCAGAGAGGCTCACCGTTTGGATCGGGAACGTCCAGACTTTCGCCGGCTGCGACAGGTGGACGCCGACATCGAGGCCGAGCCAGCCGTCGACGAGGCCAATGACGTCGGTGTTGTCGATTTGCAGTTCCGACTGGAGCACGCCGATATTCTTGTCGGCAGCCGTGTAGAAGAACCGATCGGGCGCATCGCCGGCCATGCCCGCGAAGCCAAGCTCGACGGCGAACAAGCAGTTGAAATCGTGCGGCACATCTTCGAGCACGTAGCGAACTACGAGCGATGATGTGTCCTGGGCAAGCGTCACCGACTTGGTCATGCGAATCGCCTGGCCGGCGACGAAGCCGGTGCGGGTCATCTGCAGTTGCACGCGGCCCGGATTGCAGCGGATGCGCGACTCGAACACGCCCGCGACGAAGTCGCCCTGTTCGATCGCTCGGCAAGCGACCAAGTCGGCCAGCGCGACGTCGGGGCTGAAGAAATGATCGACCAGGCTGCGACGGCTGTGCGGGTCGTAGACCAGCCGCTCGTCCAGGCCTTGTTGCTTGAACACAACACGGTCGGGGCTGCCGACGAACGACTCGGTGGACTTGCCGGCGGCGGCGATGATCTTCTGGTGATAGGCCTCGGGCCGGCGGCTCAGCGTGGCGCCGAGATTGATGGGCACGGCGCGGATGTCGAGTTCATAGAGTTGCCCACCAGCGGCAGGGGCCAGGTACGCGACGAGCTTGTCGTTAGCGAGTCGCACCTCTTGGCGAGCGTCGAGATTGTAGTCGTCGGCCGTGGCGGCGACCCACGGCGCCGTTCGCCCCGCGGCATGTTCGAGCGCCGTGTCGGCTGTGATCAGGTGCGAGTACACGGCGTTGCGCAGGTGCGGCAGGTACAGCCCGCCGAACGCTCCGTGCCAGTAGCTGCAGTTGCACTGCGCGCGATACAGGTCCTGACGCGCGATGCCGATCGCCTCGGTGCGCTCCGCGGCGTCGACGAGACCGGACGCGTCAAGATCGCCGCCGTCGATCTGCTCGAGCCGCCGGCTCACTTCGAGCATGCGGCAATACATGTCGTTGGTCTCGGGGTACTTCGCCTTGAAGTTGCGCCAGAATCCGCCGCGCACAAACCGGCGCAGGCGTTGCCAGCGCGGGTCGTGCTCCATCTCGCGACACAGTTTCTCGTACTCGGCGAGTTGGCCGGCGGGCAAGGCCCATTCGGTCATCTCGCGATAAGTCGAATCAGGGAGGTAGACCTTGCCGGCTGGCGGCAGTTCGTCGAGCACCTGGCTGAACGTCGTGAGTTTGATCCAGTTTGCGTTGGCCGAGAGGGCGTCGAAGAAGCGGCGCAGCCAGCCGTCTTGAAAGACGTGCTTGTGCGTCTCGGGCCAGCCGCCGAACTTCTCGCCGTCGTCGGCGCAGACCAGAACTACATCGGCCCGTTGTTCGGCCAGCCCGCGCATGTAGTCGATGGTCTCGTGCGGGTCGCGCCACGGCGTCAGATAGCGCGGGCGTTCGCTGTTCGGGAAGACCTTGAGCAACCGGCCTTCGTCTTCGGTCAGGTAGTACGTGTGCAGCTCGTCGTCGCTCAGGCCGGCACATTTGAAGTGGAAGTCGTCGAGCACGGTGTACTCGACGCCCGCGTCGGCGATGTCGCGCACCAGCGATTGTTCCCAGACTCGCTCGGGCACCCACATGCCGCGCACTTTGCAGTCGAGCAGTTGTTCGAGGTACTCGGTGTACGAGCGAATCTGCCCGCGCCGGTCGGCGGCCGGGACCATCGGCAGCACAGGCTCGTAGAAGCCGCCGCCGATGACCTCGATCTGGCCGCGTGCGACAAGACGCTTGAGTCGCTCGACGTAGTCGGGGCGGTGCTCGGCGAGCCACTCCATCAGGCAACCGGACGTGTGCAGCGAGATCGGTATCTGCGCGTAGGCCTCAATCAGTTCCAGGAATGGCAGGTAGCTGTCGCGGTAGACCGCCTCAAAGACTCCGTCAAAATTCCCGATAGGTTGGTGGTTGTGGAATCCTAGAACGAGCCGCACACTGTGCATAGTTCCCCTCTCGCGAGCATCATGCTCAAATCCGCCTCTGCTTTGACACGCAACAACCCGCCAGCCGATGCAACGTCGATCTAATCTGGTCGCGCGCGGCGGCCGCCGTTTCGCGTCGCCTCAAGAATCTGGCTCACGCTCGTGCGGTCGAGAATCGTGATCTCGCCGCGCCGGTTACTGTGAACCGCCACACCGCCCCGCAGCACCGCCACGGCTTCTGGGTGATCCACACTGAAACGGCCGCCGCTTACCAGCTCCACCGTGAACGGCTTGAACGGCTTCCGTCGTGGGAACCCGCGAAGATCGTGCTCAAAAGTCTCGGCTGTCATCGGCGCCCTCGCCTCGAGGATCTGTCCTTCGCTAGCGATTCAGGCTTCAGTTGCCGCCGCCACTCGTCTGCCGCTGAACTCACGTCGCCGCTTCGACGTCGATCTCACGCAAGAATGCCGCCGCACTTTCCGGAGGGACGGGATTGATGTAGAAGCCTGTTCCCCATTCGAATCCGGCCACTCGCGTCAGACGCGGAATAATCTCCACGTGCCAATGATAGTGAGGCAACTCCTGGGTGTCAAAAGGGGCCGTGTGGACGACGTAGTTGTACGGCGGCGCGTCCAACGCCTCTTCCAGTTTCATCAGGATCATCTTGAGCGCCGAGCCGAGTTCTTCGACGCCCACTTTCTGGATGTTCTCGAAGTGGCTCGAATGCGACTTCGGCAAGATCCAGGTCTCGAACGGGAATCGGCTGGCGTACGGGCAGAACGCGGTGAAGTGCGGCGTGTCGAGTACCACGCGACTCTCGGTCGCCAGTTCCTGCTGGATCATGTCGCAGAAGATGCAGCGGCCGCGATAGTTGTAGAACTCCAGTGCGCCGGTCATCTCTTCCCAGACCGAGATCGGCACGATCGGCGTGACGATGAGCTGCGAGTGTGTGTGGTCGAGCGTCGCGCCGGCCAACCCGCCGGCGTTCTTGAAGAGCATGCCGTAGACCATGCGCTGGTCTTTCTTCAGGTCCACGAGCCGATCGCGATAGACCCACAGCACCTCGCGGATTTCCTGCGGCGACAGTTTGGCCATGGTGATTTCGTGCCGCGGCGTTTCGATGATGACCTCGTGCGCGCCGATGCCCTGCATCTTGTCGTAGATGCCCTCGCCGCGCTTGTCCAGGCTGCCCTCGATCTGCAACGCGGGCGACTTGTTGGCGACGACGCGCACCCGCCAGCCGGGCGTGTTTGGCCGGGTGTTCCGGTCGCGATACGCGATGATCTCCGGCGGCGTCTTGTCTTCGTGCCCCTCGCAGAACGGGCAGTAGTCCTGCGACGGCTGGTTGGTCGGCCCCTTCAGGTCAGCGGGCCGCCGCGCGCGCTCCGTGGCGATGATCACCCAACGGCCGACGATCGGGTCCTTGCGTAGTTCCGGCATTGGCGTCTCCTTACACTTGCCACATGACTCGTTCGAAATCGGCCGCGGGTACTGTCATGTCGATGGTTCCCTCGCGCGGCGCGCGGTCGATGCTCGCGCCGGCGCACTGCAGTTCGGCGAAGAAGTGAATCGCGTCGCCTGGCTGCACGCCGAGGTCGGCGAACCGCACGGCCATTTCAATGACTCGGTCTATGGCGGATTCGGTGTGGCTGCCCGCGACAAGTTCTTCGCCCTTCAGCAGTCGGCACACCGGCGCGTTCGACTGCAACTCGGCGACCATGAGCTTGCAGCCGGCAGGCGCCAAGAATGTGACGACCACGGCGTCTACGTCTCGTTCGCGCAGCATCGGGCCGGCTCGACCGTCGAGGTCGACTCTGATCAGCAGCCGTTCCAGGTCGAACCCGAACTGAACGCTCTTGATCGGCCCCTGCGTTACGCGAGCCATGGTGCCGCGCTGACTACTCGCCAGGTAGACGCCGGCGTTTAGCCACTCAAAGTAGCTCGATCGGCCGTCGACGCGGACTTTCAGGAGGCCGTTTGGGTCCGAGTGGATCTTTCGCTGCGCTCCTGACGAGATCGGTTTGGCGAGCGACGCCGGCGGAGCGTCGCCGAGCAGCGTGTAGACGTTCTGAAGATGCTTGCGAAACAGGTAGTCGAACAACGCATCCTGGGCGCTCGAATGATCGTCGCCGAACCACCAGAACCAATCGCTGCCTTCGGCGATGTGCAGTTCGCGCCACGCCTTGTCGACGGCCTGGGCGGGCAGTCCGCCGCGGGCCGCGCGGCGCTTCAGGTGCTCGCGCGTCTCGTGCAGCAGGTCCCAGGCGCGTCGGTCTTCGTCGTGCCCGATCCAGATCGCGAAGTTGTGGCTGATCCAACTGCCGCTGAACAGGCGCGGCAACGTTTCGCGCGGTGGATGGCTTTCGAGGTAGTCGCCGACTCGCGTGGTGCGCACCTGCGGCGACCGGGCGAGCCGGCCGTACAGCGTGCGCAGGAAGTCGACGCCGCCGTTCGGGTAGTACTCCCAGCAGTTCTCGCCGTCGAGTATGACGCTGACGAGCGCCGGGCCGGCATGAGCCGTTGCATGCCCGATGCCGGTCACCTTGCCCAGAAAGTCGTCGGCCGCGTGGCCGGCGTCCATGCGTTGATAGTCGAAGCCGATCAGGTCCGACAGGGCATGGTCGCGGAAGATCATGTCGACGGAGTAGCCGTCGCGCTCGGCCCGCCAGGGGCGATAGAGCAGCTCGCAGTTGCGCACGAATCCGCGGTGGTCGCGGCCGACGCGGCCGTCCAGGCTGTGCGACAGTATCTCCTCGTCGGTCGCGATCCAGCGCACGCCGCATTCGGCCAGTTTCGGAATCATGTGCGGGCAGACCGATCCTTCGGACGGCCACATGCCGCGCGGCCGGACGCCGAACAGTCGCTCGTGGTACTTCACCGCCTCCTCGATGTGCCACGCCGCGTCTTCCGGATACGACTCGCGGTGCCGTGGCATCGGCACATCGGGCATTGCCTCGCGAGCAAGCGACTTGTCCCACAACAGCGGCAAGATCGGGTGATAGAACGGCGTACACGTCAGCTCAACCTGACCGGCCTCGGCGAGCTTGCGGTGCAGCGGCACGACCTCGCTCAGGAGTTGAATGTGCTTGTCGAGCACCCATTGCTTGTCTTGTTCGGTGAAGCCGCGGCCCTTCTGGCGCAGCTCGACGAGTTGAGTGTCCTTCTCGAACGCGATCGGATGGATCCACGTCAGGTTCGCCCACACGGCGAGATCGCGCAGTTCGCGAGCCTTGAACCGCTTGATCGCTCGATCTGCCGGATCGACGCCGAACCCGCGCAACGAGTGCAGCTCGTGGTATCGCGAATACGGCCGAATCATGTACTCCATGTTGGCCATGAACCCGTTGTCCAGAAGATACAGCGCGTCGTCCTGGGTCAGGTCCTCGGCCGGGACTCGCGACACGCGAAGCAGCTTGTCCTCGGCCCCCGCCTCGACGTATGCCAGCAACTGAACCAGCAGGCTGGGCACCAGATTGATCGTGCAGCGCACTTCGGGAAACTCGGTTAGGTGCATGGCCATGCCCCAATAATCCTTGACGCCGTGCATGCGCACCCAGGGCATGACGTTCTCACCGGCGACGTCGTCGGGGTAGTACGGTTGATGTTGGTGCCAGACCAGGGCGAGTGTCACTTGAGACATAGTTCGTCGTCAGTTGTCCGTCGTCAGTTGTGGGGCGGGCTTCCAGCCTGCCCATGTCGGCCAGCCGGGCAGGCTGGAAGCCCACCCCACGGCTTAGTACTGTGCCACATTGAATAGGGTCTGAAATCGGTTTCGGTCGTTTAACCCGCAGCCGCAGGCGAGGCACAACAAACGCCAACCATGCCTCGCCTGCGGCTGCGGGTTAAACAAATTAGAACCCCTTTCAATGTGGAGCTGTACTTAGCACCGTTTCAGCCCGTCGCGAGCGAAGCTGCTCGTAGAGTTTCACGTACTCGATCGCGCTGCGCGTCCACGACCAGTCTTGCCGCATGCCGTTGTGCACGAGGCGAAGCCAACTCTCGCGCTGCGGCCACAAGCCGAGCGCTCGGCGCACGCATCCGAGCAACGCCGCCGACGTGTACGGCTCGAACGCGAACCCGGTCGCGGCGCCGGCAGCCAGCGCATCGGGCGTGCAATCCACAATCGTATCGGCCAGCCCGCCGGTCGCTCGCACCAGCGGCACCGTGCCGTATCGCAAGCTGATCAGTTGATTCAGGCCGCACGGCTCGTACCGACTCGGCATCAGCAGTATGTCGGCGCCCGCGTAGATGCGATGAGCCTGGGCTTCGTCGAACTTCAGACTCAGTCCGACCTTGCCGACGAAACGCCGCGTGAACTCCTCGAACATCGCGTGATACTTCGGCTGTCCGGTGCCGAGCACGACCAACTGAACGTCCGAACTGAGGAATTCTTCGGCCACCGCGGCGACCAAGTCCAGCCCCTTCTGGTCGTCGAGCCGCGTGACCATGGCAAAGAGCGGCGTCTCGGGCGTCACTCGCAGCCGGTGCTCGCGCTGCAGCGCCTCCTTGCAGATCGGCTTGCCGCGCACGAACGTGTCGTCGTTGTAGGTCGCGGCAATCTGCGGGTCGCTGTCGGGGTTCCAGACCGAATAGTCGATGCCGTTGACGATGCCGCGCAGGTCGGCCTTGCGGCCTTGCAGCACGCCGTCGAGCCCGCAGCCAAACTCGGGCGTCTGGATTTCGCTGGCGTACTGACGGCTCACCGTGCTGATCGCGTCGGCGAACACGATGCCGCCCTTCAACATGTTCAGGTGGCCAAAAAACTCGAGCTGCCGCCAGTTGAACAGCCGCCAGTCGAGGCCGGTGAGCAGCATGTCCCAGTGCCAAAACCGGCCCTGATAGGCAAGGTTATGAATCGTGAACAGCGTCGCGGTATTCCGCAGTCGGCTGCCGCGGTACATCTCGTCGAGGTACACCGGCAACAGACCTGTCTGCCAATCGTTCGCATGGATCACGTCGAATTCGACCGGCAACTGGCGGGCAAGTTCCAGTACCGCTCGCGTGAAGAACACGAACCGCTCGCAGTTGTCCTGATAGTCCTTGCCCTTTTCACCGTACAGCCCGTTGCGATTGAAATAGTCCGGCTGATCGATGAGGTAGACCGTGACATCGCTGGCCGGCAGGGTCGCGCAATGCACATCGGCCGCGACCTGTTTCTTGCCGATGGGCACGTGCACGCGGAAATCGGTGGGGGCGATCGCGCGGCCGCGCCGGGCATCGGCGTAGCACGGCATCACGACCGTTGCAGCGTGGCCGAGGGCCTCGATGGCCCGTGGGAGTGCGCCGGCCACGTCGGCCAGACCGCCCGTCTTCGCAAACGGAACGGCCTCAGAGGCAGCCACCAAGATGTTCATCGCGCCGAGTCCTTTCCGCGCCGGGGGCGAACGTTATTTAGCACCTTTGGGTGTATTGGGCAAGCTCTGTAGAAAGCGCGGGTGTATTTCCGTAGCTGCGCCTCGCTCGTTTAACCCGCAGCCGCAGGCGAGGTCGTGTTTGATCCGTGCAATTCGCACGATGCCGACCTCGCCTGCGGCTGCGGGTTAAACGAGCGACGAATGCAATTACGGGTATGCACCCAGAAAGCGCCCCGCCACGACTGTGGTCTCGCGATCTCGGATGGAGTTTGACCTGATCACGGGGCTGCCAGCCGGGCGATATCGGCGGCGTCCAGGGCCCCGCGATAGATTCTCATGTCGCTGAGTCGCCCTCGGAAATAGTCGTTCGCACCAAACCCCAAACGGATCGGCTGGTCACTCGTCAGGTTGAACTCGTCCGGATTGAACGATTCGGACCGCGCGACCGACCGGCCGTCGACGAAGAGTTCGAGCCGCCCGGCCGACTTGACCGCCGCGACATGGCGCCAACCGGCGGTCAGCTCGCGATCGCTCGTGACGTTCTTGCCAACCTCGTGGGCGAAGACTCGTCCCGACGGCAGCACGCTCGTGAACAGCTTGCCCTGGAACTCGGCCATCGTCCACGCTCGGCGGTACTTGACGTCGGGCGTCAGATCGAGACGCGCGAGCCGGCGCCATGCGGCCTGGCCGTCGAACTCATACACCTCGGCTAGCGGCAGCGTGCCGGCGATGAGCCGCCCGTTGTGTACGAGCATGCCCATGACCTCCAACTCCTCGCCCAGCCGACCGACATCGATCCACGCGAACGTCGCACGCCCGTCGGAGTCCGCAGTCTCGTCCATGCGATACACGCGCCCACTGCGCCACGTGCCGACGTAGAGCCTGCCTGCGTGTACGGCCAACGAGTAGGTCTGGGTGTTGATTTGCGGATCGCCGAGTTGGCCGCAGTCGGTCCACGCGGCGCCGTCGAATCGGTAGACGCGTCCGCCGTCGTAACAGGTCGCGTACAGGAATCCGTCGTAGACGCCGAGCGCCTCGACGCGATTGCCGCCGGGCGTTCCGCAGTCAACCCACTTGGTCCCGCCCTCGTAGCGGAAGAACCCGGCGGGCTTGTACAGCGAACCGGCGTACAGCCGGCCGCGGTACACCACCAGCCCCGACACAGCCTCGGCCGCGGGCAACTGACCGCAGTCGGTCCATCGTGTCCCACCGTCGTAGCGAAACACCCGGCCGCCGAGGTGCGTGTTTTCCGACTCGGTGAGCGCCGATCCGCCGAGTCGGTACTTGCCCGTACCGACGTACAGCTTCCCATCGTACGCCGCCATCGACGTGATTGCGTTCGAGGGCGCGGGCGATCCGCAATCGACCCACTCGGCGTCGCCCGCGTAGCGGTACACCCGCCCCACCTCGCCCGCGCCCGGCTCGCACGTCCCGGCGTACAGGCCGCCGTCGTGCACGGCGAGCGCGAACGCAAGGATGCTGTTCTTGCCCGGCCGGCCGCAGTCGATCCAATCGCTCGCACGGTTGTCGTCGATGCCGAACTGGAGTTGGCGGTAGTTCGCCTGATTGAACGTGACGCCCGCGTTGTTCTTGATCGACAGGCGAAAGCCACGCCGCCGAGCCGCGTCGTACTGGCTGGCGATGTCGCCGGGCACGTCGTCGAGTTCGCGGTCGGTGAACACCCAAGCGGTCAGCGTGAAGTCGCCCGTGCCCAGATCGAGCGACCGCCGCGCGGCGATCTCCAGAAACGCGCCACGGCCGTTGAACCCCGCCGCCCCGCCGGCCCGCCCGTCGCGCCCGATCGCCTGCAGGTCGGCGCCGTGGTTCACTGCGTCGTGCCCATTACCGGACCGGTCGCGAGTGTCGCCCGCAAGCGGCCAGTTAGCGATCATCCGTGCGTCGGGGTTGGGATGGCCCGCGATGAGAACGGCCGCCACCGCGAGTGCTGCCGCCGCAAGTGCGAGTGCGTATTTCATGGAGGGAGCTTCGGCGATTGCCGCAAGAAACGCAAGACAGCGCAAGAAGTGGCGGAACAACGCCGCGCCGTTTGTACAATGTGCCGCATGTCCGCTGAACCGAACACGAAACGGACCCTGCTGGCCGGCGTCGCCCGTGTGGACATCACGCCGCCCGTCGGAATCCGCATGATGAGCTACACCGTCCAGGAATGCGTCGCCGAGGGAGTCGAGCGCCCGCTGACGGCGACCGCGCTGGTGCTGAGCGACGGCCGCATCAAGGTCGTGCTGGTCGCCTGCGACCTGTTGTTCCTGCAAAGCCCGCATGTCGACCGCGCGCGCGAGCGGGTCGGCCGCCATGTCGGCGTACCGGCGAGCCACGTGTTGATCAGTGCGAGCCACACGCACCTCGGCCCGATGCTGCCCGGGTGAGTCGCGGATCCGCACGCACAACCGGCGCGGCCCGCGCCGCATCGTCCGCTCGGCCGCGCGGCGGCCGCGTTTGATCGCGACCAGTCGCGAGTCGAGCGACGCGCTGAGCACCGGGCCGTCGGCGGGTGCGGCGAGGTTAAGGACTAGCTGAGACCAAGTCCGAACCCTGTGAGGCAACGGCGGATGAATTCTTCGGCCGTCAGTTGCATCGTGCGGTAGCGTCGGCTGCCGCTTTTGCGGTAGCTGATCGTCACGCATCCCAAACCGTCCGGCCCCGGTTCGCATTTCACGATGCGACGGTTACTGATCGCCACGCGGAAGACGTACGGCGCCAGGTAGCGCAGCGCGCGACGGCCGTCGCCCACCGCCTTCGAGTGCACGATCCATCTTTTCGTCCACACCTGCGGCGGGATTTTCCCCAAGGCGACGAGACCGGCCTCGGCCATCAACGCCTTGAACTTGGCAGTTATTGGTTGATCGTGAGTTTTGTTTACTTACAATGCGCCTCGGTTGATCGGGGGCGTGTGACCTTACTGCCCGTCCGCCCGGTTAGCCGCAGCGTTCGGTTCGCAGGAGAAACTCACGAGTGCATCTTGTATCGTGTGTGTCGCCGTAGGTCTGATTGCTGGCGGAAGCATTCTTGCTCTCGTGGGTGTGGGCTTAATTGCGCAGACGCTGTTGTTCCTGCGAAAAGCGATCTCGGCGGAAGCCACCGTGGTCGGCCAGCATGCAAGAGATGCTGATGGTGCGACTTGGTTCGAAGCACCAAGAACTCTGCAGATCCCGCGCCTCTCGCCGCCTAGCGTACCGGCAGCGGCTTGGGGGCCACGATCAACTCGTACACCAGATTGAGCGTCGCCGTCACCAGCGTCTTCAGCCACTCGAGATCGATCCTTGAGCGCAGGTGCGCGAACCCGTAGTGTCGCACCAAGAGAGGCGGGAGGCCGGAGGCTGTACGGAGCGACCTGCCCGCACTGCGGCGGGGTCCTGAAACTCGTCTCGGTGATTCCCGCGAGTGGTGGGCGTCGCCTCTTGCACAACAGCAGTTGACCGACCGAACCGGCTGCGAAGTTGGCTCGGAGTCGTCCTGCGACGTGGCCGTTCGCCGGTGCGCGAACGCGACCGGCGGTGACGGTCCGCGCCGGGGCCGCAAAAGCGTGCTGGTCACACCCTCGCGGCGACCCCAAGAGACTACGAAACGCAGCGGGATGACTGAAACCGTGCACGACCTGATTGCTCGCGCGGGAAACACGCAGCGCCATCGGACCGTGCCGTGCTGGCTGCAAGCCGAGCCACCGCAAGCAAACCCCTAATGGCAAGAGCTGCGCCAAGGAGCGGGGCATCATGAATCCCATCGCCGCGCGGGCTACTTGAACGATGGATTAGATTGTGGCTTGTCTTGCGCGCCGGCCCGGCCGTTTCGGTCGATCAGTATCTTCCTCGCGCGTTGGCCCGTCTGGTTCGTCGCCGCACAATCTAATCCTCCATACGTTCGGCGTGTTGGCTACCCACAGGGGCAAAGCTCCTCCGGCCGTACTGACTGCAGGTTGGCGAACCGGGCGCCCGGCCACTCGATCAATCGAACCAGCCGTTGCAGCTCGGTGGGCAGGGTAGCCACCTCCACCGGCACGCTCGGCGTGGCGGCCCGCTGGTATGGGCCGGACCAGTGTTGCCAGTCGAAGCCGAACAGCCCACGGCGTGCCAGCTCCAGCCAATCGTCGATCCGGCCTGGCAGGTGGCCGGTCGCTTGCCCAACCACGGGCAGCGCCAGCAACCGGTCGCCCAGCGACCATATGGCTCGTCGCAATAAAAGTGTCACATTGATCTCGACCTAAATTCATGATTATTGAATAACTCGCTCGCGATGAGCGAGGAAGGATACTCGACCTATGATGTTCGTTTGCGCGCCGTAATGGCCGTAGAACGTGCGTGGCCTGTGGGCCAAGCGGCGGACGCCTTTGGAATTTGTCGCAGAACGTTGCAACGATGGTTGACACGTTACAGGAACAACGGCCATGACGGCCTGCAGAGGCAACCCGGCAGCGGTCGCCCTCGCACGTTGCAAGAACTGGACGAGCAGGATCTGTGCGCGATCGTGTTGCAGCCGGCATCCGCCTTTGGGTTCGAAACGGACTTGTGGACCGTCGGCCGTCTGCATGGCGTCATTCACGACTTGTACCAGGTTGCCGTTTCGCGTGACACCGTTTGGCGAAGACTCCGCGAAGCCGGTTTGACGTACCAAAAACCGGAACGCGCGTATTACGAAATCGACGAGGAAGCGCGGGAAAAATGGCGACGCTACGGGCTGGCGAGCACGACCACGTAGCCGTCCGGGTCGCGCAGCCATATCTCCCAATGGTTCGGACCGCCGTCGCCGTCGGGCGGATTGCGATGACGCGGCAGGACGATCTCCGCATTGAGCTCGGCGGCGCGGGCCACTGCGGCATCGAAGTCATCGATCTCGAACCACAGGAGCACGCCGTTTCCGTGCGCCACGTTCGGATTGCCGATGGCCCCGTGATGATGCTCCACCTCCCAGCGGTGCAATTGCATGATCAACTGACCTCGCGAAACAAGCTGCTCATACTGGGCGCCCCCATGACCACTCTGGCAGCCCAGAAGCCGCTGATACCAGCGACTACTCGCCTCAACATCACACACACAAATTAGAGGCTGTGGACGCATTTGGACCTCGTGGGCCGAACGACTGCGTTCACTTGCGGGCCGGCTGCAAGGAACGTGATGCCTCGAAAAACCGTCATGCCGGCCCATCAAGTGCAACGCTTGGTTTGGCGTTGAGCTACGTCAGTTCACTTTGCCCTCTTGGTCCGACTTTCAGTACCTGCGATCAGTCGCTCGGCCACGCCGGTCAGGCCTTCTAGCCTTTGCGGCGGAACCAGAAGGCGTGTCCTTGCACGGTTGGGCCGATGGGCAGGGGAACGGCCATCTCACTCTGCTGATGCTTGACGACGTCGAGTTCCGGAGCGAACAGCCGCACCAACTGCTCACGGGTCCGGCGTTTCGGCCCGATCGGGCGCCAGTCGAGCCAATGCCGTTTGCCGAAATGGCCCAGGACGTAATCCCCTTCGGGCGCGAGCCAGCGCAGGAGCTGCTCCTTGTACCGGGACACGTCACCTCCGATCAGGGAATGCAGACAACCGGAATCGACAATCACATCGAACTGCCCCTGGGAGGTCCAGGACAGCAGGTTCGCGTTGACCCAGGTCACCTGCACGCCTTCCGCGGCGGCCCGCTCCTTGGACATCTCGATGGCCCGCGGGATGAGATCCAGACCGGTCACCTCGTAGCCCTGCTTCGCCAGCCAGGCTGAAAACACGCCCGAGCCGCAACCCAAATCAAGCGCTCGGCCCGGTTGGGCCCGTGTCGCGACTACTTCCAGTATGTAGCCATCGGGAGTATCGCGGTGCCAGGGGAGATCCTTCGGCGTCTTGGCGTTCTTGTAGAACATCTCCTGCATCAACCGGATGGACATGCGATCTTCCTTATGTTGCTTGCTTCTCTCGCTGATGCCGCCGAACGAGCAAGGTAGCCGGGCGGCGGCCAATGACCTTGGAATACAGAAAACGCTACGCCCGCCGCTCCGGTTGACCGCCGAATTCGGCGTGCTGCCGGCCTCGCTCCGGACATGCACTCCGACGCGACCTCCGCTTGCAAGGCGGACGACGGGGCTATTTCTTCTTCCCGCCGACACCAGGCACGGCCGTAATCTGTGTCATCCATGCCGCGATCTGGCGTTCGTCGATGTCATCAACGGACGTCAGCTCCACGCCCCGCGTCGACTTCCCCATCGCCATTGGCGTCACCGGTGGCACCGGAACCAACGTCGCGCCATTCACGAACATGAGCTTGACGTGTCCCGCGAAACCGCCGCAACAGAAACACCAGCCGTCGCCGACGCCATAGTATGCCATGCCCCACTTCACGGAGCGCTGCAGGCCCGGCAGCGTCTTGGCGGCCAGTGCATCAACTCTCTCGGCGATGTCGCGCTGCGGCTGCGGCAAGCTCGCGATGTTGTGCCGCCGTGCGCTGGGCCGGCTTCCGGACGGTAGGCTTGGAAGTCTTGTCTGCCTTGCGGCTGGACATAGTTGTCTCCTGTACCTTGGATGTCGACCGCCGAACGGTACGGTTCAGACGCGGCGTGGTTTCGTCCACTCTCGGTCACGGGTCGAGTCGGGTGGTCTACCGCCAAACGGTACGGTTCAGGCGCGGCGCGGTTTCGTCCACTTTCGGTCACGGGTCGAGTCGGGTGGTCTACCGCCGAACGGTGCGGTTCAGGCGCGCCGCGTGGCAAATCGCAGCGCCGTCGCCTGCAACTGCGTGTTCAAGTAAGCCGCTGCGCGGCGGATGCGGGGAGTATACTGCGTCGCGATCCGTACCCACAAGTTTTGCAACGACGCGTAGTGGGCTATTTTGCTCACCGTAGCCCGACGCGCAAGCGAGGAACTACCGCAAACCGCCTCGCTTGCGCGTCGGGCTACGGTCACGCTGTGCAACAACACAGCCCAGGGTCGCGAGTCTTCGAGCGCACCCTGGGTGCTGTGGAAACGGCAGATGTCCTCAACCCTGAAAGGGTTGCACAAACGGACTCGCAATGAACTCCTTGTGCAACCCCGTTGGGGTTGATAACACCGGGGCGTCCTCCAAACCCAGGGAATGCGGCTCAACACGTCGGCGAGGGCCTGCTGCACTGCGCCGGCCGTGGCGAATCGGCGGCTCGGTTTCTTGTCGAGCAGCCGGTCGATCACGTCCGCGAGTTCGTCGGGAATGTTCGCGTTCGTCTGCCCCACGGGGCGATGCGGCTCGTGGCAAATGCGATTGAGCACGGCCATCGCCCGCTCGGCGCGGAACGGCGGGTGGCCGGTCGCCATGAAGTAGAGCACGGCCCCGAGGCTGAACAAGTCGGATCGTGCGTCCGTCGCGTCGCCGTGCGCTTGCTCGGGCGACATGTAGTGCGGCGTGCCGGCGACGATGCCCGAGTGCGTCAGGCTCGCGTCGTCCGCGGCGCGGGCCAGCCCGAAATCGGTGAGCAGCACCCGCTCGACGCCGTTCTCCAGCAGGATGTTCGCGGGCTTCACGTCGCGATGAATCAGGCCCTGGGCGTGGGCCGCGGCCAATCCCGCCGCCGCTTGCATGCCGATCCGTAAAATCTCCGCCGCCGCGAGCGGCCCGTCCTGCGCCACGCGATCCTCGAGCGACCGGCCGGGCACGTACTGCATGACGAGAAACGGCACTTCCTGCTCGCTCTCGACGTTGTGAATCGCCACCACGTGCTCGTGTACGACGGCGGCCGCGGCACGCGCCTCGCGCGCGAACCGCTGCCGCGCCGCACCGCTGTGCGCGAGATGCGGCGCGAGCACCTTGATCGCCACCGGCCGATTCAGCTCGGCATCAAAGCCCTTGAGCACAATGCCCATGCCGCCCGCACCAATGACCTGCTCGATCTCGTATCGACCCAGCCGGCCCAGCAGTTCCGGGTGCGATGGGGCTGCGAGGAAGTCCAGCTTGATACGTCGTGCCGTGGTACCGCCTTTCGACGGAAGAAATCCGGCTGATGCCGAATGACTGCCGGCCGAATCGGGTACTTCATCATTCTCATCGCTCGGCCGCAGCACATTCCGCACTTCCGCCCAGTCGCCGTCGTCGGCCGCCATCTTCGACAGGCGATCCTGACAACGCGGGCATGACTCCACGTGCGAAGAAGATTCCCCGAACTCGGCGCTGTCTTCGTCGCCGAACAACAGCACGTCGAGTCGCACGCTGTCACAAGCCGCTTCTGTCTTCGGTGCCTTCATGTTCACGCCCTCGCTCGTCACGTACGTTAGGCTTCACTCTGACC
>DAIOWH010000019.1:20474-54048 GCA_036758585.1 Planctomycetia bacterium
CTGACCCCTTGTTTGCGGCTCAGTCACGCTACTCGGACTCCTCATTTTCAATTCGCTTCACTTCATCACGCAGCCGCGCCATCACGCGACTGCGTGCGATGTACACGCTGCCCACGGACATGCTCAATTGCCGAGCCACTTCGCCGGCCGGCAGGTCCTCGACCGTGCTCAGCCAAAACGCCTGCCACGTGCTCTGCTTGACGATGCCTCGCACCCGCTCGGCCGCCCAGCGGAACACCTCGCGGCGATACTCGATCTCGAACGTCTGCGTCGCCGCCGCGTCCGGGTCGCACTCCGCTTCGAGCATCCGCGGCATGTCCGTGTGTCCGGTGCCCCACACCTGATGCTTGCGTCGCGTGAGAGAATTGATCATCAGATTGCGGGCGATACGATGCAGCCAATCGCGGAACCGGCCGCGCTCGGGGTCCGGCACCCAGCCCTCGACCCCCTGCGCGATCGCCATCATCACCTCTTGAACCAATTCCTCCGCATCCGCGTGCTGGAACCCCCGCCGCCGCGCCAGCCGATACACCACCGGCTGATACACGCGCGCGAACTCATCCCACGCTCGGGCATCGCGCGCGTCGGCGATTCTCAGAATCAGGCTGGCACGTGTTTCGGGAAAGCTCACCATCTCGCGTCCTTGGGCCACCTTCCTCTCATTAATACTACAACGGCCCTTGATTGCTGCGCGGTCACAGGTAGGGTGGGCATTGCCCACCAACCCCATATGTGGCGGTGGGCAGAGCCCACCCTACGCAAGGTGCGCTGTAGTATTAAACACACAGCAGGCAGCAAAATCTTTCTCGGATTCGCATGATTGCGGCATTGGCTCGAGCATGAATCGAAGCGCACTTTCTTCGCTATGATTATCTTCACTGGCAACGGGCTAATGGCTTCGCTCAACTGCGGTCAATGATTGGGATCCCTCATGAGTGACTTGCACAGACGATGCATTGTCCGACCATCGCCAGAGCCAGATTCCTGTTAAGAATCCGAGCGTTGCCTCCCAGACCGCAAAGGAAACACAAAACCGCACATCCCGCATCCTAGCCGTTACACTAGCATCGGTCGATCCACTGCCGCTGGGAGACCACACCATGAACGCCGCTTCGAGCGTGTTCGGCCAATCCGCCGCCCCCGTTTTCGTCGCCCCAATACCCAAACTACTCGACCAACTCCGCGACGCCGCGCGACGCGCCCATTTCGATCGCCGCGTTGAGAATGCTTACGTCGCAGGCGGGACGCCTGCGCCCCAAACTTGGCGGAGAGCCGAAAAGACCATGGAACAGTTAGAGGGCTTGGCCTAGGGACGTGGCCGAAATAAGTTCCCGATTCGGGGAGACACAAACCCGAGCGCAAGCGAGGGCAACCGGCTCCCCCCAATGCCTGAATTGACGGGTTTGGGTGGCATGCCCTCGGCTTGGCGTGGGCATGCCGACGCAAAGCCGACGGCACGGCACCCATCATTTCAGGTTGGACGGACCACTAGGGAAAGTTATTTTGGCCCCTCCTTAGTCAATCGAGGATCGACGGACCCCAACCGCGCCGCATCGCGAATCTGCTGCCAGATTGCCAGGTGCTGATCGAGCGGCAGACCGTCGACGGTCGGTTCGGGCCGCGCTGTGACGCCGTCTACGGCGCCCTGGGCGACCAGGGCGGATAGCACCGCCTGTTCCCGCTGGTCGCTCCAGTCCGCGAGGATTCCGGGCCTGCCGCGGAGCCAGGCGACGGCGGTGCCCAGCGCGTACGCGCCCCAGTTCGAGACGCCACAGGCGATCGTCCAGTCGCTGGCGATGCGGCAGGCCACGCGAGCGCCCAGGCCGCTGGGGATGTTCGCGTGAATGACCTCGCGCGGAATCGATCCCATCCCAATCTCGTTGCCGCCGTCGCCGATACCAATCGTGCGGATCGGCAGATTGTTGTCCCCGATGAACTCGAACAGAAAATGCAGCTTGGCGGTCTGGGCCGTGATGACCTCGCCGCGGAAGTTATGCACCTGATTCTGATGGCCGGGCGTGGCGCTCGCGACGCCGTCGCGGTGACTCGGACCGGCACGCTCCACGGCGACCAGGTGCGTGAGCCGCTGGCCGGGTCCGTGCCGGTAGAACGACTGGGCGAACTCGATCGACCGCCGGCTGGCCGCAGGTTCGTTCGAGCCGCGATCGGGATCGTCGGGGTCGTCACTCTCAAACGGAAACACGACGATCTCGACCGATGTGTCCGCACTGTCAGCGGCGCGGAGGCCGGCCCGCACCACGGCCTCGCCGAGCGGGTCGGTGATGAGCGTGGTACGCAGGCCCAGCCGGCCGAGCAGCCACGCCAGCGCGATTGCACCGCACGGGCCGTCGGTCTCGATCGCCGGCCGCTCGGCACGCGATACGAAGAATCCGGTGACGATCGCCACCTCTTGACCTTCGCTTGCCATGTGCCGTGCCGCCCGCTCCAGATTGCCGCGGCAGCGCGTGACCAGGTTGTCGCGCGGGTCGATCGCCAGTCCGCGGCCGCCAATGTCTTGCGTGATGATCTCTTCGAGCCGATCGATGACGCGACTCCTTCCCGTTCTCGCGCCGGCCGCGGCCACCCCGGCGGCGCCGACGACGGCCGCCGCTACCGCCGCTTCGTCTCGCCTTGCCTTCAATCGTTTCATGCACCGCCCGTCTTCGGTTGATTCCGGCACTCGACCAGTACAAAGTAACGCAGCACAAGTAAAGACTACTGCGTAGGTCCGACAGAGTACAGTGCCGCGACCGTCGCGATAGGAGACGCAATGGACACAACCGAACAGGCCCGGCTGCTGGACGACGTCGAGGCGTTTTGCGTCGAGGTGCGTCCGAGCGAGGAGCTTGCCTACGTCGAGCACCGGTTCAACGGCCAGGCGATTCCGCTCGCGCGAAAACACGATCTGTTGGGGATGCCGATCGCGACCGTCTACGGTGGACGCGGCGCCGACGCGGCGACGTACGCTCGGGCGCTGGCCCGCATCGGGCGCGAGGGCACCGGCCTGCGCACGCTGTTCTCGGGGCATATCTCGATCGGCCAGTTGCCGATCGCGTACTGGGGCACGGACGAACAGAAGCGGCGGCTGCTGCCCGCGACGGCCCGCGGCGAGCGAATCTGTGCGTTCGCCCTCACCGAGCCTGACGCGGGCTCCAATCCGCTTGAACTCCAAACGACCTACGAACGACGCGGCGACCGGTTCGTGCTGAACGGCGTCAAGTATCTGATCTCGAACGGCGGCATCGCCGACCTGTTCATTGCGTTCGCGTATCCCAAGAACGGCCCGCGCCGCATGAGCGCGATGGTCGTCGAGGCCGCCGGCGGCGGCATCGTGCGCGAAGACCTGACTGCGAAGATGGGAATGCCCACGGCCAATACGGCGATGTTTGAAATGCAGGATTGCGCGGTGCCGGTCGAGAATCTGCTCGGCCAGGAGGGCAACGGGTTCCGCATCGCGATGCACACGCTGGTGGCCGGCCGGCTGAGCGTCGCAGCCGGGTGCCTCGGCGTGATCGAAGATTGCCTCACTGAGGCGGCTGAGTACGCCAAGCAGCGTTGCCAGCACGGTAAGCCGATCGCCAAGCACCAGCTCGTGCAACAGCACATCGCGCGGATCGAAGTGGACCGCGCGGCGACCGAGGCGCTCGTCCTGAAGGCCGCGGCGGCGAAGTCGGCCAGCGACGCCGATCCGGCGAGCGCCGCGCTGCAGTCGGCCGCCGATCTCGCCTGCGCCCAGGCCAAGTTCTTTGCGTCGAACGCGGCGTGGGACGCCGCCGACCGGGCCGTGCAGGTGTTCGGCGGCCGCGGATACTCCGAGTTGTATCGTCCTGCCCGTCATCTGCAGGACGTTCGTGTGTGCCGCATCTACGAGGGCACCGACGAAATCCTGCAACTCAAGATCGCCGCCGCCGTGCTGGGCAAAGAGTTCGAGGCGTTTCGGTAACGGCGCGCCGAGTTTCTGCTTGTCTCAAAAATCGTCTTCGTCGACCACCTCGCCACCGGCGATCGTGAAGATGGCGGCGTAGACCCGCTGGTCCACGTTTTCCGAAATGAACCGCACGGTGCCATCGCCGAACAGGAACTGCGCTCCGCCCTCGTGGGCGCTGCGGACGGGCGAGAGCCGGTCGTCGCGGCTGCCGCAGGGCGCGTCGCCGGGCCGTTGCCCGACGGCGGAAACTACCAACGGTTGTGTGTTCATCCGCGCCGCCAGTTTGTCGGGGCCGCTGTCTAGGTTGTTGTCCGCGCCCAAATGCTGATACGCCGCGAACAGGACAGACCCACGCGGCCAGTGAGGCGTGCGGCCGTCGATGCGGGCAACGGCCCAACCCTGATCGACGAACCAGAGCGTGGGGTCGGATGGCCGCGCTCCCAGCGCAT
The DNA here is from genome assembly GCA_036758585.1 of Planctomycetia bacterium. Classification (GTDB taxonomy): domain Bacteria; phylum Planctomycetota; class Planctomycetia; order JALXBF01; family JBGPMX01; genus DAIOWH01. Next base: position 24,852 of record DAIOWH010000019.1, read on the forward strand.
CGGCCGGTTTGACTGACGCGCCGGCCATGTTCGTCGTGCCAAGCCACGTTTCGCCGCCAGACACCTCGCCCATCGCCACGGTCTGCGAGGTGCCATCCTTCACGTCGCTGACCCGGACGCTCGCGTTGATGCCGAAGTAGCCGCGGAGCTTCGCGACGTTCTCGTTCGACACGCGGTCGGAACACAAGAGCGGCGCGGCACCGCTGGCCATGGCGTAGTCAGTGGCACCAGCCACCCAGCCGCTCCTGCCCAACGCCACCACGCCCTCGGATCGATTCGAGGGACAGTAGAACTGGCTGAGCTGTTTCGAGACGACCGTCGAGTTCGTCGGGTGCATCCAACCACTCCGCGGTGTGAGGGCGTCGTCGGTGCCGGATTGACTTCCGACCTTGAGGTTGTATGCGTTGTACAGGGCCGTCTCTTCCACAAACGGCAGCAACAGTACAAAGCCGGTGTACTGCCCGTCGCTTGGGTTGCCGTCGTCATCCACCAGACCTGGCGGGTAGCACTTCCACGCGTCGTGATAATTGTGCATGGCCAACCCCAGTTGCTTGAGGTTGTTCTTGCACTGTCCGCGACGGTTCACCCCTCGTGCTCAGCCGTGCGGCTGCGCGGCCAGGTAGACGACAACTACGAGGCCCACGATGAACACAACGACCATCAACTCGATCAGCGTGAACGCCGAACGACTTCCTCGCGTCATCGGTCACTCCTTTTCCCAGAGAACTGAATGAACCATTGAGTCCGGTCCGAACTCGGAGTGACCGCCATTCCACCATGCATCTTGAGGGCCAGAACCTGTGGCCGCCGGTAGATTCGCCGCAACACGCAGTGCATGGTCGCTTTCGCGTCGCTGCCAGAGACTCTGGCCACCACTCGCCTTGTACAGGAACCGTCGCGATCGTGTCGCCGCGTCGAGACGAGCGGGCGTAGGTCCTGCGTGTGGCTGTGTTACGCACCGGACGCCGCCCATGTTCAGAAAACGGCGGTGGTCTCGATCTGGACACCCCAAAAAATGCCTTGCCCCGCGGACCGTTTCGCTCAACACTGGTACCGTTTGATCGGCCGTGGGGCTTCCAGCCTGCCACTTGTCGGACCCACCGCGCTCGACAGGCAGCGAAACACTGCTTTCCGGAGAAACCAAACATGCTGCGACGTTCTGCCGCCCTTGTTGCGACGCTTGCGATCTTGACCTCGTTCTTCGCCGTCGGCCGATCGGGCGCCGAACAGGTTGCGCCCAAGGCGAACTGGATTTGGTTCGACGAGGGCAACCCGCTGCGCGAGGCGCCGAGCGGCACGATCTATTTTCGCAAGACGTTCGACGAGCCTTATGAACTGCAAGAGGCCAACATCCACATCACCTGCGACAACGCGTTCGTGCTCTACGTCAACGGCAAGGAGGTCGGCCGCGGCAACGAGTGGAAGGACGGCAAGGTGTTCGACGTCAAGTCGCACCTCGTGCGCGGCAAGAACGTGGTCGCGGTGCGAGCGACGAACGAAGGCGGACCGGCTGGGATGGTCGCCTGGCTCGTGCGGCTCACCAAGCCGGGCAACCACTACACCGTGTCCACGGACGGAACGTGGAAGTGCGCGAAGGAGGCGGCCGACGGCTGGCGCGAGGCGAACTTCGACGACTCAAAATGGACAAGCCCCAAGGTGCTCAGCGAGTTTGTCCGACCCGACCGCTGGGCCGGCGTCACGTGGAACGGCAAGGCCGACGCCAGCAGGTTCACGGTCAAGGAGGGTTTCGCGATCGACCAGGTGGCCGATCACGAACTCATCGGGTCGGTCGTAAACATGACGTTCGACGCCAAAGGCCGGCCGGTAGTCTCGCGTGAGCGCGGGGCGATCTTCACGCTCATCGACGACGACGGCGACGGGAAGTTCGACAAGGCGAAAGAATACAGCGACAAGGTGAAGAACTGCCAGGGCCTGTTGGCGTGGGATGCGACGACGTTCTACTGCATCGGCGACGGGCCGGACGGAACGGGCCTGTATCGACTGAAGGACGCCGACGCCGACGATGTAGCCGACTCGGTCGAGCTGCTGCACAAGTTCAAAGGCGGCATGGGCGAACACGGTCCGCACGCGGTCGTCGCCGGACCCGACGGACACCTCTACATCAACTCGGGCAACCACGCATGGGTCACCGCGACGCCCGAACCTGGTTCGCCGTGCCCGCCGTATATTGACCTCGGTCACTTGTGGAAAGAGCCGGGTGTCAGGAACGCAGCGATGAAGAACCAGCCGGCCGACGAAGTAGATCGGCCGGTGAAGTTGCACGGCCGCGAGTTGCCGCTGCGCGACCTGCTGCGCGGCTACGAGGCCGACGTGCTGCCGCGCTACGAAGACGCCGGGGGCCACGCGGTCGGCATCCGCACGCCCGGCGGAACCATCTGGCGCACCGACCCCGACGCGAAGCACTGGACGCTGGAGACCTGTGGGTTCCGCAACCAGTTCGATTTCGCGATCAATTCGCTCGGCGAGGTCTTCTCGTTCGATAGCGACATGGAGTGGGACGAGTTTGCTCCGTGGTACCGGCCGGTCCGCGTGAACCACTGTCCGCCCGGCGCCGATTTCGGCTGGCGATCGGGATCGAACAAGTGGCCGTCGTACTACGTCGACTCGCTGCCCGCCACGGTCGACATCGGCCGCGGCTCGCCGTGCGGCGTGGTGTTCTACAATCACACCGCGTTTGGGGAAAAGTACCACGACGCCTTTTTCATCACCGACTGGTCGTACGGTCGCATCTTCGCAATCCACCTGAATCGCGACGGCGCTTCGTTCAAGGGCGAGGCCGAGGAGTTCGTCACCGGCAAGCCGCTGAACGTGAGCGACATCGAGATCGCGCCCGACGGCAGCCTGTTCTTCACGACGGGCGGCCGGAACACAGAGGGTGGCCTGTTCAGCGTGCGACCGGCCGCGCGGCCTGCACAGAAATCGCCCGCCGTGGAGGTCCAGTTTCCGCCGGGCACAGAGTCGGCCATAGCGTCAATCGCGACGTCGCAGCCTCAGTCGGCGTGGGGTCGCGAATCAATACGCCGCCTGAAAGCAAACGCCGGCGACGAGTGGCGGCCGACGCTGGAACGCGCAGCCAAGGGTCTGGCGAACGACGTCAAGCTGACGCCAGCTCAACGGCTTCGCGCAGTCTTCAATCTGATGCAGTTTGGTCCCGCGCCGACTCTCGAACTGGCCCGGGCGTTGGCTGCGGACAAGGAGGCCGAGCTTAGAGCTGTCGCGGCGGTGCTGCTTGGGCAGCACCCGCGCGAACAGGGCGCGCGTGACTTGCTTGGGCTGCTCGGCGACGAGAACCCACTCGTTCAGCGACGCGCACTCGAGAGCCTCATCCGCACCCAAACGCCCGCGCCGATCGACAAGCTGAAGCCGCTGCTGGCGAGCACCGACCGATTCCTGCGCTACACCGCGAGGCTGGCACTGGAGCGCATCGACCCGGCGCAGTGGCGCGAAGCGATTCTCGCGGACAAGGACCCACGAGTCGCGATCATGGGTCTCGTGGCGCTGAACCGGGTCGGTCTGGTCGCCGGCGACAAGGACGCCGCACGCGAGGCGTTTCTGACCTCGTGCGCCATGTTGCACCAAAAGAAACAGCCGCTGCCAGCCGCCGACACGCTCGATCTGGTGCGCTGCATCCAATTGTCCTGGGTCAACGCCAAACCCGAGGCGCGGCCGGAGGAGATCAAGCTGATCGGACAGGACCTGAGCCGGCGGTTTCCGACCGGCAATCGACCGCTCGACTATGAGTTGGCGCGATTGATGGCGGCGATGCACGCCGAGGGGGCGATCGACAAACTGCTGTCCGCGATCGACCGGATCGGCGCGACCGAGTCGCTCGACGACCGGGCCGACGCGATCCACTACGCGCGATGCCTGATGGGCGTGACCGAAGGTTGGACGTCGGCGCAGCGTTTGCGGTTCCTCAAGTGGTTCGACGTATCGCGCGACTGGAAGGGCGGCCACAGCTACGCCGGCTACATCACGAACTTTCTGCGCGACACCGTGAAACAACTCGATGAGAAAGACCTGCTCGCGATCATCCAGAACGCGGACCAGTTCAATCGCGGCGCGACGCGGGCGCTGGCGACCGACGAGCGAATCAACGACAAGGCCGACGCGGCGTTCGTGCCCGCGTTGGCCGCGCTGATCGCCAAGGAGGACAAGTCGCCCGTGCCGCGGGCCGACGTGCTGCTCGCGCTCGGCCGCACCGGCCGGGCCGAGGCCGAGGCAATTCTGCTCAAGCACTACGATCGGAGTTCCGGCGAACTGCGCGATGCGACGGTACGGGCATTGGCCAACTTCCAGAATGCACGCAACTGGCCGATCTTCGTGCGGGCGCTCGACTCGGAGAACCGCGAGACCGTGCGGGCGGCCGTGCAGGCGCTCGCGGGCATCGAGCAGAGACCCGACGGGCCGGCGGCGTTTCGTGCGGCAATCCAGGCCGGCGGGCGCCTGGGCGAACAGGGCGCGTGGGATTCGATCGTGCTGCTCCGGCAGTGGGGCGGCAAGCACTTTGGACACAAGCGAAACGAGTGGCGGACCGAACTCGACAAGTGGCAGAAGTGGTATGCCGAGACCTATCCCGACGCCGCGTCGGCCAAGCTCGCCGACTCCGACAAGCCGAAACACAACTGGAGCTACGACCAACTGCTGGTGTATCTCGAAGGCGAGGGCCGGTCCGGCTCAGTCGAGCGCGGCCGCGCCGTCTTCGAGAAGGCCATCTGCGCTAAGTGCCACAAGATCGAGCAGGTCGGCCAGAGCGTCGGGCCGGACCTGACCACGCTGGCGAGCCGATTCAAACGCAAGGACATCCTCGAGGCAACCATCTATCCGTCGCGTGTGATCTCGGATCAGTACAAGTCGTACCTGATCGCGACCAAGGACGGCCGCGTCATCACGGCCATGAAGGCGCCCGACGACGGCGACAACTACGTGCTGCTGCTGTCCGACGCGACCACGATCAGGTTGCCCAAGGCGGACGTCGAAGAGATGGTCGAGGGCAAACAAAGCGTCATGCCCGACGGCCTGATGAATCAGTTCAGCCTCAAGGAGATCGCCGACCTGTTCGCGTTCCTCGAATCCGGCAAGGCCGCCGCGCCCGCGGCGAACGGAAACAAGCCGTAGCGATGGGGAAAGCACCAAATCAAAATCACAAACAAGCCCTGATTCCCATTGCGCACACCCGCGCCGACACCGTTGCGGGTTTTGGGTTTTTGGCGATCCGCAAGCTTTGGGGATTATTGGGGTGCAGGCGTCCCGCCTGCCCAACAACTGGTGCAGAATCCGGCAGGCGGGACGCCTGCACCCCAAAGTTGGCGGAGAGCCGGGTTTTCTAAGTTTCTGAGAATTGGCCTTTGTTTGGGATTTGGGATTTGATGCTTGGTGTTTACCCCCCCGCTACTGCGTGTAGCGGGCGAGTTCGGCGTAGAGCGAGCGGAAGTCGTCGGTCGAAAGCGGTCCGTTCTGATGCGCCGTCAACACGGTCGTCATCAGCCGTTCCAGGTTGTCGCCTTCGGCGAACGGTTCCATATCCATCCTCACCGACTTCGCGTAGAAGATGTTCGGAATGTGCGCCTCGGCCAGTCCAAGCGGTCCGGCCGATTGCTGAGTCGTGTTGTGTACGTAGATGCTCGACGTCGCCGCGAGCGGACGGCCGACGGCCCCGTAGGCGCGACCGCCGCGCAGCAGTACGGTCATGCGCGAGCCAGTCTTCGGGTGAATGAAAAAGGCAATGGCCATCGGCTCCTCGACATACTGCTTGCCGTCGTAGCCGGCGAGCCCCGGCAGGTAGTAGAGCCGCAGGTTGTTCATTTCGTCGATCGGCTCGGCGATAAGGATCGGCTGCAGCAGCTTGGCGCGGCGCATCGCCTCGCGGCGCTGGGCCATGTTGGTCACAGGCGGCCAGGTGCTCGCCGCGCCGGTATTCTCGGCGCGCCAGCCTTTCGTAGGTCCGTTGAAATAGAATCGCTCGCCCTCCTTGGCCGCCGTCAGCGAGTAGCCGGCGCGGTAGTTCTCGATCGCGAACCGAACCGAGCTGATGTTCTCTTCGAGTTGGCTCATCAGCGCGTACGCCTCGCCTTCCTTGAGCAGCACATTGCGCGTGAACGCCATGGCCTCGTCCGGATTGACCCGTTCGCCCGACATCAAAACAACCTGAGGCGCCGCCGCCCCTTGCAGGGTGGCCTGTTTCACTTCCGGCTTCGTCTGTGGTCCACTCTGCTTCGGCTCCTGAGCCGCCGCGACGCACACCAGGCCAAGACACGCGAACACCATACTGCGCGCAACCATGTCCGACACTCCTTAGTCGACGCTGTATCTCACCGACCCATCTTCGGAACTGTAACGGTCACGGCCGCAGAAGGCCATAGATGTGTAACGCCAATTGTGCGGCCCTCCAAGGCATGCGACAGCACCCTGCGTGCGACGGCAACTTGCCATCGTCCGATCTAACTTGGCCGCCGAGCGTCGCGATTGATGGGTCAGTTTGCCATCCGCCCGCGGCGAAACTCGTCCGGTTGCCGATCAACGCGGATTCCACACCACGAATCGATTCGCCGATGCGCTTCCGTACGTTGGGCGGGATCGGCATGGTCCAGCGAGCCGAGCACGGTCGTCGCGAGCCGCCCAGCCTCATCGCTGTCGTCCAAACCAGCCGCCACAATCGACTCGACCTGGTTCGTCGTTCCATTCCAGATGGCCGCAGAAACGGCAGCCGCATTCGCGACATAGATCTGAAGTCGCACGTCGGCGGCGATCTGCGCTCGCGTCAATCCGGCGAGAGCCGCGAGGTCGTCGAGCGCGGCCGAGCGGTCGCCCTGGCGATAGGCCATCAATCCGGAAATCAAACGGGCGCGGGCGAGAGCCTGCAGGCCGCGGGAGAGCATCTCGCCGTCTGAGTCGGCGAGGCGGATCTCGTGTTCCCAAAGCCTGATCGTCAGCCGATCGTGCCGCGACCGGGCCGCCGCGACAAGCAGCAGCACGCCGTGGCCGTCGTCGGACGGGGCGGCCGAGCCTGCCGCGGCGTCGAGGTACGTCTCAGCCGCCTGCACGATCGCCTCGTGCTGCGACTCGTTCGATGCGTTGGCGGCCCAGGGCAGCACGTCGCGAAACTCAAGACCAGCCTCAACCAGCCGCGACGCCAGTTCATTCACCGCGTCGATCACGGCGGCGCTGTAGTCGCCGGGCGCAGCGGACCGACCGAGACGGCGCAACACCTGAGCCGCCCGGCCTCGCACCATCGGTCGCGGGCTGGCCGCCAGCAGGTGGATGCGATCTGGAGCTTCGTCGTGACCATGCGCGGCGATGATGTCGAGCGCCGCGATCAGCACGAGTTCGCTCGAGTCGCGCAGTGCCGCGGCGACCAGCCGGCTGCGATCGTCGCGCGACTCAGACGGCGCTAGCAGACGCAACGCTCGCGCCCGCACCGATCCCTGAGGCGCAAACCGCATCGCGGCTCGCAGCACCGCGGCCGGCTGATCGGCGGTCGGCGGAGTCATGAACTCAGCGACATCGGCAATCAGCAATTGTCGTGCGAACGTTTCGTAGGAAGATCGCTGGGCCTCGCCCGGCCGCTCGGCGCCCGTTCGCTCGTAGTCGATCGCCCGCGCGAGCAGCCGGATCGCGGCCGCCTGCCGCTGCGGATGCTCGTGCGCGTTGAGCACGTGGAATGCCCGCCGAGCAACGCGCCACGACGAGTGATCGATGGCGGCCGACACCTGACCCCACTGGGCTGGCGTCGGCTCGGTTTTGCCGAGTCGCTCCAGATGGCCGATCAGTGCGGCGTGGGGGTCGCTTGACTCGCGAGGTCCGGGGCCAGCCAGTCCGCGCGGTCCCGGTTTGGTCGGTGGAACCGCGGGCAGAGGCGGTGCCGTAGCCGCCGTGACGCCCAACACGCCGGCCAGCAGGCCGAGCAGCGCCAGCCGAGTCTGGTCAGAGCCATCTAGTCGGGCCATGCCGTGAGGAAACCCTCCGTGGTTGCGGCGAGCCGGGATTGTAGCCGAATTTTTCGATTTGCTCACCCCAAGTTTGTGGCCTATGGTTTGGCAGACACATCTAAAGATTCCTTTCGTGAATCGTGTCTCGTGTCTAGAAGGAAGTTCTCCTATGAGCCTGTCTCATGGCGTGGTCGTTTCGTCTCGTCTTGTGGAAGTCCCTGTGGATGACGGCTTGGACGACTTGGCCGGCGACGGAACGGCGTCGCGGACGCAGGCGCTGGCGGGGCTAGCGCCATCGCAACCCCGCGCGCGGCTGGTCCAGGAATGCGTCGGCAGGCTGATGGAATTGTGCGGTGCCGGCGTAATCCCGGCCGAAAAACGGTCGCACCGGCGGTTTCCGTTCCGCATTTCGTTGGCGATCACGCCTGTAAACAACATCACGGGCAAGGTGGATGATCTCAAGAGTTTTGCCGCGTTTGGAATCGACCTATCGTCGAACGGTCTTTGTTTCCTCGCCCGCCAGTTGGTGGCGGCGCGGCGAGCCGTCGTGTGCTGTCAAGGCCCGGATCATCAACCTGTGAACCTGCTGTTCGAGCCGCGTTGGGTGCGATTCACGCGGGGCGGTTGGTATCAGACCGGCGGCCGGCTGATCGACGTGCTCAGCGACGCGCCCGCGCCACCGCCGACGTTGCGGCTCTTTGAGCCGCCTCCCGATCTCGACAAACTCACGCACAACGTGCGAACTTAGCGACCGATCACCACGCTACCGCATTCGCCCGTGCCCCGCCTCAGCCAGCAGGCAGGTGCCACGGGCGATGCTGTTTTACCAACGGCGTGCGTTCGATGCTCGAAACACACGCCCCCCCCGCGCACGCATGACACCGGCCGGCGAATTCACTATCATGAGTTCCGAACAACGAGCTCGAACCGGCTGGACCAGACTTGCCCGAAACGACTTCTTCACGCACTGCCGTAGAAACCGCGCTGAGCATCGCCATCGGGACGGCGACCTTGGCGGTCATGCTGGTCACGATCGACGCCCCGGCGATGACGTGGGACGAGGGATATACGCTCGAGCGCGAGGAGAAGGTGCGGGCGTGGTTCTCGCTCGTCGCACACGGCGGCGCGACGCGCGACGCTTTCGACCGCGCGACGCTCGCTCGTTTCTGGCCGTTCGCTCGTGAGGAGCCGGACGGGCACCCGCCATTTTATGCGGTGTTGGGCAACATGGGCTGGTTGATCGGGCGTGGCTGGCTTCCGCCGCTCGCCGCGCATCGGCTGGGTCCGGTCTTGCTGTTCAGCTTCACCGTGGCGGCGATGTACTCATTCGTCGCCGCCCGATTCGGCAGGCTCGCAGCGCTGGCGGCGGCTGGTTCGTGGCTCGCGATGCCGCGAGTCTTTGCACACGCCCACCTCGCCTCGTACGACATGCCGCTCGCGTGCCTGTGGGTCCTTTGCGTCGCGACGTTGTGGAGGGCGCGCGAGTCGTGGTCGAGTGCGCCGCGAGCGGCAGCGCTGTGGTCAGCGGGCTTTGCCGGCGTGCTCGCACTTGCGGCGGCGACTAAGTTCACCGGCTGGCTGATCCCGCTGCCGCTGTTTGCCTGGAGCCTGTTGGATACGCTTCTGCGGCCGGCCGGCGCCCGGGCGGCCGAGCTGGCGCGATGGGGCGCCGTCGCACTGATCGTCGCGGCGTGGGTCGTGCCGATCGTGTCGATCGCCGCGGGTGTGCGGCAACTGACGGCGTACGACCGCGCCCAAGCCGCTCAGGCGCTGGACAGCGACCATCGCGAGTTGCGGACCACACGAGCGGCCCATACCGCCCAGTGGTTTCGCAGTCGACCAGACGACGACCCATCGCACCTGTGGATGTTCGTGCCGTTGGCCGTACTCGGTTGCACGCGTCACCGCTGGCTTCGATCGAGAATGCCGTGGCTCGAACTGAGCGGCCAGACCGCGCCGTGGTCCGTCGCGGCGGCGGTCGCGCCGCTCGTGATCTTCGCGAGTATTCCCACTTGGTGGCACGCGCCGTGGCGTTCGGCGGCGATCTTTCTCTGGTCGAACCTGTCGCGTGCCCAGTCAATTCCGATTCCCACCATGTTTTTCGGACGAGTCTATGAGTTCTCGCTGCCGTGGTACAACACGCTGGTGTGGACCGCGATCACGGTTCCGACCGCCATTCTGGTGTTGGCGGCGATCGGACTAGGCGCGTCAGCGGTTGTTCGTCACGAGCGGCCGTGGATGGCTCTGATCGTGCTGAACTGGGTCACGCTCATGATCGTCCGGGCGTTGCCGGGCGCGCCGGGCCACGACGGCGAGCGGCAGTTGCTGGCGTCGTTTCCGTTTCTGGCGTGCCTGGCGGGCGTGGGTGTGTGCGCGATCGAGCAGTGGTGCTCGCGCCGCTGGCGGCCGGCCGCCGCGCGCGGAGTGGCCGCGGTCGTGTGCGCGGCGGTCCTGGCATCGGCCGCGCGGGCGGTGTGGGCGTATCACCCCTGCCAGCTCTCGTTCTACAGCGCGACCGTGGGCGGACTTCGCGGCGCGGCGGCTCGCGGATTCGAACCGACATACTACTGGGACTCGCTCACGCCCGATGTGCTTGCGTGGCTCAATGCAAACTCGCGCGGCGACGAGGGCGTTGCGTTCAGCAGCTATCCGCTGAGTCTCGACTACCTGCGTCGCTGGGGCCACTTGCGTCCGCCGATCCGGCCGGTTCAGCCGGGGCCGGCGTGGTGGTACGTGCTGCAGAATCGGTCTGGCTCGTTGCGTCCGAGCGACCTCGAACTGATCACGCGTGCGACGCCGGCGTTCACCAAGTCGCTCGACGGCGTGCCGCTCCTTTGGGTGTTCCAGCGCGACGACTACGAGGAGTCGTTGCGCGCGACCGCTCGCGGCGGCGAGTCGGCTCGCGGCGTCCGGGGCATCGCGCCATGAGCCAGCAAGTCACGCCAGTCGCCTCGGTTTCGCGGCTCCCGATTTGGCCGATCGCCCTATGGTCGCTCGCGGTGCTCGCTGTGTTGATCGTCACGATCGACGACTACGCGATCGTGTGGGATGAAGGGCAATACCTGACGCTCGAGGCGGAGATGCGGCGTTGGTTTGCGTTGTTGCTCGACGGCGGCCGCTCGGCATTCTCGCGAGCCGCGGTGCTCGATCACTGGCGCTTCAGCCGCGAGCAGCCCGACGGTCATCCGCCGTTCTGGGCGATCGTCGCCAACGCGGGTTGGCTCGTCGGTCACACGTGGTTGTCTCCGCTGGCGGCGCACCGGCTGGGATCGGCCGTGCTCTTTGCGATCGCGGCGGGCGGCCTGTTTCGGCTCGTCGAGCGACACTGGGGCGCCGTGGCCGGCGCGACCGCATCGGCGTCGCTCGTTGTGATGCCGCGCGTGTTTGTTCACGCCCATCTGAACACGACCGACGCGACGCTCACAAGCTTGTGGATTCTGGCCGCCGTCGCATTTGACTCCGCGCGTCAGCGCTGGTCGGCGCCCGGGGCGCAGCGCGAGCGGCGATCGAGCAGCATCGCCGCGTGGATCGAGTCGAGTGTGCTGGGAGTGCTGCTCGGCTGGGCCGCCGTGACCAAACTGACCGGCTGGTTCGTACCGATTCCGCTGGCCGCGTGGGCGACGATGCGTCGCGACGTCGCCGGCTGGAAGGCCCTGTTGGCTGCGGGTCCCGCGTGCGTGGCGGCGATGTACTTGTTCAATCCGCCGTGGTGGCACGACCCGATCGGCGGCGTCGCGTTGTTCCTGCGCGAGAATCTGGGTCGGCGCGACAACACGCTGATCACGACGATGTTTCTCGGCCGGGTCTACGGATTTGATCTGCCGTGGTACAACGCGCTGGTCTGGACCGCCGTCACGGTGCCGGCGGGCATCCTTGCGCTGGCCGCGATTGGATTGTTGCGAGCGATCGCGTCGCGCCTCAGCGATCCTCTGGCCACGCTGGTCGTACTGAATTGGGCCACACTGATCGCGTTGCGATCGCTGCCGGGCGCGCCGGGCCACGACGGCGAGCGGCAGTTGATGGCCAGCTTTCCATTCGTCGCGTGCCTGGCGGCGTACGGGGTCGCCGGCGTCCGCGAGTTGTTGGCGAGCCGGTTCGGCGTGCGCGGCGCGTCGGCGCGGCTGGCGGAGGCCGGACTGATCGCGGCGGCATTGGGGACGGCGCTGGCTGGAGTGATTCGGTATCATCCGGTCCAGCTTGCGTACTACAACGAGATCATCGGCGGAATCAGCGGCGCGGCGAGAGCGGGTCTCGAACCGACTTACTTCTGGGACGCAATGACGCCCGACATGATCGAGTGGCTGAACGAACACTCGACGGACGACGACGCCGTGCTGTTCTCGGCCGTGCCCGAGAGCTTTCAGTACCTGCGGCGATGGGGCAAGTTGCGAGTGCGGCTGCTGCCGTGGGAGCCGGGCAGGCGGCGCTGGTATGTGCTCCAGAACCGGCCGGGATTGTTTCGTCCGGCCGACCGCTGGCTGATTGAGCACGGGACGCCGGCGCACACCCGCGTTCAAGGCGGTGTGCCGCTCGTCTGGGTATTCACGCTGGACCAATATGAACAGGCCATCCGACAGACTCAGCGAGACCAGCCGGCCGACCGGCCCGCAGGCGCACCCTAAGGTTGGCGGCGCGTCGCCGGCTGAACCTGCGCGCGCACCGACTCGCGCAACGCTGTGGATCGCGGCGGTGATAATAGTCTGTGTCGTCACGGTGTGGATGGCGCTGACTGCCGGCGGCCCCGGCGTGACCTGGGACGAGCCGCCGTATCGACACAGCCAGAGGCAGATGGCCAACTGGTTTGACCGGCTCGCGCGATGCCGCAGCATCGACCAGGCGCGGCCGCTGTTTGCGCAGAAGTCGATCCTCGATGCGTGGATCTACAACCGGTTCGGCCCGAACTTTCATCCGCCTCTTGCGGGAATGCTGGGCAATCTGTCGCATCTGGTGTTTGGCCGAGCCCTCGGCGATCTCGAATCGCGTCGGCTGGCGTCGGGGATCGAGTTTGCGGTCGCTGTGGCGGTGTTGTTTGTGTTCCTCGCACGACGTTACGGCTACTGGGTCGGCGGCGTCGCGGCCGGATCGCTGGTCGTGATGCCGCGAGTCGTCGGCGACGCGCACATTGCCGGGACGGATATGCCGGTGATGGCGTTCTGGGCGTTTGTGGCGCTGGCGTTTTGGAACGGACTCGATTCGCGCCCGTGGCGGATCGGATTCGGCGTGCTGCTCGGGCTGGGCCTCCTCGTAAAGTTCTCGCTGTTGCTCGTGGTCGCGCCGATCGCGGCGTGGCTCGTGGTCTATCGCGCGATCCCACAGTTCACGATGCGTGGCTTGCTGGCAGCCACGGTGAGCACAGCCGTAGTCGGGTGGCCATTGGCCGTAGCGGGAGTCGAGATCGTCAGGCTGGCCGGCGCGAATCGTCGCTACACGCAACAAGAGCGGATGCTGCGGCCGGTGCTCGAAGACCCCGCCATCCAGGCGCTGACCGGCAAGCCTTGGCCCACGGTGGTCGGCGCCGAGCCGCCATTTAGCGAGGCCGAGCTGAAGCAGGCCGCGCTGCGAACGCTCGAACTGGCTGCGGCGAAAACCGGATCGAGTTTGGAGAAGATCGTCGGCCACGCGGCGCCGTTTGCGCCCCGCGAGATCGGCAAGGCCGCCGACCTGCTGGGACTCCGGCCGCTCGCGCTCGACAGCTACATCGGGTACGTTCAGCCGACGTTCGATCTGGGAGTCACGTCGCGCGTGCCCGGTTGGATTCTGCTGCTGCCGCTCGCGATGTGGATCGCATGGTCCATCGTCACGTCGCTGCCGATCGTGCCCGGCCGGCTGCGCGAGCCTGACGCGGGGCTGAGGCTGTGGCTCGCCGGCTTGGCGATTGCGCCGGCAGTTTGCCTGGTGCTGAACCCGACGTGGTGGCACGAGACGCTGCCGCAACTCGCCCATTTCTATCAGATCAGCGTCGGTCGCCAGGGTGCGTTGCCGGACATCGAGATTTTCTACCTCGGCAACAAGCACGTTTACAGCCTGCCGTGGCACAATGGCTGGGTGCTGATCGCGGTGACTGTGCCGGCGGCGGTGCTGGCGGCCGCGGTCGCCGGCCTGGGCGCTGCGATTGGCAAGTGGCGGACCGATCCGCTGCGCGTCTATTTTGTGCTGCACATGGTCGCGCTGCCGGCGAGTCGCATGTTGTCGACGCCGGCACACGACGGAGTGCGGCTGATGTTGCCGACGTTCTTCTTCCTGGCCGCGCTAGCCGGGTGGGCGTTTCAGTTTGTCGAGCGACTGGTCGATCGGTTCCGGTCCGAGCAGCATCCGACCGCGCCGGTGCTGGCCGTGGCGGCCGGCTTTCTGCTGTTGCCGCCGGCGTACTGGCTGTATCGCAGTCACCCGTTTGAACTGTCGTATTACAACGGGTTGGTGGGCGGCCTGGCGGGAGCGCAGCGGCTGGGCTTCGAGCCGACCTACTGGTACGACGCGGTGACGCCGGCGGTGCTGCGCGACCTGAACGACGCCGCGCGAGGTCTGCCGGCTCAGGCGACGCTCGCGCTGCCCGAGCCGCGTGCGATCCTCGACGCGACGCCGCCGCCCCAGTGGCGAACCAGCCGGCTGGCCGCGACGCTGCCCGAGCAGCGCATCAACCCCGAAGTGTTCTATGAACTTCGCGACATGAAGCGGCTGCGCGGCGACATTCGTTTCGGCTCGCCCGGCGTCACAGAGTTTCCGTACGTCGTGCTGCTGACGCACTCGTCCAAGGCAAGCCCGTTCACGCGCCTGTTGTACGCGCTACGACCCAGGGCACAGTGGGGCCACGCGGGCGTGCGCTTATTCAGCCTGTACGACCCGCGGGCTGTGGCGCGTGCGTGGGGGCTGTGGCTGCTGCTCGATGTGACGGACTACACGCGAGCCGACGTACGACCGCACGTCGACCACGAACTTATTGGCCTCGCGGGGCGCCACTACCGCGCGGTCTACGCGGCGGCGCTGCGCGTCACGCGGGACGGCATCGACGCCGCGCTCACGAGCGCCGAAGACGACGAAACGCTGAGCGTTATTCGCCGGCTTGCGGCGCGCCGCGAACTCGTCGAACTGCTGCTGCAACGCCGCAACGACGCGCTGGTCGAGGCGGCCGAGATCCTCAGCAAGGCCGCGGCCGACCGCCCGCACGTGCTGGAACTGCTCGTGGAAAAGTACGACGGTTATCTGCCGGCGTCCGAACTGGGCGAGTATCTTGATGATGAAATCGCGCCGTCGAACACGAAATAGTGTTCCCGGCCAATTCCCGAGGCTGAGTTGCGACGAAGCGTCGCCTGGCGGCCCGGTGCGTGCTAGACTGCTTGTCGTATGATGTCACAAAACTGAGGACATCCCATGAGCACCATCACGGCCAGTCCGGCATTTGCGGCAGTCCTTTCCGGGCTTGAAGGTCCCACGGAGATTCGTGATGCGAACGGCAACCTGCTTGGCCAATTCACGCCAGCGTTGCTCCTGGCAAAGGCGTACCAAGACGCGGCCGCTCATTTCGACGCCGCTGAGATGAAGCGTCGAAAAGAATCACGGCAACAGGGGTACTCGACCAGCGAGGTTCTGGCGCATCTGAAGTCGTTGGAGCCGGCATGACACGGTACACCGTGACGTGGCACCCGCGGGCCCGAGACGAGCTTGCGAGAATATGGCTACGAGCGCCCGACCGAACTGCCGTCTCCGTCGCTGCCAATCGCATCGACACGCTTCTGGGCAGCGATCCCTGTGGGGCCGAATTCTACGGCGACAGACTGCTTGTCGAAATGCCTCTAGCGGTCACGTTCGCAGTTTTTCCAGAGGACAGACGGCTCGTCCTCTCGACCGACACAAATCACGTAGGGATGCTGGGCCGCCTGGTCCGTCGGCAGGCTCTTTCATCGATCACGTCCTGAGAATAATCAGCCTGCTGATATGCTCCAGGCACTTCCTCGCTCCGTCGAGCGCCCTGGTCGCCCGATTCCCGACGCAGCCGCCTCGACGGCCAGCCTCTGGTTGACTATCGTGCCAGCGGCGAAGTAGATCCGCCGTTCAGGCAAACACAGGGGAGACGACCATGAACCGTGTCGTCACTGCCGTACTGTCGGGGCTGCTCGTCGCTGGTTCGGTGATCATATCGCGTTGGTTGGCGGTCCCGTCGGCCGGCACCGCGGCCGCACCGCCCCAGGCGTTTCAGGAAACGGCCTACATGTTTCCCGGCGCCGTTCACCCACGCCTTTCGCCGGATGGGCGGGACGTGGTCGCTTCCTATCAAGGCGCGATCTGGCGCGGCGGACCGAGCGACATGAGGCGGCTCACGGCGGGCGAGGGATTCGACATCGAACCGGTGCGCCGAGGAGGTCATGGAGCGGACCGTGCGCATCGAGCGCAGCGGCTGGCTCGCGCTAGTCGCGTCGGGTCCGCCGCACGCCGACCTGCCGGCCGGAAAACTGTACGCACACACCAGCCCGGTCTACGTGCGCGTGGCCGGCAAGCCGGCCGGCTCGCGGGCCGACGCTGAGTACTTTCTCGCGTGGATCGACCGCCTCGAAGCCGCGATACGCCAGCGCGATCGCATCCCCAGCGATCCGCTCAAGAACCACGTGGCCGACCAACTAAACGCAGCCCGCGCCGTCTACCACCGCATCATCGCCGAGGAGCCCTGAGGCGGACCACCTGGAAACGCCCGCCCGGGGCGGCAATAATGGGCCGCAAGCTTGGCCGCCAACGCATCGTTCGCCGGGAGTGTATCCAATGCTGTCGCTCGCCGCCGGTCACGCCCGAATCGTGTGCGATCGACGCGAGTTCTTGCGCGTCGGGTGTGGCCTGAGTGTGGCGGGACTGGTACTGCCGACCACGGCTCTTGGCGAACAAGGCGGCCTGGGCGCCGGCGACGCCAAGTCGTGCATCCTTGTGTACCTGCTCGGCGGGCCGCCGCACATCGACATGTTCGACTTGAAGCCCGATGCGCCGGCCGAGTATCGCGGCCCGTTTCAGCCGATCGCCACCAATGTTCCCGGCACACAGGTGTGCGAGCATCTGCCGCGCCTGGCGGGCATGGCCGACAAGTACGCGCTCGTGCGATCGGTGAGTCATCGCAACAGCAATCACACGCCGATGATCTACTACACGCTGACCGGGCGTCACACCGATCAGCCGGATCGCGACAACGACATTCGCCCGCCGCAGCGAACCGATTTCCCGCACTCGGGCGCAGTCGTGTCGCGGTTCAGAGAATCGCCCGACGGGCTGCCGGGCTACGTTGCGTTGCCCGAGTTAGCGATCCGCAGCAGCACACGCGGCGAATACAAGCGGGCGCGGACGCCGCTGCGAGGCGGTGGGGCCGGGTTCCTCGGACCGCGCTTCGAGCCGCTGGCCGTCAACGGCGAGCCAGGCACGCGCGATGCCATCCCCGCGCTCGCGCTGCCCGATGGCGTCTCGGCCAACCGGTTCGAAGACCGCTCGTCGCTGCTGTCGATACTGGATCACCGCGGCCCGACGGTGCTTGAGACTGCCGCCGAGAGTGACGTACGGCAGCGTGCTGTCGTGCTGACCGGCTCGGCCAACCGCGGCCGGCTGCAGACGTTCTCGCTCGATGGCGAACCGGCCAAGGTGCGCGACCGCTACGGCCGGCATCGGTTCGGCCAAACCATGTTGCTCGCGCGGCGACTCGCCGAGGCCGGCGTGCCCATGATCGCCGTACACTTCAACGAGATGACCGTGTGCGACGGCTGGGACACGCACAGCAAGAACTTCGAGGCGTGCAAGGAAGAGCTGCTGCCGATGCTGGACCAGGGCCTCTCGGCACTGATCGACGACCTGGACGAGCGCGGCCGACTGAGCGACACACTGATCGTGTGCCTGGGCGAGTTCGGGCGCACGCCGAAGATCAACCCCAACGCCGGCCGCGATCACTGGGGTGAGTGTTCCAGCGTGCTGCTGGCCGGCGGTGGCATTCGAGGCGGAGTCATGCTCGGCGCGTCCGACAAGATCGCCGCGCTTCCCGCCCGCGACCCCGTCGATCCCGCGGACATCCAGGCCACGATGTATCACTGCCTCGGCCTCGATCCGCACCTGACCATTCGCGACCACGCCCAGCGCCCGTGGGAGATCAGTCAAGGCAGGGTGCTCAACCAAGTCTTGTGAGATTCCAATGGGATTGACTCATGTCACCGCTCGGGTTGCAGATCTTGCGAAGCAGGGCAAACCGTACGAAGCGGAATTCCTGGTGGACACCGGCGCTATCGATTGTCTGGCTCCGCGCGACAGTCTGTTGGCGGCCGGAGTCCGGCCGGAAGGCAAGGCTGTGTACGAACTCGCCAACGGACAGCCCGTGGAATACGAATACGGCTTCGCGCGGTTGTCGTTCATGGGCGAGGAGACCGTTGCCCAGGTTATCTTTGGTCCACCCGGCGCCGAACCGATTCTGGGCGTCGTAGCCTTGGAGAACACGGGGCTTGTGGTCGATCCCGTTACCAAGAACTTGAAACGACTGCACGCCAAGCCTCTGAAGTAGCCGCCCGCCGATGAGGGCGTCCGCAAGTCTGCCTGCGGCACTCTCCTCGATCTCGGTCGGCGGCGCTGGCTGTGGCGACCGCCAGATTCACGCCGATCATCCAAACGCACACGCTTCGTCTCGCACCGCGGGTCTTGTTTTGCGTCGGATCAACCTCGTTTCTTGGGGCGCTTCTTGGCGGGGCCGCCACGCACGGCGATCGCGTAGGCCGTCGCGAAATGGCGGCAGTGGGAAATGGTAATGAGCAGGTCGGAAAGTCGCAGCCGCTTCGCGATCTCCTTCACCTCGCCGCGCACGGCTATTTTCGGCTGACCGGACGGGTCGTTGCGCACTTCGATGTCGCGCCAACTGATGCCGCGTCGCCAGCCGGTGCCCAGGGCCTTGAGCACCGCCTCCTTCGCGGCCCAGCGGCCCGCGAAGTGCTCGGCGGCGTTGCGCCGCGATTGGCAGTAGCGGACCTCGCGGTCGGTGTACACCCGCTGCAGAAACTGCTCGCCGTGCTCGGCGATCATGCGACGAATCCGAACGCACTCAATGATGTCTGTACCCAGGCCCACAATGTTCATGATGCTCTCGCCTGCTCTACAAAACGAACCAGCCACGATGGTAACATCCCACTGCGTTGTTCACCAAGCAAGCAGGTAGGGCTTTTGAGTTGGTGTGTGCCTTGCCCTCGGCTTGGCGTGGCATGCCGACCCCGAGCTGACGGCATGCCGCCCGAATGACCCCACTACCAGCAAGGAGTGCTCATGAATCTGCTCGAGAACCTGAACCCGCAGCAACAGGAGGCGGTGGCGCACGTCGATGGCCCGATACTCGTACTGGCCGGCGCCGGCAGCGGCAAGACTCGCGTGATCACGCACCGCGTCGCCTACTTGACCGAACAGGGCGTACCGTCGCGCAACATCCTAGCCATCACATTCACCAACAAGGCCGCCGGCGAAATGAAGGAACGCATCGCGCGTCTCGTGCCCGACGGACGCGCGTGGGTCGGGACGTTTCACAAGTGGTGCGCCCGGACGCTCCGCATCTACGGCGAACAGGCGGGACTGGCCGGCGGCTTCACGATCTACGACACCGACGATCGCCGCAAGGTCGTCCGCGAAGCGGTCGCGAAGCTTGACCTCGACAAGTCGCAGTGGCCGGCCGACAGCATCGAGCCGACCATCAGCCGGGCCAAGAACGAATTGCTTGACCCCGAAGCGTTTTCGCGCAGGTCACTGGACTACTTCGATCATACGGTCGCCCAGGTCTATCGCGTGTACGAAGAGCTGATGCGCAAGGCGAACGCCGTCGACTTCGACGACCTGCTGTTCCGCGTCGCGGTGATGCTGCGCGACCGTCCCGAGCTGCGGGCCGATCTGGACGAGCGGTATCGCTTCATCCTGGTGGACGAATACCAGGACACGAATCTGGCGCAGTACGCGATCTTGCGTGCGCTGTCGCAAGACCATCCCAACCTGTGTGCGACCGGCGACCCCGACCAGTCGATCTACGGCTGGCGCGGCGCCAACATCGGAAACATCCTCCAGTTCGAGGCCGACTTTCCCGGCACTCGCGTAGTGCGGCTCGAGAAGAACTATCGCAGCACGAAGCGGATTCTCGCGGCGGCGAACCACCTGATCCGGTTCAACGAGAAACGCAAGGACAAGGAACTGGTGACGGACAATCCCGAGGGGCTGCCGGTTCAGGTGGTCATGTGCGGGGACGAACGCGACGAGGCCCGCGCGATCGCCGCGCGCGTGCGACAAGCGGTCGAAGACGGCGGGCGTCGCTACAGCGACTTTGCGGTCTTCTGTCGAATCGCCGCACTGACGCGCGGGCTTGAACTGGCGTTCGTCGCCGAGGGAGTGCCGTACCAAATCTGCAGCGGCCTCTCGTTCTACGAGCGTGCCGAGGTGAAGGACCTGCTCGCGTACCTGAAGCTGCTGGTCAACCCGGCCGACGACGTGGCGTTCGCGCGGGTGGTCAACATGCCGCCGCGCGGAGTGGGCAAGAGCACGCTGGAGCGGCTCGCGGTCGAGGCCGAGCGCGACGGACGATCGCTGCTCGATACGGCGCGGACCGCGGCGCGGATCGCGTCGATCAAGCCGCGTCAGGCGCAGGCGATCCGCGGATTCGTCCAGCTCATCGACAGCCTCGCGGGCCTGGGCGGCCACTGCGTCGCTGAGATCATGAAGCAGGTGCTGGACCGGACCAAGTACTTCGACGCCGAACACGCGACGCCCGAGACCGACGAGCGGCGGGCCAACGTCGAGGAGTTACTCAGTGCGGCACACCAGTTCGACGAATCCCAGCCGGGCGGCGGCTTGGTCGAGTTCCTGTCGGAGTGCGTGCTGAGCACCGACCTGGATGCGTGGGATGCGTCGCGCGAGACCGTGTCGATCATGACGCTGCACGCGGCCAAGGGCCTCGAGTTTCCGGTCGTGTTCATCATCGCGATCGAGGACGGCATCTTGCCGCACTCGCGATCGAAGGACGACCCGGACCAACTCGAAGAGGAACGGCGGCTCATGTTCGTCGGCATGACGCGGGCCCGCGAGGAGCTTCACTTGTCGCGAGCGTACGTCCGCGATTTTCGCGGGCAAACCATGATGGCGATCCCCAGTCCATTTCTGAGCGAACTGCCGCCCGAGCCCAAACCGGCGCAGCCCCGCGCGGCCGCGCCGCGCAGCCGACTGATGACGGCCGCCGAACTTGCCGGCCAGCAGCCGCCCGCCGCCGCCGCACCGGTCGGGCGACTCTCTGAGGGCATGCTGGTTCGCCATCCCGCCTACGGCCTCGGCCGCGTCGCCGGCCTATCCGGTTCCGGCGAACAACTCAAGGCGCGCGTTCGGTTCAGCACCGGCGACACCCGCACATTCGTCGTCACCAAATCGCCGCTACGCCCGGTCAAGGCGGGGTAGTCGGCCCGTAGAACGGTCGTTCCACCGGGTTCCGCGCAGCATCTCGGCTTGGAGCGGATGGAGGAAGACCTCCGGGCGGCGATCGGCCGCGGCTCACGATCGCCGGCTGCAACTGTGGTTCCAGCTCTACTGAGCGGCATCAAGTCGCCGACGGAACTCGGCGGCTATGAGGCGAGGGTCGTCGCTGTCGCAGACGGCGGAACTGACGGCGACGCGCGGCGAGCCGGCGTTGATGACTTCGTCCAAGTTGTCGAGATCGATGCCGCCGATCGCAAACGCGGGCAGCCGCAGTTCACTCTGAACCTGTCGCACCAGATCGAGACCAGGGAAGTCGGCAAAGTCCTTGGTGCGCGACGCGAACACGGGGCCGACGCCGATGTAGTTGGCCCCGTCCAACACGGCCTGTCGGGCCTGCTCGATGGAATGAGTCGAGACGCCGACGACCGCACGCGGCCCCATGATGCGACGTGCGTCCCTGACCGAAAGCTCATCCTGACCGACGTGGACTCCGTCGGCGCCGGCAAGCCGCGCGATGTCGGGCCGGTCGTTCACGATGAATAGCGCATCGGCGTCGCTCGTGATGCGTCGCACCCGCAGCGCCAGCTCCACAAGCTCGCGGTCGGCCATGCCCTTCTCGCGCAATTGGATTACCTGAGCGCCCCCGCCGACTGCCTCGCGAATGGTCCACTCGCGGCCAGCGCGGCAGCGGTCGCCCGTCACGAGCACGTACAGCACAACGCCGGCGAGTTGCAAGCGGCTTTCAGCACCGATCAGGGCGACTCGTTCCAGCGTGTACAATCGGTATCGAACAGCCTCGATGGCCTCGGCCATTGGGCGCGACTCGATCTTGCCGTACTCCTCGAGGCTGCGCAGGGCTTCTTGCACGCGCTTGAAGTTTGCCGCGACCACGTCGAGCGTGTGCGTCCGCGCCCACTCGCCGCCGGTCTTCAATCGCACCCCCACATCCTGGGCGGTCTCGCGCGCCTCCAGCAACTCGCCACGCGGCAGTCGGTCGAGCGCCTCTTTGAGTCGATGCCGCACCGTCTTCAGTTCCGCCGTCAGCAACGGATCGTCGCAGGCGAAACGGGAATAGTCTTCGAGCACCCGCAGACCTTCGCGCGCACGGTTCGCTGCCGCGTCGAGCACGCGATAGACGTTGTAGTGTTCGACGGCGTCCGACACGTCGAGACTGCCGAACTCGGCCGCGATTGGCGTCTGCTCGGCGTCGGATTCTTCTTTCAGCGCGCGGCCGAGCGAGTCGGCGTCGGCGCCGTGCGCCGCAAGCAACTCCCACAGCTCGGGTGCGGCGGCCAGCAATTCAACGAGCAAGACGTCCGTACCGGCCGGGTTGCCCGGCCCGCGACGCACCGCGCGGTCGCACACGCTCTTGATCACCTGCTGCACCGCGTCCGACTGCGGAGGCGCGTCGCGCCGCGACCGCGTCGGCCGCGGGAGTTCGAGCGGCAGCCCCAACTCGTCGCGCAGGGAGGCCGCCTGCAAGCCGTGCTCGCAGAGCATCGTTGCGCCGCGCGACTCTTCCTGCAACGCGACGCCGAGCAACAGGTGCACCGGGGTCACGTGCGCGCCGTCCAACAGCCGGCAGCACACCGTCGCGGCCTCGATGGCTCGCTGCGCCGAGGGGCTTAAGAAGTCATCCATGCGATCCAGTGTGCCATGCCCACGCGCCGGATTCAATCGGCCCGTGAATCGTCAGAACCACACGACGTGGTGCGTAGCGGTTTTTTCGAGCAGCCAGTCGGGGCCTTGTTGGTCGAGTCCTTCGAGCGCGACCGCGCCCTTGATGCCGTAGTAGTCGGCGCAGGAAGGTCATATGTGAATCGCGGTCCCCTTCTCGCGGATCTGGGCGATCAGTTTGCCCGCGTTGCCCTGTTTGACGAAGAGCGGCGAGGTCACCTTGTCCGCCTCGCCTTTCTTGCAGAGCTGACCGCCGTCGATGGCGAACCAGATGTGGTTGTCTCCGGCGGGCAGTCGCGTCGCCGTGAAGAGCGCGAGCATCACACGGGTCGGGTCGTTGAGTCCGTGCGTCACGGCCACGACATAACCGCGACGCGGCTCGGCGGTCGCCGCAGGCGCCGCAGTCGGAAGCCCGAGCATGCCAAGCCCCAGCCCAGCCGCGCCCGATGCGCCCGCACGCAGGAAATCGGTTCGAGAGAGTTCGCCCGTGCCTTCGGTGTTCATCGAGATTGTCTCCTTGGCGAGTGCGGGAAATCTAATCCGTCGGTGATCGAGCGTCAACCAGTTGTGCGTTTCGCCGACCGCTCGCCAGGGCCGAACGTGGGCCAGGGAAAGTTCTCGGCCAGCGCGATGAACTCGGCAACCGTGAACGACTCGGCGCGTCGCTGACCATCGATTCCGCGTTCGCCCAGGAACCGATCGATCTCAGTCTTGGGCACATCAGCCAACCAGGAATTCAGCGCGCCGCGCAGGTTCTTGCGGCGGTAGAGCATCACGCCTCGAACGACGCCGGCGAACCGCGCGAGGTCGGCGATCATGCCGCGTTTCGCCGCCGACGGCTTTATCTTCACGATCGCGGAGCTGACCGCGGGCCGCGGCCAAAAGACGCTCGCCGGCAATTCGCGCAGCAACTCGACGTCGGCCAGCGATTGGGACAACACCGACAAACCGCCGTAGTCCTTGGTCCCGGCTGCAGCGATCAGCCGGTCGGCGACTTCCTTCTGAATCGTGACGACGAACCGATCCCATTCGAGGTTTGACAACAGCAGCAGACTGATCACCGGCGTGGCAACACAGTAGGGCAAGTTCGCGACCAGCTTGCGTCTCATCGCGGTTTCAGCGCCGGCGAGCGTGGTGATCGCGGTCCAGACCTCGGGGTTCAGTGCATTCTTGCCGCGCAGCACATCGGACCTCAGCAGCGTCACATTTGGGCATGTGGCCATCGCGTCCTTGGCGAGGGCGTGCAGGCGCGGGTCAATCTCGATGGAAAGCACTGAACCCGCCCGCGCCGCGAGTCGCTCGGTCAGGCTGCCCGTGCCGGCGCCGATTTCGAGCACGAAGTCATCGCGGGTCAGGTCGGCGTGGCTCAGCAATATGTCGAGGAGGTTCAGGTCGACCAGGAAACACTGCCCCAGAGACGCGCGTGGCCGGATTTGTCGCTCAGTGAATAGCTGGCGCAGATAGCCGAGCGTGTGGCCGCGGGGCTTGCTTGGGTCGGTCATGGCTTTTCCATCGCGCGTCCGACCGCCTGCAGCACGTACTTGCCGAGAATGTCGGTCTCTATGTTCACCGTGGCGCCAACGGCTCTGACGCCGAGCGTGGTGTGCGCGAGTGTGTGCGGGATCAGCATGATGCGAAACGCACCGGGCCGCACCGTCACCAGCGTCAGGCTGACGCCGTCGACCGCGACAGAGCCTTTGGCGACCATCTGATCGGTCAGCTCGGTGGGCGCCGCGAAGTCGACCATGTGCCAGTCTGCTTCGCGCTGGCGGCTGGCAATGCGGGCGACTCCGTCCACATGGCCTTGCACGAAATGTCCGCCCAATCGCGTGGTGGGCAACATCGCCCGTTCGAGATTGACCCGATCGCCCGCGGCCAGTTCGCCGAGGTTGGTGCGCAGCAGCGTTTCCGGACCCACCTCAAACGCGAGCGAGCCGCAATCGTCGGCGACCACGGTCAGGCAAACTCCATTCACAGCAATCGACTCGCCGGGCCGTGGCGAGTCGCTGGTCCATCCGGCCTCGATGGCGACGAGGCGGCCTGGCCCCTGCGGCGTCACGCTCGAAACCGTGCCAAGTTGTTCGATGATGCCGGTGAACACGGCGCTCAGGTGGCAGGTTGTTCGACAGGTCCGCGTTGCCAAGCCTGCTTCCAGGCCATCGCGGCGGGGCAGCCGAGCGCGAAGCCCCAGAACACGAGCGGCACAGCCAACTCGCGTGTGAGCAGCACGGTGACCAGCGCAAAGACGATTCTTACGAGATGCGTAAAGCTGCGCCGGCCGCGCAGCATCTGGTTCGCAACGTGCGGATAGCGCACGCGCGACACCATCAGGATCGCCAGCACGGCCGCACCAAGCGGCAGGCCCAAGTCGAGTAGCTGTTCCACGTGTGCCTGGGAAATGGCGAAAGAACTGAGCAGATCGGAAAGCGGCTCGTCGCGAATCTCGCGGCGGAGGATCGCCGCCGACGCAATCGCTCCGGCGGCTGCGGGCGAGGGCAGCCCCTTGAACCACAGATGACTCTCGGCCGAGTGGTCGTTTTCGACGTTAAACCGAGCCAGTCGCATGATCGCACAGAGCACATACAACACGGCGATCATCCAAAGCCCCTTGAGCCAGACGTTGCTCGTCTCCAGGCGGTTCGAGTCGCTGCACAGTTTGAGCAGCAAGAACGCCGGCGCGACGCCAAAGCTGATCGCGTCGCACAGCGAATCGAGTTGGGCGCCGAAGTCGCTGGTCGTGCGTGCCAGCCGGGCGACGCGGCCATCGAGCATGTCGAAGAACATCGCGCCCAGAATCATCAGCGCGCTCCACCAGAGCCAGTTGATCTCTTGCGCGCCGAATTCCAGGCTGCCGCCTAGGAAGTCGCGCGGGATGCGAGCGGCGAAGGTGATCGCGCCGAACCCACACACGCCGTTGGCCAAGGTGAAGAGCGTCGGGATGATGGCGATTTTCTTCATGGGGTTGGTGCGTCGCCTCCGTAGCGGGCGAGAACCGTCGAGCCACCTCGCACGCTTTGGTTCAATTTCGCTTCGAGACATAGGGGTCCCTCCCTCGGAAGATACAGTTCCGTCCTGGAACCGAACTTGATCATACCGAATTTCGTTCCGCGGGCCAGCATTTCGCCTGGCCGTGCCTCGCAGACGATCCGCCGGGCGATCGCGCCGGCGATCTGCTTGACCAGCATACGGCGGTGCGGTGGGTCGGCCGCTTCGAGCATGATCCAGAGCTGCTCGTTCTCGGCGGCCGTGCTCCTGCGCAGTGCGTTGCCGAACTTGCCGGGCAGGTAACGCAGTTCAATGACGCGGCTTGTTTCGGGAATGCGGTTCACGTGAACATTGAACACCGAAAGGAAGATGCCGACCTTGACGGCAGGGCCGTCGAGGAACTCGCAGTGGTCGAGCTGCTCAATGTCGTCGATCGTACCGTCTGCCGGCGAGACGATCACACCCGACCCTTCAGGAATCCGGCGGTGTGGGTCACGGAAGAAAGACACAACAAACACGAGCAGGGCCGCCGGCGCGACGGCGAGTAACGCAACCCATCGAGCCGCAAGCAACACCGACGCCGACAGGGCGCCGACCGCCAGCATTAGGAAGAACCCGCCAAAAACGAGTATCTCTGCAAGTCCGACACGAGTCACACCGAGTCGGTCACGCCAGGCGAAGCGGTCGTCCGCCGCATCGAATCGGAAACCGCAAACGTTGCGGTGGAACTTCAAGTCGCGAGGATCAACGATGTCGTGAGTGCAGCCTGGGCAGTCGCCCTGCCGCCGCTGGTGCATGTGGGCCACGTAACCGCGACGGAAGGCACGCAGGTACCAGCGCCGCAATTGCCCCCACGCCAACTCGAGACGCACGATCGTGCCGTTGCCCGGCTGGACGCTCGTGATATTGGAAGGCAGCGGCCGGACGGTCGGGCGTGAAACCGGAGAAACTGGTGCGGCTGTGCTCATTCTTCGGTCTGCAAGCAGGGTCGAACCCGTTCACGGACATCGCTCTGGAAGACAGGGCGACCATACTAGCAGAACACAGCGCGCGTTGTGGACAGATTCTTGCCGGCCTGCGTGCAGGCCGATGCGAACGCCGGTCGATAACGACCGACGGCCGCCGGACTTCGGCGGCGACCTGCCCGACATCCCGCCCGAAGCGACGAGGTCACTCAAGGACGCGACTCGTCGGAGCCCAGAACCAAGCACGGATGCACCGACGACGACCGTGCGCAAACAGCCAGATAATGCGGGATCAGTGAGCGAGGCGAGCGGCCCGTCCGATGCGAGCGTCGCCTCGTCGCTGGCGTTCTGGTTCGTGTCACTCGCAGCCGGTGCGTTGTTCGCGGCGGTGCTGATCGCCCCCAAGTGGGAGCAACGCGAGTCGCTGCGGCGGCGCGTGTCTGCGATCGGCGCTCAATGCGACGCGGCGAAGGCGACGAATGCGCGGCTCGCGCGGGTGCTCGATGCGTTCAAGCATGAGCCGGACTACACACTCGCGATCGCTCGCAAGGAGTTGGACATCGTTTCGGGCGATGAGCTTCGCCTGCCAGCGCCCGCCGAGGCCGAGCCGGCGCAGATGGCGGCAAGAATCGAATCGCCGACCGAGACGCTCTGGACCCCGTTTCTGCGGTTGTACGCGCACGATCGCGTGGTTCGCCAGTTCTCGCTGGTGACGGCGGCGGTTTTCGCCGTGGTCGCCTTGACGTTCTTCAATACGCCGGTCACAAAGGCGGAATGAATTCGCTCACCCGACTGTTCGCCGAAGACTTTTGGTCGCTCGTCGGTCTTTGTGCGCTGGTTGAACTCGGCCTGGTGATCGCGCTGGTGCGGACTGGCCGACGCGGCCTGCTTGTGTTGGTCGCGCTGACTCCGTTCGTCGCCGGCGCGCTGGTGGCTGTCGAGTTGCTGATCGTGACGGAACGCGAGCGCGTCGACGGGCTGATCGACGAGATGGCGGCGGCAGCACGAGCCGAAGACGTCGACGGATTGGTGAAGCATCTCGCGCCGAATTGCCGTTATGGGAACATCGGCCCCGACGGGATTCGCCAGACGGCCGCGACCATCTTCGGAATGTTCGACATCGAACGGCTCACGCTCAGCAGCCGCAAGACACAGGTGGCCCGCTTGCGCAAGGAGGCCACGGCCGAGTTCCTGGCGGTGGCGCGCGGCAGGCAGGGGCAGATCGACTTTGCCCCGTACCCGACCCGCTGGATATTCACCTTTCAGCAAAACCGGGATGACGAGTGGCGGGTCGTCGAGATTCAGCAAGTCGCCGCGTTTGGACAGGACCGCCAGCCGGTCGAACCGTTGTTTCCCGGCGAGATTCCGGGGCCGTAGCGCTGATTCGACGGTCGCACGCCGCACGCCCCTGGCCGACCGGCCGCCTACTGCGGGTATTCCAAGATAATCAACTCGTGCTTCTCGGCGTCGTAGCCGTACTTTTGGTAGTACGGCAACTGAGTCAAGCGAATGCCGTTGGCGTCGAGTATCTCCTTTTTGAATTCGTCGTAGTCGCGCGGATAGCGGTCGTTTGTGGCCTTGAAGATGTCGATGGCCTGCTTGATTCGCAGTTGTTCCGTTCGCCCGACGATGGCGGCGTACGCGGAGCCGGTGATGGTGATGGGGTCTTTACCGGTCACCCGTGGCTCCACCTTTTGAGCACCAGCCGCGATCTCTTGCTGAGCGTCGCGCACGTCGTCGGTTTTCTTTCCAAGGATCGGTCCACCGTTGGAGGCGGGCGGTGCGGGCATGGGCGGCACGCCGGAGGCCGTCGAACCCGGCGGGCGGGCGGGCACCGCCGAGGCCGGCTGGACCGGCGGCGGCGCCGTTGCCGCGGCGGGCGGCGCTGGCGGCTCTGCGCAGCCGACAACAAGCATCAATAACGACAGACTCAACACATAGACTGGTTCGAGATACCTGGTCATGGAAGACTCCTTGGAAAAAAAACGGATCTCCGCCAACTTTGGGGAAACTTGTGGTGTGGCCGCCGCGGCCGTCTCACCACTGGCGGATGAATCAGCAGGCGAGACGCCTGCGCCCCAAACTTGGCGGAGAGCCAAAAAAGCGAAAGGTGACCAACGCCAATTGTCTCAGTCGTGATTCATCCTTCCGCTGCGTCGGAGCGCGGACGTCTCGTCCGCATCT
>DAIOWH010000020.1:0-34464 GCA_036758585.1 Planctomycetia bacterium
GAGTCCGCAGGGACAGTAGCCCGACGCGCCAGCGAGGGACCGGGCCTGATTTCTGGTGATTTCGCCATGTGCCCCCCCGCTGGCGCGTCGGGCTACTGTCCCAGAATCGTGCAAGGCTATTTAGACTCGCGCCTCATTGACGGTCACGTAGTAGCCGTCTGGATCACGGACAACGAAGGCCCGCATGCCCGTACCGTTGTCCGTGCGGGGAGTCTCATGAATCGTTGCCCCCATGTCCTGCGCTCGTCGCCGCGCCGCATCAAAGTCGCCGACCACGAACCAGAGGAGCAGGCCATTCCCTGCGCGGCCGTTTTCGGGACCAGCGAGCGAGGGCCAGTCATGATCTCCACGAGGCCCGGAGGGACCCCAACGGTGTAAGCACAAGAGGATCGTACCGTCCGCGTCGAGAATCTGATTGAACACCGTGGCATCGGGGTGGTTCTGTTCTGCCGCCAGTAGGGATACGTACCAGGCCGTGCTCTTCGGAACATCCGCCACGGCGATAATCGGCCACGGTCGCGTCATGCCATACACCTACGAACCACGCGGTCCAGCCACTCGCTACGGTGTGCCGAGTTGGACCAGGCCGTAGTAGCGCGAACTGTAGGCGTCGCGGTCGGTGCCGGACCAGGTGAGCTGTGAGTCGCGGCGCGCGGCCAAGTCACGATCGTTCACGGCGATGTCCAACTGGGCCGCGGCAAGCCCGGCCGGCCAGCCCAGCTCGGCGAGCGGCACAGATAACTCGATCGTGTAGCCGTTCGACTGCCGCACGTAGGCCGACTCGACGCCCTTGATCTTGACCGATCCAGGCTGGTCGACTCGCGACTTGCCCGCCGGCTCGCCCGCCGCCTTGCCGTCGGCGGCAAACGGGGCGACCAGCAGTCGGCGCCAGTCGGCGTCACGACTGAAGCTGATCTGGCCGCGGGCCGGGTTCGCCGTGAACAGCTCGATGGAGTCGCCTTCTACGGTCGTCGTGTTGAAGGCCACGTTGTCGTCTGTGACGCGGACCGCGACGAAGAGTTTGTCGTTGTCGCGTGCCACGGCGAACTGGGCCGCCAGGTCGTCGGACCCCTGCCACTGCGTCGGACCGAGCGTGATGTGCGCAGCCGAGTCCACCGACTGCCAGTTCGCGCCCGACCAATCGCCCAGATCGCCGTCGACGACCGGGCTGATCGACACTTTGGCCGCCGTGACGGCGCGGCGGCGGCGTGGTTCGACGGGGAAGTCGATCGCCTGCGGTTCGCCCCGCGCATTGGTGAACTTGAACGTCGCGCGGTACTCGGCGGCGACCGTGCCCGGCGGCGAGGCAAGCGTGCCGGCCGACACGGACTTCTCCATCACCGCACCGGCTTCGAGTGCCGGCGGTTGCGGCGCGAAGATCGCCAGCGACGCCGGCTTGCCGGCCACTTGCGACGTGCGCTCGATCTGCACTTCGACGGGCGACTTCAGCGGGTTTCTGAATACCACGCGGGCCTCGCCGCCCGCACCGCCTCCATCAGGCGGATAGATGCCGCAGGCGTCGGCAAGCTGCCGGATGCCGGGCAGCTCGTCTTCAAGCACCACGTCGGGGGCCATCACTCCGCCGAGCCGAATCAGGGCCAGCTTCAGGTCGTTGCCCTGCACCGTCGCTAGTGCGTAGTGCCGAAAGCGGCCGACCGCGTCGCCCTCTTCGCGCATGCCGCCGGCGACGGCGCCGAGGATGATGTGTGGGATGCCATTGATCTCCTGATAACTGTAACGATGGTCGTGGCCGGCGAAGACGTGGACGCGCATTCCCTTCCACAACTCCTCAGCCTTGGCCAGCCCACCGTTCAGCCAAATCGGCTTGTGCATCAGCACCAGGATGTGGCGGGCGTTGCGATGGCGCTCGAGGTCGTCCTTCAGCCACTCAAGCTGTTTGCCGTCGATGCGGTCGAGCTTGCGACCCTGCTCGTCCATCTCTTCGGTGTCGAGCGAGATGAAGTGCAGGCCGCGATAGTTGAACGAGCGATACGTCGGCCCGTAGCGGGCTTCGTAGATATCCTTGCTGCTCGTGTCCCAGATGTCATGGTTGCCCGGCACATAGACAAACGGACTCTTGAGCAGCGCGACCTCGTCGTCGAACTCCTTCCAGAACTGCAGTATCTTCGGCTCGGTGTTGGTCGGGCCATCGATCAAATCGCCGACCGATACGACGAACTCAGGATAGAGGTGGTTGATCTCGCGAAACGCCTGAGGCATCAGTCCGGGCACTCGGCCGCCGTTTCGGTCGCCGACCAGTACGAACCGAAATTCGTCTTGCGGTTCCGGCCGGTTCGGTCCGCGGTACTGGGCAAAGTCAAAGTTCCACCGATCGCCGGTCGAGACCGCGGCGGCGGTGAGCACAAGCGCAAGCGACCCGATTGCCAAAGCAATGTGAGCGGGACGACGAGTCATGGCACTCTCCGTTGGTTGGCTGATGCGGGCTGGTAGGGTGGGCTCCGCCCACCGCTCTGCCCACCGCCACATTGGGGTTGGCGGGCCACATTGGGGTTGGTGGGCTAAGCCCACCCTACCTGTGACCGCGCAGCAATCAAGCAGGTCTGTAGTACTAGTTGCCGATTGTCTTCGGACGCTTCTGCGACTTCAATGCCGACTGGAACAGTTTGTCGCTGGTCTTGGCCGGGAAGCCCTCAATGGCGATGACGTCGGTGCCACGGCGCGCGATGCGATAGACAGCGCCGTCGCGATCCAGTCGAACGTCGTCAGCGACCTTCGGCGGTTCATTGCCCTTTGCAGCGTCTTTGGTCGCGTCGCCCAGTCCAAGCCGGCTGCGGACGTATTGCGCGTACGCGCCGGCGAACTCGCTCGCGTCTCGTTCGGAGTCCCAGGTCGTGAACCAGACCATTCCGACCCGCTCGTCCGGTCCGTCGAATACGGCGAAGCGGTCGCCGTCCCAGCCGGCCGCGGACTGCTTGCCCCAGTGTCGACGAAGCAGAACCGATATTTGCAACTCGCCGAGCACGTTCTGGCCCAGCTCCTTCCAACCGCTCGCCGCCAACTCGCCGAACTTCGGCAGGTCGATCGCCACGGGCGCGTCCACGTCGCGCAGGTATTTTTCCGGGTGCAGAATCTGCTCGGTCGACAGCGGCGGCGATCGGAACGCGCGATTCACCGCGTTCCACTCGTCGTCGTTCGTCAGGTGCAGCAGGAACACCAAACCCTTTAGGTAACCGAACAGCATCGTCTCTTGAAAGATCGGCGGCGCGTTGCGAAACGTCTTGCCCGACGCGAACGGCAGGAACCCCTTCATCAGACCGATCGAAAAGTCCATCGCCTCGGGCGACGCCTTGAGCATCTCCTTGCCGTCGTCGCCCTCGGTGCGCTGCATGTCGATCATCATCACCAGCGTCGCCTCGCCTTCGATCAGCGCCTGCAGCGCGAGCGACTGGTCGTCGTCGTCTTCCACGACCTGCTGCATCTTCTCGAGGTCGAAGTGCTGGTCGGCCAGCGCGTGGGCCATTTCGTGCGCCAGCGTCGCCTTCTGTTCCTCCTTGTCGAAGCCGCCGGTCGCGCCGAGCAGCCGAGCGAGCAGGCCCGGCTTCTGCGGCTTCTCGGTCTCCTTGATCAGAAAAATCTCCTTGCGCTTCGGATCGTAGAAACCGGCGACCTCCTCGGCGTACAGCCTGAGCACCAACTCTTCGGTCTTGAAGTTCGCCGGCACGAACCCGAATGCCTTGAGCGATGCGTCGGCCAGCACGATGTCCTCTTCGCTCATCTCCTCGCGAAACAGCTTGGCCATGTGCTCACGCAGGTCCTTGCGCTCCATGAACTGCGGTGCGACCGGGTTCTTGAACTCGAGGCCGCGCAGCCCGGGTAGTATCTTCTCGTAGGCGCCCTTGTAGCGCAGCAGCGCCTCGGTGTACTCCGCTTTGTCGGCCAGCCGGTCGCCCTCAGCCAGCAGCTTCGCCGCCGTCGGCTCGTCGGCCATCGTGACCGCTGTCACCACCAAAACGCCCAGAAAGAACACGACGCGTCGGTTCATGGTTCACCTCTTTCCTCGGTCCTCTATCCCGCTATCCTCGTCTTTCGCGGGCCAACTCATCTTCCAGTCGCTCGGCCTCGCGCACAAGTCGATCGCTGAGTCCGCGCAGGGTGTCGGCCAGATGATCGTACGCCGCGCGCAGCCGATCTTCCAGGCCCGGCTCGAGCACCGACTGGCGAAGCGAGGCGAATGCCGTGAGCCGCTGGCGAGCGACCTGCCGCGCACTGGACGAATAAAACCACAGCAGCCACATCGTGTAGATGATGAAGAGCACCGCCGCACTGCGCAGCAAGTAGCCGGCGCTCAGCAGCGACACGGCCGTCAGGGCCAACCCCTGCAGCAACTTGCCGGAGGTCAGCTCGGGCTTGTCGAGGAAGCTATCGAGCACCGGCTGCACAATCGGGAACCACAACAGCGGCAGATACACCAGCCAGCGTTTCACCAAGTTCGGACGGCCGTAGCGGTCTTGTAGCTCGTCGAGCGCCTTGCGGTCGTGCTCATCGAGCCAACCGGCCCAGCCGTCGAGCTCGGCGGCGACGTCGAGTTCCCCGCCGAGCAGCTCGCGAAACGCCTGGTGCAGCCTCAGGTACTTGGCCTTCAACTCGCTGGCCACGCGCTGCATTCGCACTTCAAGTCCGAGGCCGTCGACGTTCAGGATGTCCTTGAGTTGATGGTAGTCGGTCCATCGACTGCCCGTTTCGAAGAACAGGCGGCCGCCCAGGAAGCTGACGACGGCACTGAGCGGAAACAGCAGCGCACTGAGGATCGGCCAGCCCCAGATGCGATGGGCGAACAGGCGCGCGGCCATGCGGCGATACGGGCCGTCGAGCCGGCCGACCCGTTCGGTGACCACGTCCCAGTACGCGGCCGGCATGTTCTCGCCGCAGCGATCGGGCAGTTCGCCGATCAGCGCGTCGAGCGCGGCGAGCGACTCGTTGAGCTGATAGTGCCGACGCACGAGTTCCACGTTGGCCGCCGCGGATCGCAGCGCGTTGCGCCGCCGCCGATCGGCGATCTCCTGCGGCGAGTGCTGGCGCACGAGTTCGTTGGTGAGCGACGGAAAGTCGTAGCTCGCCTTGTCCAACGTGCAGATCGCGAACAGGTTGTCGGCGGCGAAGTCGGCAAAGTAGAGTTGCCGCAGTTTTTCGAGGCACATCGCGCGCAGTCCGTCGAGCGAGTCCTTGCCCGAACGGATCACCTCGTCGGCGAACGTGACGACGCAGTAGAAGTTGTCCTTCTTGGGCGCGACCGAGTTCATCTGGCGCAGTAGTTCGGGATGGTCTATCTTGCGCACGGTCGTCACCCAGATGAAGGCGTCGAGATGCGGCTTGAACGCGGCCGCGCGGCGCGCGTGGTCGGGCAGGTTGCGTTTCGAGTCGAAGTCGGGCAGGTCCACCAGCGCGACGTGACGGAGCAACTGGCGGTCGTGCGTGACCAGTTCAAACTCCAATCCGGGGTCTCGGCCGAGCCGATCGCGCAAGAGCGGTGCGTCGTCGTGGTGAACGTAGACGACCGGCGTGTGAGTGCCCTCGCCGATCCCAGCGAACTCGTGACTGATCCGCGACTCGGCCAGTGCGTTGATCAGCGTGGTCTTGCCGACATCCTTGCCGCCTAGGATGCCGTAGACGAAGAGCGGCGGGGCGTTCACATCCACGTCGGCGGCGTGCAACTCCGGCGGCGCGACGTCGGTAAGCCGCTCAAGCTCGGCGCAGACTTCGGTCAGGACCGCGCCGGCGTGATCGAGTTCGCCGCGTTCGTCGCGATCCGACTTCGTCAATTGAGCTTCGTTCGACATTTCGTGCTTCGCTTGCGTCATTTGCCGTTGGCAACCGATTCGAGCAGCGCGAGCAGCCGGTCGCCCGCCGCGAGATATCGCCCGCGCGGATCGCTGTAGAACTGAACCATGGTCCGCATCTGATCGTCGAGCACGGCGGCGAGCATGTCGCGGGCCTCCCAGGCCAGCCGGCTCATTCGGTCAAGCGGCAGGTACCGCGCCAGTTCAGGGCCAAGCAGTCCGACCGACGCGGCTATGCCCTTGGTGATGAGCAGACTCACGGCCGGCAACGCGAGCGTCGAGCCGACCAGGAAAAAGACGATCGCTACGCCGGTCGTCCCGGCGACGAACTGGAACCGCCGGTCGCCGACCAGTGACGGGTCGCTCAGAAGCTGCTGCGCACCGATGAACAAGTGCCGAGCCACGGCATCGAGTCGCGACTGGAAATCGAGCTTCTCCGGGTCGAACGACCCGAGCACTTCGGCGGCCGGGTCGTGCTGTTGCAATCGTTCGACGTAGCCGCTTTCGAGATACGCACGGTGCAGGTCGACGCCGAACTCCTTGAGCGACCCGACGAGGTGGCGATAGAGCGGGCCGGTGTCGAGGTCTTCGATGCTGAGCTGCAGGTTTTGCACGGCCGCGCGACCAAACGTGCGCATCGGGCTGCTGATCGTTTGATAGAGTTTCTTGCCCTGATACCAGAGTGAGAATCGGCTGCGCAGGTGTTCGAGTTCCTGCTGCGCGCCTTGAGGCAACACCGACAGCAGCGGCGCCGAGGCGAGGATGCGCTTGCGATGCCGCGCGGTCAGTCGGTCGCATGCGGCGGCCAGGTCGCGGGCGAGGCGGCGCCACTCGCCGTTGGCGTGCAGTGCGGCGGCGACTTCGTGCCGCACTCGCGCCGTGAGCGGCGCCAGCGGACGCGGCGATCGGTGATTGTGCAGAAAGTCGCGCATCCGCACGAAGCTCGGCTCGGTGCGGAACAGCGGATACGGCTGGCGCGGCGAACAGTCCAGTCGCGGCAAGACAAACGAGCCGTCGGGCCGGAACCGCGCGACGCGATCGGCAAGCACGTCGCTGTGGCCGGTCGCCTGGCCATGGATGTCGTTGACCACCACGATCGAACGCTGACCCGCCGCGGCGACCTCGTCGATCAGGTCGATGTATAGGTCCTCAAAAAGATAGTCGTTCGGATCGACCATCCAGATGACGAGGTCGAGCCACGTCAACAATCGCCGCACCAACCAGCCCTCGCGCCGCGAGCTCTCACTGGAGATGTCGGGCAGGTCGACGAGCGCGAGGCGCCGCCACGCTTCGTCGTCGTGAAACGCCAGAAAGACCTTGCCGACGGCTCCGGCGACCGACGCGGCCGGCGCCGTTTCCTCGGCGTCGAGTTCGGCGAAGAACCGCCGCGCCGTCGACTCCGGCAGCACGAGCGGTCGGTAGCGCCGGTGCAGCCACACGACCGGCCCGAGGCTGGAGTGCGGGCGGTAGTGAACCTGGCTGATTCGCCGGCCGACCAGGCTGCTGAACACGGTGCTCTTGCCGCAACTGGCGCCGCCGACCAACCCGGCCAGCAGCGGCCGATCGGGTGTGGCGTGCAACAGGAACCGCAGCGCGGCGACATGGTCGACCAGCCCGCCGCCGGCGTCGAGCGCGCGGAGCCGCGGCAGTTCGGCCCAGAGCCGGTCGAGGTCTTCGCCCAGCTTGCCGTTCTGTTCGGTATCACTCGCGTTGGGAACTGGCGGCGGCGCCGACATGGGTTGGATTCTCGGCGATTGCGGCGGCGTTTGCGATAGCTTGTTCGGCTCTCCGCCAACTTTGGGGAAACTTGTGGTGTGGCCGCCGCGGCCGCCTCACATCTCGCGGATGAAACAGCAGGC
The DNA here is from genome assembly GCA_036758585.1 of Planctomycetia bacterium. Taxonomy (GTDB): domain Bacteria; phylum Planctomycetota; class Planctomycetia; order JALXBF01; family JBGPMX01; genus DAIOWH01. Next base: position 7,658 of record DAIOWH010000020.1, read on the forward strand.
GGGACGCCTGCGCCCCAAACTTGGCGGAGAGCCGCTTGTTCCTGGGCTAGTTCGACCGAGCGGCTCAAGCATTTTGCTCGCGATGCGCGACCGTCACGGTTCGGTCGGCTTGCGCGGCCGGGCGACAAAGGTTGATGGTCGGGGCGATTCCCTGGTGCCGAACGGCTTGTGGTGGCCCTGGCCGCGCTTGCGTTTCCACGACTGGATGCGGAGTTCCCGCTCCCTCAGCTTGCGGCGCCGCCAGAACCGCCACCAGCCGGGCGGCTTCTTTTCGGCGCGGTTCTTCGGCGGTCGCATGGCCATGACAGGGATCATGATGATCGCTGTGAAGACCACGGCGACGATCGCCAGGTCGCGACGCGGAGCATTCGAGAAGGCCATGACCACAAACAGTGAGATCACCAAGCCGGAGGTGATCGTCAGACCGCTTGCCAACAACCCCGCCCAGGCAGCTCGCTTCGGATCGTACGCTTTCACAAGTCCTGCGCCCCTATGGTGTCGGCGGCCTATCATCGCAACTTGTGTGGTCGGCATCAACCCGGCGATGCGGGCGGCGTCGTGCACCCGGCGCCCGTCGGCCTGTCACGGGTGCATACCCGTAATTGCATTCGTCGCTCGCTTAACCCGCAGCCGCAGGGGAGGTCGGCATCGTGCGAATTGCACGGATCAAACACGACCTCGCCTGCGGCTGCGGGTTAAACGAGCGAGGCGCAGCTACGGAAATACACCGCCTGTCACAGTTCCCTTGACCCAACCGGCTAATCCTCCTATCGTTTCGCCCGCAATTCAGATTGTGATCGGTTCAGGGAGAGAAAATGCGAACTCCGATCGGCGCACGTCGTCCGTTTGTATTGTATTTGGCGATCATTGCCGCGTCGTTGGCGTTTGTCTACGCGGCAAGCGTCGGTGTGGCGGCGCTGGCGGCAGACGACAAGCAGGCCAAGGACAAATCGGCCAAGGACGACGACAAGGACAAAGACAAGGACAAAGACAAGGACAAAGACAAGGACGAGGCAAAGCGGCGCCGGCCGCGACTGATCGGCGATGTCACGGCCGTCGACGGCCTGCAGCCGTACGTGGTCGAGGGGGTCGGGCTCATTGTCGGGCTGGATGAGACCGGCTGCGACCCCGCGCCGGGACCTGAACGCAGCGCGCTCGAGCAAGAGATGCTCAAGCGGCCGGGCATCTCCAAGCCCGACGAGATACTCCGTTCCCCGCGCACCGCCCTGGTGCGCATCCGAGCGCGAATTCCGCCCGGCGTGCGAAGCTGCAAGACGGCGGGTTGCTGGTGTCGATCGGATCTCAAGAAGAGCCGCACGGCCGAGTCGCGGCAGCATGGCCGCCCACACCTGGGCGACACATTCGACATCGAAGTCGAGGTTCCCGCGCGCGATACGACGACCAGTCTGAAGGGCGGCTGGATGCTGGAAGCGTGGCTTACCGAGGTCCAATCGCTGCGCGGCGTCGGCCCGATCGCCGGACACGTGCGTGGACGGGCCGAAGGCCCCGTGCTGGTCAGCGCCGGCCTCGATCACGCGAGCACCAACCCGGCCGAACTGCGCCGCGGCCGCATCCTCGGCGGCGGCATCGCTCACGACGACCGCGAGTTCGCGCTCATCACCGAAGGCGACCGCACGGCGCGCTGGACCATTCTCGTCGCCGCACGCATCAACGAGCGGTTCCCCGGCCGCAACCGCGACGGCAAGCAACTCGCCGAAGCGAAAAACAACAACCTCATCGCGGTCAAGATCCCCTCCCGCTACCGACAGAACATCCCGCGTTACCTCGAGGTCGTCCGCAACATGCCGGTCAGCCAGACGCCAAACGACGAGGCCGAACGAATGCGGTGGTGGGGCGAGGAGTTGCTGGACCCCAAGACCGCTCGCAGCGCCGCGATCAGACTCGAAGGCATCGGCATCCGCGCGATCAACACGCTCAAGAAGGGTCTCGATAGCTCCGACCCCGACGTGCGGTTCTTCGCCGCCGAATCGCTGGCCTACCTCGACGAGCCGATTGCCGCAGCCGCGCTGGACGAGGCGGCTCGTGACATTCCGGAGTATCGCGCGCACGCACTGACTGCGCTCGGTTCGCTCGATGAGCCGGTGTCGCGCACGCGGCTCACAGAACTGATCCGCAACAGCGACAGCTTCGACCTGCGCTACGGTGCGTTTCGCGCTTTGCAAGTGTTGGAACCCAATGATCCGGCGATTCCGGGCATCGTCGTGGACGACCAGTTTCGCCTCAACCAGGTCGCCTCGACCGGCCGGCCGTTCGTCCACGTATCGAGCCGCGAGCGCGCCGAGATCGTGCTGTTCGGCCAGCGGCTCAAGCTCGAGACGCCGCTCTTTCTCAAGGTCGGCAACTCGATCGTGCTCAGCGCCGGTCGCAACTCGGCCGAGGTGCAAATCAGTCGCTTCGACCCGGGCCGCCCGACCCGCCGAAAAACCTGCGGGCTGGAACTCGCCGACGTCATCCGCGAAGTCGTCGACATGGGCGCCACCTATCCCGACGTAGTCGGTCTCATGGTGAACGCCGACACCCATCACAACTTGCCCGGCCGACTCGAACTCGACGCGCTGCCCGACCCGACGCGGCTAGCCACACGCCTGAACCGACTGTACGGCGCAGATGAAAAGCCTCAGGACGTCTCGATGCCGAACTTGTTCCGCTGGTTCGACAACAAGAAGCCGCGCGACAAGGACCGCATGGCGGACTCAGATGCCACGGCGCTCAAGGTCGACAACGACGCCGACGACCTGAACAAGCCCGCCAAGCCGTCGCTGATGGACCGCATCTTTCGACGCTCGGCGAATTGAAATCGACCGCGGCAATGGCCAATTGTCGGACCAGTCGGACCAGTCGGGACCGGTCGGGACCAGTCGGGACCAGTCTGATCCTTGACCACTAGCACTTAACCCTCTGCCCTTCAGCCATTTCGCCTTCCTGGCTATACTCCCGGCCTATGCTGAAACGTCTGGAAATGCTGGGTTTCAAGAGCTTTGCAGACAAGACGGCGTTCGAGTTCGGGCCGGGCATCACGTGCATCGTCGGGCCGAACGGGTCGGGCAAGTCCAACGTGGTCGACGCGATCAAGTGGGTGCTCGGCGAACAGTCGGCCAAGAGCCTGCGCGGCAAGGAAATGGCCGACGTGATCTTCAACGGCTCGGCTACTCGCCGCAGCCTGGGCCTCGCCGAAGCGACCGTGGTCTTCGACAACGCCCGTCGCCTGCTGCCACTCGACGCCGACGAGGTCCAATTCACTCGCCGCGTCTATCGAACCGGCGAGAGCGAGTATCTGATCAACAAGAACCCCGCCCGGCTGCGCGACTTTCGCGACATGTTCATGGGCACTGGCGCCGGCACCGAGGCGTACAGCGTCATCGAGCAGGGCAAGGTCGACGTGCTGCTCGCGGCCTCGACCAAGGAACGACGCGGCCTGTTTGAAGAGGCTGCCGGAGTCAGCAAGTTCAAGGCCCGCAAACTCGAAGCGCTTCGCAAGCTGGAGCACGTCGACCAGAACCTGCTGCGCGTACACGACATCATCGAGGAGGTCGAGAAGCAGCTTCGCAGCGTCAAGCTGCAGGCCGCCAAGGCCCGACGATACAAGGAACACTCCGAGCGGCTGCGCGAGTTGAGGCTCACCGTCGGCCTGGCCGACTACCACACGCTCACCGGCCAGCTCCGCGACGTCGAACAACGGACCGACGGATTGTCGCAAGACGTGATCACTCACTCGACGCGCTGCGACTCGATCGACGCCAAGCTTGTCCAGGTGCAGTCGCTTGCCGAGGAACTCGACGCGCAGATTCGCACGCTCGAAAGCACGCTCACCGACTGCCGGCAGGGCATCGCTCGGCTCGAGAGTCAGACCGCCTACCAGCGAGCCCACGGGCGCGACTTGGCCACGCAGATCGAACGGTTCCGCACGCAGTGGACCGAATTCTTTGCGAAGGTCGCCGATCTTGAAAAGCAAGTCGGCCGCATCGGGGGCGAGGCCGACCGGTTTGAGGCCCGTTGCCGCGAGAGCCGCGCGGCCGTCGACGCCGAGTCCGCGGCAGTCGAGCAACTGCGCGCCGATATCGACGCGCGGCACGATCGCGTCGAGCAGCTCAAGAGCGACGTCATGGAATCCATGCATGCCGCCGGCCGCCTCCAGAACGAACTGACGGCAGTCGACAGCCAGGAAAAAACCCTGCTGGCCCAGCGGCAACGGCTGGTCGGGCGGTGCAACGCCGCGGCCGGGCCGATCGCCGAGATCACCGCTCAAGTAGCCGCAATGGCCGACGAGTTGGCCGTGAGCCAGCGCGAACAAGACAACTCACGTACACAACTGGCGACGATCGCCGACGAGATCGATGCGGCCCGGGTCGCCGTGCACAGCGCGACCGAGCGGATCGCCAAGCTGCGCGAACAGCGCAGCGGCGTGGCGGCCCGGATCGAGGTACTCGACAACCTCGATCGACGCAAGGAAGGCGTCGCCTCGGCGGTGCAGCGGGTGCTTGGCCTGCCCCAGTTCGCCGCCAACGTGGTCGGCATCGTCGCCGATCTGATCGAAGTCGACATTGAGAACGCTGCGTGCATCGAGCGAGCACTGGGCGATCGCACGCAACATATCGTCGTCCGTCGCCAGGCCGGTGTGGTCGAACTCATCGGCCAACTCGCGAATCGACTCGCCGGACCCGTCAGCTTCCTGCCGCTCGATCGGCTGCGGGCGGTCCCAGGCCCCGGACCGACCCCCAGCCCCGAGCGCCCAGCCGCGAGTCCTGCAATCATCGCGCGGGCGGATGCGCTCGTCCGGACCTCGCCCGACCTGACGGCGCTTGCAGCTCATCTGCTAGGCAACACATACGTAGTTCGCGACCTGGCGACGGCGCTGGAGCTGGCCGGCCAGGTCGGGCCGGACGCACGACTGGTCACGGCGGCCGGCGACCTCGTCGAGCCGGACGGCACCATCACCACGGGCGACACCGATACGGCCGCGGGACTGGTCTCGCGCAAGAGCGAACTGCGTTTACTTCGCGAACAAGAAGGCGCGCTCGAACAACAAGTCGCACACCACGAGCGAGAACTGACTCAGCTCGTCGAACGACTGGATCGGTTGGAACAGGACGAGGACGTGTGCCGGACGCGCGTGACGGCGGCCGGCGATCGGCTCGCCGAACTGCGTCACGTGCTTGCCCAACGCCGCCAACAGCTCGCCAGCCTGGAACAGGAAAACGCCGTCAATCGCAGCGAGATGGCCGCGATCGACTCGGACCTCGCCCGCCTGGCTGCCGACCGCACGGCCGTGCAGCATCGTCTGGCCGAGAACGAACAAGCGGCCCGCGAAATCGAACAGCTCATTCGCCGGCAGGAGGCCGACGTCCATGAGGCGCAGGCCGAGCTTGACGCACGCGACCAGGAACTCACGGCGGCGAGGATCGAACTGGCCAAGGCCGATGGGCAACTCGCCGGGTTGCGCCAGCGGCTCGGGTCGCTGCGAGCCGAACTCGACGAGCGGCTGCGCGTGCAACGCGAGACCCGCGAGCAAATGGACGCGGCGGCTCAACAAGAGCGGGCGTGCCAGCGTGAGATTCTGGCCGCATCCAGTCAATTGGCGACATTGTATTTGACCAAGGACCGGATCACTCGCGAGGTCGCCGTGCTGGCCGATCGCCGCGAAGGCCTGCGCAGCCAGCGCCAGTCGCTGGCGAGCGAGAGCCAATCGGCACGCGAGACTCTGCAAGAGTTGCAGTCGGAGTTGCACCAGCGCGAACTCGAGGCCGCCGACATGCGGCGCCAGCTTACGTCGCTCGTAGACCGCATTCGCGAGGACTATGAGCTGGACCTGACCGAGCGGTACGAAGGCTACACGCCCGAAGCGACGCTCGACCGCGACGCAGTGCAACACGAGGTGCAAGAGCTGCGTCGCAAGATCGCCGGCCTGGGAAACGTGAACATGGAGGCGCTCGCCGAGTTGGAGGAGCTCGAGACGCGGGCGACTACGTTGCGGGCTCAGCTCAACGACCTGAACCAGAGCAAGGCCACGCTCGATGAGATCATCCGCAAGATCAACCAGGACAGCCAGCGGATGTTCATGGAAACGCTCGACGCGGTGCGCGGTCATTTCGGCGAGTTGTTCCGCAAGCTGTTCGGCGGCGGCCGCGCCGACATTCTGCTCGAGAATGAAACCGATGTCTTGGAAAGCGGCATCGAGATCGTCGCCCGCCCGCCCGGCAAGGAACTGCGGTCGCTTTCGCTGCTCTCGGGCGGCGAGAAAACTTTGACCACCGTAGCGCTGCTGATGGCGGTGTTCCGGTCGAAGCCGACGCCATTCTGCGTTCTGGACGAGGTCGACGCCGCGCTCGACGAAGCCAACATCGACCGCTACGCCACGTTGCTGCGCGATTTCAGTCGCGACGCCCAATTCATCATGATCACGCACTCGAAACGCAGCATGACGTGCGCGGACGTCTTGTATGGCGTGACCATGCAAGAGTCGGGCGTCTCGAAGCGGGTCTCGGTCCGGTTCGAGGACGTCGGCGAGCAAGGCGAGATCAGCGCCGCGGCCGTCGATCGCGATACTTCGGAACCACCTCCGGCCACCGAAACCGAGGCGGCCTAGCCCTCAAACAAGCGAACTTTGGAGTGCGGCGGCTTGACACCGCTTTGGATTGCCTGAGCCTTCCGCGCGGATCGATCCAAAGCGGTGTCAAGCCACCGCACTCCAAAACTTCGCTCGGCCACGATGATCGTCGTCGATTTGAATTGGCCGAACAATCCTCGCTTGTTTGAGGCCTAGCAGGTCGCCACTCCCCAAGCTCGCACCGGTTTGCTACGCCAACACGTCGTGGATCACGCGGCCGTGCACATCGGTCAGGCGCCGGTCGATGCCGTTGTGACGGACTGTGAGTCTCTCGTGATCTATCCCGAGCAGGTGCAAGATCGTGGCGTGTAGGTCGTAGCAATAGGCGACGCCGTCGACGGCTCGGTAGCTGTACTCATCGCTCATGCCGTACGATGAGCCGCCGCGGATGCCGGCCCCGGCGAGCCAGCCGACGAACGTGCCGCCGTTGTGGTCGCGGCCTGTGGCGCCCTGAGTGAACGGCATGCGGCCGAACTCGGTGCTCCAGACGAGCAGCGTGTCCTCAAACATGCCGCGCGAGCGCAGATCGCGAACCAGGCCGGCGATCGGTTTGTCCACGGTGCCGGCGATGAACGGCAGCTCGGTGTGGATGTTGCTGTGGTTGTCCCAATTGCCACCGGCGCCGTCCATGCCGCTCCAAACCTGCACGAAGCGCACGCCCCGTTCAATCAGCCGGCGTGCGATCAGGCAGCGGCGCCCGAAGTCCTCGGTCGCCTGGTCGTCGAGTCCATAGAGTTTTTTCGTCGCGTCGGTCTCGCCGCGAACGTCGAGCGCCTCGGGTGCGCCGAGTTGCATTCGTGCGGCGAGCTCGTAGGCTTCGATGCGCGACTCGAGTCGCGAGTCGTCGGGCCGCTCGGCCGCGTGCCGCCGGTTCAATCGCGCCAGCAGTTCCAGCGTGTCGCGATCGCTGTCGCGCGTCACGAAGTCGCCCGACTTGCCGGGCGCCATGTCGGCGATCGGCACCGGCGACCCAACGTTGATGATCGTCCCCTGATGTTTGAGCGGCAGGAAGCCCGATGCGAAGTTGGCCTTGCCGTTGTACGGCAGCCCGCGCGCGTCTGGCAGCACGACGAATGTGGGAAGGTTGTCGGTCAGGCGCCCGAGGCCATAACTCATCCACGCACCGAGGCACGGAAAGCCGGGCACGAGGAACCCGGTGTTCATCATCAGGCTGGCCAGGCCGTGTACATTGCTCTTTGAGGCCATCGCCATCAGGAACGCCATCTCGTCGACGCACTCGGCCAGGTGCGGAAACACGCTGCTGACCCAGCGGCCGCACTGACCGTACTGCTTCCAGGTGAACGGGCACTTCATGATCGCACCGGGCGTGCTGGTCGCGGCGGCCTTGATGCCGAAGTCCACCTTCTCACCGTGCCGCTTTTCCAGTTGCGGCTTGTAGTCGAACGTGTCCATCTGACTCGTGCCGCCATTCATGAACAATTGAATGACGCGGCGCACCCGCGGCGGATGCTGCGGCAGGCCAAGCGGCGAATTGTCCGCGCGGGGCCGCGCGGCCGAATCGTCTGCGAGCAGTCCCTCGCGCTGCAGCAGCGCAGCCAAGGCGATGCCGCCCAAGCCGCCGCCGAACTGCCAGAGGAATTCGCGACGCCCGGTCGGCGTGGCGGCATAGGAGGTTCTGGTCATGCGCGAATCACTCTACAAAGAGAAACTCGTTGCTGTTCAGGATCAGCCGGCACAGGTTGGCCAGTCCGTGCCTCGTGACGTACGGCCGCAATTCGGTTAGCTCATCTGCGCTCGGCGGTCGGGCCAGCGCCAGTTCGTAGGCCGCCGCAATCTGCCGGTCCAGGTCCGCGCTCGTGCTTCGCACTTGTTCAGCGAAGTGCCGGCTGTGTCGCAACGTGAATTCGTTGTTCAAGAGGGCCAGCGCCTGAAGCGGCGTGATCGACACGTTGCGCACCGCGGTAAGCTGCTGCGGGTCGGCGCAATCGAACGAGTCCATGAACGGGTCGGGAATCGAGCGGAACAGGTAACGATAGACGCTGCGGCGGCCGGCGCCGGGCGAGTCCCAGTCGAAGCCGGCGTAGTCCAGCTTCGGCGTCACGCCCGTCCCGCCGCTCTGATTGAACTGCCGCACCGACGGGCCGCCCATCGCGAGATCCAACCGGCCGGCGACGAACAGCACCGCGTCGCGCAGCGACTCGGCGTCCAGCCGCGAGCGATTCATGCGCCAGAGGTAGCGGTTGTCGGAATCGGACGGTTGGTGACTGGCCGCCGAACTCTGGCGATACACGGCGCTGGTGACGATCAGCCGATGCAGTTGCTTGAGCGATCCGCCGCGATCGCGAAAGCTGGCCGCGAGCCAGTCGAGCAGTTCGCCGTGAGTCGGCGCCGCGCCCATGCGGCCGAAATCGTTGGGCGTGGCCACGATGCCGCGGCCGAAGTGGTAGTGCCAGACGCGGTTCACGATCGATCGCCACGTGAGCGGATTGTGCGGGTCGCTGATCCATTCGGCCAGCGCCGCGCGGCGGGCCGCTTCGTCTTGAGGGTTGGTTAGCGCGAAGCGACCGCGCAGCTCCGACACGCATTCCAGAGCGCCCGGCGCGGCTAACTCCAGCGGCTGGTGGATGTCGCCTCGCTTGAGCACATGAACAGGCCGCGGCTCGCCCAGCGGCCGATGACCGCCGACAGGCTCGAACTCGGCCGCGCCGGCAAACACGACGCTTAGCTTCGGCAGCGCGCTCAGTTGCCGCTGGAGTTTCTCCTTCGTCACGAATGCTGCGAGTTCAAGCTGCTCGGACTTGGTTCGCGCGGGAAACGGCGTGGCCAGCGTGCGCACCAGTGATTCGCTCAGCGGCGTCGCCGCCACCGGCCGCGGTGCGTCAGTTGCAGCGAGCCGGATGCGACCGATCAAGTGGCCGCCGCCGTGAAGTTGTTCGAGTACGAATATCAGGCGCACGCCGTCGGCCGCGGCGAGATCCTCCTTGAGTTCAAACACGGCCTGGTGCGACTCGCCGACCTTCGGATAGATGCCCCAGGCCGTGGCCGGGTTCCCGTCGAGCGCGTGTTCAATACGCCAGCCGTCCTGATTGAAGTCGGCGGTCGGGCTCTGAAGTGCGATCGGGCGGCCGGCGACTTCCGCAGCGCTGCCCGTGGCGGAGGCTGTGAGCTTGAACTCGCTGAGATGCAGGTTGCCGTTGTCCTGTCGGCCAGGACCTTGCTTCGACAGGCTCTCGTCGGTCAGCACTTCGATGCGCACCGCGGTGATTCGCGGCAGTCGCACGTCGGCGGCGATCGTGTACGTGTCCTTCTCGGGGCGCGGCCCCGTCGACAACACTGAACTGTCGGGCTGCGGAACGAGCATGGCTCCGCCAACCGACTGGACGCTGGCCGGTTGCAGAATCGTCCAACGAACGGCGCCAGTCTGCATGGCCTCTTCCCAGCGCAGCACATCCGCCTGAACTTCGGGCCGCCGCAACATCTCGATCATCGCTTGGTCGCGTCGTTCGAGCGCGGCCAATCGGTCGTTCAGTGCCTTTCGCTCGGCGCGGACGGCCGGGTCGGGGTCGTATCGGCGATCGGCCCGGCCGATGCCGGCGAACACGGCCTGAAGGCCGTAGTAATCGCGCTGCGTGATCGGATCGAACTTGTGGTCGTGGCAGCGAGCGCACTGCACGGTCAGGCTGGTGAACGTGGCCATGGCCGTGGCGACCATGTCGTCGCGATCGACGTAATAGGCGATCTGACGGTCGATGCTCTCGGCCTGGATTTCCTGCAGCGAGCTGCGGTCCCACGGTCCGGCGGCGATGAAACCGAGTGCGGGCGTCAGCGATTGTTCGTCGTGGTAGAAGACGTCGGCGGCGAGTTGCTCTTGGATGAACCGGGCGTACGGCACGTCGCGGTTGAAGGCGCTGATCAGGTAGTCGCGATAGGGCCAGGCGTTCTCGCGCAGGCTGTCGTTTTCGAATCCATGCGATTCGCCGAAGTGTACCACGTCCATCCAGTGTCGCGCCCAGCGCTCGCCGTAGCGCGGGCTGGCGAGTAGTCGATCGACCAGTCGTTCATAAGCGTCGGGGGCCGGGTCGTTCAGGAACTCGCGGACGTCATCCGGCGACGGCGGTAAGCCCGTGAGATCGAAGAAGACGCGGCGAACGAGCGTGCGTCGGTCGGCCTCGTCAGCCGGCGCAAGCCCGTGCTCGTGCAGCTTGGCCAAGACGAACGCATCGACCGGCGTGCGCGGCCACGAGTCGCCGAGCGCCTTTGGCTTGGTCGCATCGGCGTCTCGCGCGACGGACGGTGGACTCGCGATGGCGATCGGCCTGAGCGACCACCAATCGGGTTGGGCGGCGGTCAGCGCGTCCGGCCGCCCCGGCGCGGGTTCGTCACCAAACGCCGCCAACGCGCATATCAGAGTAAGTAAAGCGGTTGCCAGTCGCATCAGCGCCTCTTGGGTGTGGCCTCCCGTCAATTGGGGGCTGGGGAACGCCCCATACGCCAGTCGCGTGTCCGGTGGGTCAGCACCATTTAACCGCGGCAAACGACCATTGGCCAGACGACTGATGTCAGCGAGATTGGTTTCCAGGGGCCTGCACTTGATATCGACTCGCGCCGCTTCGCGGCTGGGGAATAACCTGGCCGTGCGGCGCATCCTAATCAGCAGAAGCTTGTCATCGAGTCCGACCACGTCAGGTCGTCGGCTCGTTCCGCCAACTCATTTCTGGAGGGCCGCCATGCGCGCGTTGTCATCGTCCAGCGTGTTTGTCGCGATGTTGATGATTGGCTGTGCCGAACACGGTCGCAACGTGGGGGGCCTGAGCCATGCTCCGGCGGCCAGTCCGGTTGATTCGGCTGGCATGATGCGCGCCCCGGCGGCGGGCGAGGAACTGCAGCCGCCGGACTTCAACACCGAGGCGTACGACCGCATCGACGACAACCCGTTCCTGGCCGCGACTCAAAACCCACTCTCCACCTTCTCCATCGACGTCGACACGGCATCGTACGCCAACGTGCGGCGGTTCTTGAACCAGGGGACTCTGCCGCCGAGGGACGCCGTGCGAATCGAGGAGCTGATCAACTACTTCACGTACGACTATCCGGCGCCCGACGATGGTTCGCCGTTTTCGGTGTTGGTCGAGGCGGGCGGCTGTCCGTGGAACGATGAACATCGACTGGTCCGGATCGGCCTCAAAGGCAAGGAGATCGCCGACGACCAGCGGCCACCGAGCAACCTGGTGTTCCTCATCGACGTGTCCGGATCGATGCAGCCGCCGAACAAGCTGCCGATGCTCAAGTCGGCCCTGAAGATGCTCGTAGGCCGATTGAACGAGAATGACCGAGTGGCGATCGTCGTCTACGCCAGCGCGACCGGACTGGTGCTGCCTTCGACCACGTGCGACAGCAAGGACACGATCTTGGCCGCGCTCGATCGGTTGCAGGCGGGCGGCTCGACGAACGGCGGGGCGGGCATTCAGTTGGCCTACGACACCGCCGCCGCTCACTTCATTCCCGGCGGCACGAACCGCGTGATTTTGGCGACCGACGGCGACTTCAACGTCGGCGTGACGAACCAGGGCGACCTGACGCGGCTGATCGAAGAGCGGGCCAAGACCGGCGTCTTCTTGAGTGTGCTCGGATTCGGCATGGGCAACCTCAAGGACTCGACCATGGAGAAACTCGCCGACCGCGGCAACGGCAACTACGCCTACATCGACACGCTCGACGAGGCGCGCAAGGTGCTGGTCGAACAGATGGGCGGCACGCTGGTGACGATCGCCAAGGACGTGAAGATACAGGTCGAGTTCAACCCGGCGCGGGTGGCGGCCTATCGCCTGGTCGGCTACGAGAACCGGCTGCTTCGCGCCGAGGACTTCAACGACGATCGGAAAGACGCGGGCGAGATCGGCGCGGGGCACACGGTGACGGCGCTCTACGAGATCGTGCCCGCGGGCAAGTCCGTACCGGTTTCGCGTATCGACCCGCTCAAGTATCAGCAGTCGACGCCGCCGGCCGACACGCGATCCAGCGACGAACTTCTGACGGTGAAGCTTCGGTTCAAGAGTCCGGAAAGCGATTCGAGTGATCGCTTGGAGCTGCCGCTGGTGGACGAAGGCCGCAGTTTTAGCGAAACGTCCGCCGACTTTCAGTTTGCGTCGTCGGTGGCGGCCTTCGGCATGATCCTGCGCGACTCGGCCTATCGTGGATCCGCGACTATCGACGCCGTGATCTCGATGGCCGAAGCCGCCCGTGGCGCCGACAAGGAAGGCTATCGCCAAGACTTCATCAAGCTGGCGAAGCTCGCCAAGGCCATCCGCGGCTGATCGAAGAGGATCAACCACAAAGGGCACAAAGGGCACAAAGAAGAGATGGAAGACGGAGCAGATCCCAGCCGAAGGGAAGGTGACAGGTCCGAACGCGAAGTATCCGCCTCCGCCCGTTGTGTACTTCGTGCGCTTTGTGGTTTTTTCTCCAGCTTGTTCTCCCACACATCACAACCAAGACCGCCGGTTCGGGTCGCGACGGCGAACGCGGGAACATAGAATGGCCGGCATGGAGCACGCGATCTCATGTGCCGGGCTGGTCAAGCAGTATCCCGGCAAGCCGCCGGTCGAGGCCGTCAAGGGGCTTGATCTCGAAGTGCAGGTGGGCGAGTGTTTCGGGCTGCTTGGCCCAAACGGCGCAGGCAAGACCACGACGATTGAGATTCTCGAAGGGTTGCTCGACGCGACGGCGGGCGACGTCCGCGTGCTCGGCCTGCGCTGGGGCGAGCGCGACGACGAGATCAAGCAACGCATCGGCATCTCGCTGCAAGAGACTCGGCTGTCGGAAAAGCTGACGGTGCGCGAGACACTCACGCTGTTTCGCAGCTTCTACCGCAGCGGCATCACGCCCGATGAGGCGATCGCCCGCGTGTCGCTCGAAGAAAAGGCCGACACGTGGGTGAAAAAACTCTCCGGCGGCCAACGGCAGCGTCTCGCCGTCGCGTGTGCGTTGGTCGGCGACCCGGAGTTGCTCTTTCTCGACGAGCCGACGACCGGCCTCGACCCTCAGTCGCGCCGCCAGTTGTGGGAGATCATCCGCCGGTTCCGCAGTCTAGGCCGCACCGTGTTGCTGACCACGCACTACATGGACGAGGCCGAGCGACTCTGCGACCGCGTGGCGATCGTCGATCACGGCAAGGTGATCGCGCTGGGCCGGCCGCACGAACTGATCGCCGGCCTGGGCGGCGAACATGTCATCGAATTCTCGCTGGCCGGCAACGGCCGATCCGCATCCGATCCCACGGCGCTGGCTAGTCTGCCGGCGGTGCGGTCGGTGCATCAGGAGGGCGAGTTGACGCGCCTGGCCGTGTCGGAGCCGCACGTCGCGCTGCCCGCGCTGCTCGGACAACTCAGCTCGCTCGGCCACGAACTCGCCAGTCTGACCACGCGCCACGCGAGTCTCGAAGACGTATTCGTCACGCTGACCGGACGTCACCTGCGCGAGGCGGACGAGGATTGATCCGATGCTGCGCGACCACCCGCTGATTCAGATCGTCCTGGCCCGGCACCGCGAGTTCTATCGTGAGCCTGAGGCGGTCTTCTGGGTGTTTGTGTTCCCGTTGCTCATGACCGTCGGGCTGGGCGTCGCGTTTCGCAATCGGCCGGTCGAGCGCATCACGGTCGACGTGCAGTCGGCCGACGGCGCGGACCGAGCGGCCGAGGCGCTGCGTCGCGGCGATAAGTTCGTCGTCGAGCGCAACGACGAGTCGACGTGCCGGGCGCGGCTGCGAACCGGCAAGACGGCGATCGTCGTGGTTGCACGCGGATCGACCGAGCCTCGCTACGAGTACATCTACGACCCGACGCGGCCCGACAGCGTGCTGGCTCGCCGCGAGGTCGACGACGTGCTGCAGCGAGCGGCCGGCCGCACCGACCCAGCCCACGTCGACGACACCGAATTCAACGAGCCCGGCGCGCGATACATCGACTTTCTCATCCCCGGCCTGTTGGGCATGAACCTGATGGGCGGCGGCCTCTGGGGAATCGGGTTCGTCACCGTGGACATGAGAATCCGCAAGCTGCTCAAGCGGTTCCTGGCCACACCGATGCGCAAAGGACATTTCCTGGCCGGCCTGATGGTGAGCCGCATGTTGTTCATGATCCCCGAGATTCTCGTGCTGCTCGTGTTCGCTCGCATCGCGTTCGGCGTGGTGAATCACGGCAGCTACCTGGCCGTCGTCGGGCTGGTCGTGCTCGGCGCCGTTACGTTTTCCGGCGTCGGCCTGCTGGTCGCAAGCCGCGCGAAGACGCTCGAAGCGGTCTCGGGACTGATGAACCTGATCATGTTGCCGATGTGGTTGCTGTCGGGCATTTTCTTTTCCGCCGAGCGATTCCCCGCGGCGGCTCAGCCGTTCATCAAGGCGCTGCCGCTCACCGCGCTCAACGATGCGCTACGCTCTGTGATGTCGGACGGCGCGGCGCTTACGAGCCAGGGCCCGGAACTCGCAATCCTCGCGGGCTACGCGGTTGTGACATTCGCGCTCGCCCTGTCGTGGTTCCGATGGAACTAAATAGCCTTGCACGATTCTGGGACAGTAGCCCGACGCGCCAGCGAGGGAGCACATGGCGAAATCACAAGAAATCAGGCCCGGTCCCTCGCTGGCGCGTCGGGCTACTGTCCCTGCGGACTCCCAGAATCACGCAAAGCCATTTAGCGCCGGCCGCCGACGAAGGCGCTCAGCAAGATCACGGCGATGGCCGCCCACACCAGCCACTGCCAGCGCGTCACGGCGATCGCGAGCCGCTCGCGCCCATTCGCAGGGCGGCTCGTCAGGTATTCGCGCGGCACACGCTCTTTGTAGTGGGCGTTGCCGGGCGTGGTCCAATAGAGTGAGTTGAATCGGCCGGGCGCGGCCGATCGTACGTCCAGGCTGTGGAATCCGGCGTCGATCGCCAGGACCCGTACGCCGACGCGGCCGTTGTGGCTTGCAAAGAGCGGCTGACCGTCCAGAACAAACTCGGTTGCGGGCGGTCCGAAGGGACCGTGTTGCAAGAAGGTGTATTCACCCTTGAGCGGCGCGTAGAGTGTGCCCGACAGGCGGTGTAGGGTTGCGTCGCCGGCGAGACCGTGAAACTGCGCGGGGACGTGGACATCTGACGTGGTGTACCGTCGGTCGCTCGGCCAGGTCGCCAACCGAATGATCCACCTGGGCGACGTGGCCATGCACAACGCCGCCGCGAGGCAAAGAAACTGAACCGGGGTCGCGCGCGGGATGATTCGTCGGAAGTCGTTCACCGCCAGTCGCGCCGCTCGGACCGTCCACCACGATGCCGCGAGGCAGCCGAGCGCCAGACTGGACCACAGTGCGGCGAGCATGACTCGATGCATCGGCGCGGCCCGCCACGCGCGGCACACGAGCAAGTCACAGCGTGCTTCCGTTTCGACGCCCCACGGCCCGGTCTGCGGCACGTAGATCGCCTCATTCTCGTTGCCGCCGACGATCGGCCAGATCGCCGAGCGATCGCCCGTCGGGTCCGCGATCGCCCCGACCAGTTGAATGGCCACGCTCGCCGCGAGGATGAGGACGATCGCGACTCGTTGCCCCGGCGGCTCGTCGGCCCAATCGTGGAAAGCCCACGCGAGCGGCATCACCATCAGCGGCATGATCGGCACGAGCAGGCGCGGACCCCAACTCCAGCCGCCGTGCCACGTCCACCAACAGGCCGCGAGCACCGTCAGTGTGGCCGTAACGCCCGCCACGAGAAATCCGGTGGCCGCGTCCTTGCGCATCAGCCGCGGCAACAGTGCGACGCCGGCCAGCGCCGCCGGCGCGAACCACGCCAGCCCCTTGCCGGGCGCGACCAGCAAACCGGCGAGGCCGATCCAGAGCGGCGTCGTGAACCCTTCGTCGCCGTAGTCGCCTAGCAGCCAATGATCGCCGCGCAGCCAGTTCACCATGACGTTGAAGCCAATCCCCGCCGCCGCGCCTGCACACAGCCACTGGATGTTCCGCCCCGGCCGCTCAAGAAAACGTCGTGCGTGCAGCACGAGCAGCGGCAGCAACACGACGAGCTCAAGACGCACGCCCAGCAGGAACGCAAACGACACTCCCGCGCGTGCCGCCGCGCCCGTGGCCGATGCCATGACGACGCAGACAAGCGCCAGCGCGGTCATCGGCTGGCCGTAGAGGCTCGATGAGTACGGCAGCGCGAGCGTGCCCACGCCGAAGACGATCGCCGTGCCGAGCGCGGCGGCCGTGCCGATGCCCAACCGAACCAAACCGGCGAACAGCACGACAGCCGTTGCTGCCGTGACGAACGCCGTGGACATGCACACGGCGGTGTGACGCACGTCGAGCGGCGGGTCGGGCGAGCCGGCTTGCGCCGTGCTCTGCGTCGCGCCGGCAAGTCCGCCGCGCCCGGCCAACAGGTCGCCGACGACGTAGAACGGAACGCCCCACAGCGACGGCAGCACGCTGTATCGCGAATACCGCCTGTCGAGGCCGGGCACTTGCAATCGCATCGAAGCCGATTCGGCCAGCGACTCGGCGGTGCCGTAGACGTGCCATTCATCGACACTGGTGATCCGGCCGCGAGCCAGCATCAGGTACAGGCACGCCAGCGTCGCAAACAGGCCCCACGCGACGCGGCGAGTAGACGCATCCTCCGCACGGTGGACGGCATGCCCGCCGCCGACGCTGGTCATTGTCGAGACCCCCGGTTCGGCATGGCGGCAGAATACGCCGCTGGGCCATTGCCGCACAACTGCTGCTGCAGTCGCTGAACAGCCATTGCACGATCGCTGTTGGAATCCGCGAGTCTCCGGCTGTACCATGTCGGCGTCCTTCACCAGTGGGGAGTTCCGTGCGATGAACAATCGCCCGGCAGATACACCGGCGATACTCGTCCGAAGCTCGTGGATCCACACTCATGCGCGAATGCCCTGGGGCGATCCGTGCAGCGACCCAGCTTGAGTCTGCCTAACCGATACTCAGTTTTCGATGCGGGTGCCGATCGTCGCCAGTTCGAGGAGCCGGTCGGCCGGTTCGCGGGCGGTCCAGCAGAGGCCGCGGAGCAGGAGGATGCGAAAGAGCGGGTCGTCGTAGGTCCAGGTGTAGTGGCCGAGGATCGAGACGAAGATGCGGCCGCCACCGTGCTCACGCGCCCAGAGAAGCGGCCGCGGCTCGTCTTCTTCGATCGCGCCGAGTCGCCCGTCATGTTCCAGTAACTCTCATCGACGAAGTGGACTCGTTCGAGTCCGTGCGCGCGATCGAACTCGCGCGTGGTCGGGTGTTTCGAGTCTGCGAACACCAGGTCGAGCGGGCCGTGGCGGTAGCGAGTGGTGCGCATGCTCGCGACCAGTCCGATGCGGTCTGCGAGCGCGTCGGGGGCGGACCCGCCGTTGGTCGCGAAGTGAATGTAGACCAGCCCACCGCCACGCGCGAGGAACCGGTCGAGATCGGCCGCCTTGTCGGCGTTCCACGACGGGTTCGCGGAATTGAACATGATTACGTCGGCCTTCGCAAACTGGTCGCCAGTCGGCCAGCCGCTCGACTCGCTGACCGTCACGTGGTCGGCGAGGCGCAGCAGCCGCGACCAACGACTTTGCCACATTGGGTAATCGTGCTCGTCCGGCCCGTGGTCTTTCGGTCCGGCGACCAGCGCGACGTGCAGCGGCCGGTTCGCACCGGTCGACGGCGGGGTGTCCTTCAGCAGCGGCTCGATATCCGCACGGCGACGCGGCGGCGGAACATCGCGACGCGTGAACTTGGTCGGTTCGAGCGGGTCGGTCATCAGAAACGTGATGAGGTCGCGGACCGCGGCGGCATCGAGCTTCTTGCCGATGTCCGCGGGCATCGCGGAAAGCGGAGACGGCTTCAACTCCTCGATCGCCGATTTCGCAATGGCGATTTCCTTACCCGTCGGGTCGCCCAGCACGACCGTCTCGCCGGCCGACTCGACGAGCACGCCGGAAAGCACGCGGCCGTCCTTGAGCGCGAGCGTGTAGCCGACGTGGCACGCGATCGTCTGGTTCATCGCGACATAGCCCGCGCCGGTTTTGGTCAGCTTCGTGCGAAATATCTTGCCGCGCGATTCACCGCACACGAGTGCGTCGCCCGCCCACCACGCCGGGCCGAACGCCGTGCGAGCCTTGTGGGGCAGGCTTCCAACCTGCCGACCGCTCGTTGGCAGGTTGGGAACCTTCCCCACGTCGCATGGTTCGTTGAAGACCAGGCCGCACGTTGATTGATGTTGCGGGCCGTAATCGAAGACGCTCGGTTCGTCGATCACGCCGGGCAAATACCGCGGGTGCCGAGGCGGAAAGCCGTAGTGCCGGCCGGGCTGAATGTGTAGCAGTTCGTCGAACGGATTGCCGTTCGGCAGCCACGTCGCCCCTTCTTGCTCCGATGCGAACAGGTCGCCGTGCCGGTTGAAGGCCAGCGCGACGGGGAAGCGAGTTCCGGTGCAGACGATCTCGCGATGGCTGAAGTCGGGCGCGACGCGAAGCACCGTGCCGCGTTCGCTCGTGCCGTCATAGTGCGACCTGCCTTGCTCGTCGAGCAGGTAGCCGTTTGCGTAGTTGGCCGTGCCGAGCGCGAAGTAAACGCTGCCGTCAGGCGCGAGTGCGACGCCGATGGCATCCACGTTTTGCGGGATTTCTTTCCAGCCGGTCGCGACGATCACTTCGCGGTCGGCTCGATCGTCGCTGTCGGCGTCCACGATGAGCGAGAGCTTCCCCTTGGATGCGACGAACACGCCGAACCCGCCCGCCGGCAGCGCGGTCGCGTGTTTGTAACCGCGCGGCACGAGCGCGATACCAATCGGACCACGCAGGCGGCCTTGGTTGTCCCAGAACAGTTCCGCCCGATCTTCGAGCCCGTCGCCGTCGGTGTCGGACAGCAGATGGATGTTGCCATCGTAACCCAGCGCGACGAGTTTGCCGTCATGCCGGTAGCGGACGTTGTTGACGTTGTTCAGTTCGACGGGCAATTCGCGCGCAGTGAAGCCGGGCACGAGCATCTGCACGAGCGGCGCGTCGTCGATCGGTTTGAGACGCCGGCCGCCGCGCCGATCGCCGGCCGCGATGGCCTCGGTCAGTCCGGCGTGCTTGCGGGCGAGGTACTCGCGCACGGCCGACCGCTCGGCGGCGCTGAGCACGCGGTCGTAGAGCAACACTTCGGCAATGTCGCCATCGAGAAATCCGCCCGCGGCCGGCGGTTCGGGAGAGTTCGAATACACGCGCGCGGCGACGAGCAGGCCGTCAAGCTTCATGGTGCCCGCCTGTCTCTTACGCGTGCCCACCGCATTGCCGTCGATCGTCAGTCGCACGCCTGCGTCACCCGCTGCGCACGACACTTCAATCGTGTGGAATTCGGCGAAAGCGAAAGATCGGTCGAGCAGATCCGCCGCGCCGCCGAACCCTTTGCCTTCAACATTGATTTGATCGAACTGGTCCGACGCCGGGCCGCTCATATCGATCGTAAAGCCGGTCGTGTAATCATTCTTACCGGTCTCGTGCCCGGCCAACAACCCGCGGAAGAATCCGGTGTTCGATCGCGGCGCGGCGACAATGAAAGCCGTGAACGACTCGACCTGCCTGCCGAGCGGCTCGGCTGAAAGAAAATCGTTTTGACCATCAAATCGCACGACCGTCCGATCTCGGGCCACCAGGCAACGCGGTTGCGAATCTTTGACGGCCTGCACGAAATTCAGGCCGCCGCCGGACCCGTCGTACCAGACATCGATCGCCGCGCCGTGCACAAGCGCGGGTTTGCCATGCGCCTGCCACGCGGCCGCCTGCCGGCTGGCGTCGAGCCACACGACAAGCCCACGGCGCGCGGGCAATTGCGGGTCAGCCCATTTTTCAGATTCGCCACCGTTCCCGATCTGCATGAATCCGGCGATCACGCAAGCGGCAATTCCACAGGTTCGGATGCACATGACGCGATCCTCCTTCACGCACCAATCAACCGCCACACAAGCACGACCTAGCGCCCGCGAGAGAGGTCAATTCAGCGGCTGCGAGCTGCGCAGGTAAGCGAACAGGTCGCGGACCTGCTGGTCGGTGAATTGGTTGAGCTGGCCTTCGGGCATGATCGACGTGCGTACCACTTGCATCTCTTCGATCTCTTCGCGAACGATCGAGAACGTCTGCCCGTCGGCGGTGCGCAGGACGACGAGACGCTTGTCCTGGTCGATCAGGAAGCCGTTGACTGTGCGACCGTCGGCGGTGGCGACCAGGTAGTTCTCGTAGCCCTCGCGAATCTCGGCGCTCGGATTGACCACGTGCAACAGCAGGCCGTCGAAATCGTCGCGGCGGTAGCTGGTCAGGTCGGGTCCGATCTTGCCGCCCTCATCGAACAGTGTGTGGCACTTGCCGCACTGGTTCATGTAGACCTTCTTGCCGGCTGCGGGGCTTCCGGCCGCGGCCCGGACCACGGACGCGACACGATCGATCTCCTTGCGCGCGGCGTCGGTCGTGAGCGGCTTGATCTCGCCCCAGTGCTTGGCGATGAGCGCGGCGATCTGGTCGTCGCGGTGGACTTGGAGTTTCTGAACAGTTTCGGGTGGAAACGTGCGCGGGTCGATGCGGCCGGCGTCGACCGCGTCGAGCAGCGACCGCGTCCACGCGCGGCGGCTCGCGAGCAGCGTTTGGGCCGCGGCGCGCAGATCGTCGTTGACCTTCGAGTAGATTTCGAGCACGGCAGCGGCGATGCCGCCGTCGTCGTAACGTTGCAACGAAGTGATCGCCGCGCCGCGCAGGGCGTCGTCGGTCGCCTCGCGCACGATCTTCACGAGCGCGGGCACGCTGGCCGGTTGCCGGACCTCGCCGAACAGCCCGATCAGTTGAAGCTGCGCCGACTTGTCCGCCTTCGGATCGGCGATGGTGCGGATCGCCTCGTCGATCGCATCCGCCCGGCCCTGGCGCACGCCGAGCACGACCGACTTGCCTCCGTGCTTGGCCAGCGCCTCGGCCAGTTCCGGGGGCAGGCTGGGCAGAGTTCGGCCGGCGACCGCCGCTTCGAAGCCGCCCATCAGCTTCTTCACGTCGTCTTCGCCCGGCGCTCGCTGGAGCAGCCTGGCACAGGCCGCCAGGTCCGCCTGACTCCCCGCCGCGGCGTAGCGCCGCATGATCCGCGCGGCGATGTGCTCGCGCACCAGCGGCAGTTGCCAGACCGCCGGGTCATCGAACAGCGCGAGCACCGCGGCCCGGTCCGTCTCCGCCTTCGATTCGATCGCCCACCACAAGAGCAGCGGCAGGTGCACGTCGCCCGCGTCTTCCGAATGCGCGAGCAGATTCCGGACGATGGGCAAGCCGGCCGCCGCCGGCAGTCGTTTCGCTGAACAGGCGAGTTGGCTGCGCACCTCGACGTGCGGCTCGGTCCGCGCGAGTTCGACAAGCTGAGCGGCCACGCCGGGCGAAATGTCGCGCCGATCGCAAAGCAACCGGACCGTCCACAGCCGCACGTATGGATCCGCGTGACGCAACGTGTTCGCCGCCACGGCGTCGCCCAGCCCGCTGGTCAAGTTCAGCGCCCACAGTGCTTCGAGCGCGAACTGGCCGGTGCTATCGCCGATCAGTCTTTCGATTTGCGTCCCCATGGACTTGTCGCGGCGGTCGCCGATCATTCGCAGCGCGGTCTGCCGGGTCCATCGGTTCTCGCTCTTGAGCAATTCCACGAGTTCATTCGTCGCCAGCTTCCACAGGTCGCGCGGCCGCGACGGCTTTGTGTCCCTGGCCGCCAGGCGATAGACACGACCGGTGGACTTGTCGATCTGGCCGTCGTGATGATTCAGGTGCGCGATCCGCGACTCGTAGAAGTCGGCGACGTACAGCGCGCCGTCCGGCCCGGCCTCGATGTCGACAGGGCGGAACCACGAATCGGCCGAACTGATCGCCTTGGCCAGGTCCTTGGTCTTGAACGATGAGCCGTCCGGCTCGAAGTCGCTCATCACGACGTAGCTCGGTATCGGCGCCACGCCGAACAGTTTGCCGTGATAGGCGTGGGGCAGGGCGGCGGCTTCGTAGATCACGAACGTATGCGTGAACCGCTCTACCGAGTGGTGCTTCATCTGCGGGAAATAGCCGAAGGTGTACGGATTCGACAGCGCCCCGTGCTTGCCGAAGCCCTTCTGGAAGTAGCCGCCTTGCACGTAGTGGAAACCGCGCGTGTCGCCGCCGTTGTGGCCCGAGTAGACGCGGCCCTTGGAATCAACCTCGACGCCGAACGCATTGCCGCCGCCCTCGGCGAAAATCTCGTACGTCCGGGTCTCGGGGTGATATCGCCAGATGAGCTGGCCCATCGAATGGATCGGCTGCTTGTCGAGTCCCGGCCGCATCACCCGGCCGCTGACCGTGCTGCCCTGCGAGGCATACAGCCAGCCGTCGGGTCCCCAGCACAAATGGCTCGCGACCGAATGCGTATCCTCGAGGCCGAACCCTTCGAGATGCACCTGCGGGTCGGAGTCCGGCACATCGTCGTTGTTGCGGTCGGGGTAGAACAACAGGTACGGCGGGTTCAGCACCCACACGCCGCCGCGTCCGCGAGCGATGGCCGTGGCCATGTTCAGCCCGTCGACGAACGTCTTGTGCTTGTCGTACGCGCCGTCGCCGTCGGTGTCTTCGTGGATCGTGATCTTGTCGGCGCCCTTGAAGTGGTTAGGCGGCGGCGGCGAGACCTTGTCATAGACCACGCGCCAGAACTTGTCGCGACTGACGACGTTCATCCCCGCAGGGTCGGGATACTGAAGGTACTGCACCACCCAAAGCCGCCCGCGCTCGTCGAAGGTCAGTTGCAGCGGCTGACCGACGTGCGGCTCGGTGAGCACCTGTTCGATCCGCAGATCGTCGAGCGTCTTGAGAGCCCTCAGCGCGTCCTTGGGGCTGAGCCGCCCCGCCGCCTCGACGCCCGCTTTCTTGGCGAGTCCGGCCGCGTCGGTCACCTGGCGAAACGTCGCTTCGGCCGACGGGCGCGTGGCATCGACCTTGGCCCACGCCGCATCATCGCCGGTCCGAAACTGCCAGGCGCCCTCGAGCGAAATCGCCTCGCCGCCCCGCACGATCGCGGGAGCAAACTTGAACCCGCCGCGCCCGCCGCTGTCGTGTACTCTGACCGCCACGACCAGTGGCCCGTCGCCGCGCAGCAGGTCCACAGCGATCTTGTATCGCGCCGTGGAGTTGTACGCGGGCCGATAGTCGGGCGGCATCACACCGGCTTGGCCAACGCGCCGACCGCCCACGAACAACTCGACCGAGTTGTTCTGCAGAAACAACGCCAGTTCCACGTCCCCATCGCGCCACGCCGCTGGCAATTGAACGAAACAGCGATACCACGCGAAGCCGTCGTACTTCTCAAATCGCTTGTCATCCTTCCACCCGTCGGGCACGCGCATCCCGACCCAACCATCCGTTTCGGAACACCAAGCGGTACCCCGGAGGAGACATGCACAAGCCAGTAGTTGTGTAATCGCAGAGGTTGTTCTCATCCACGGCACTCCCATTAGGACGGTTCGCAGATGCGCGTCTCACGGACTGGCGGGCACAGGCTTCCCGTGAATCGACCGCGCAGCCTTGGAGGATGAACCTATTCTCGCGTCGTCAGCGCGGCGCAGCAAGCGATGTGAGCAAGCTGGGCACACAAGCGGCACTTGGCCCAGTGGAATACCGCCAGCGGCAATCACCGCGCCGACGGCACGCCGGCACCCCAGGTGGACTTTGCCATTTTCAAGCAGCTACTTGAAATCACGAATCGGCGTGGCTATCCTGCCGCACGTTGCGGGTGGGTTTGATCTTGAAGCAATCCCAGCCCAGATACTCTGTGCGTCACTCGACGCCTTGCTGGCGTCGAACGTCCGGACTTCGGACAACTGATCACCGACAACTGACCACTGGTCACTGTTCAAAAGGGGGTCCGAAAAAGTCCGAAAAAGGAGTCCGAAAAAGGGGACATTCTACTTTTATCTTGCAGTGATGGTGGCCGGAGCGTAGTATCCTCGCATGCCTCGAACCGCACGAGCCTCGGCGGGTGGAATATGCTATCACGTGATCAACCGTGGTAACGCACGCCGCACCGTTTTCCACAAGGACGCCGACTATCAGGCGTTCGTGGACCTGATCGGAGACGCATGCCAGCGACTTCCCATGCGTGTCTTGGGGTTTTGTTTAATGCCAAATCACTTCCACCTCTGCCTCTGGCCGCACCGCGCGGGCGATTTGAGCCGCTGGATGCAGTGGCTGCTGACGGCTCACGTGCGTCGCTACCACAAGCACCATCGATCCAGTGGTCACGTCTGGCAAGGACGTTTCAAGGCGTTTCCCATCGAGCAGGACGAGCATTTGTTGACGGTGTTGCGTTATGTCGAACGCAACCCGCTGCGTGCGGAGTTGGTCGAGCGCGCGGAACTGTGGCGTTGGTCGAGTCTGCGCTGGTGGTCGAAGAGGAACCGGCTGATATTCTTAGACGCCGGCCCTGTGCCACGCGGGCGCGATTGGGTCGGGTGGGTGAACGAGCCGATGACCGAAACGGAATTGCTCCGGCTCCGCCGCAGCGTGAATCGTGGGGCCCCGTATGGATCGGAAGTTTGGACGGGTCGCACCGCCACCCGCCTCGGCCTCGAATCGAGCCTCCGCCCGCGTGGGCGACCACCAAAGGAGCATAAAAAGTAGAATGTCCCCTTTTGGAACCCCATGCTGAACGCACCGTCGGTTGCTATCATGCGGAACCGCGCGTCAGCCGCCTCGCGCAACTTCGTCTCCAGGTCGGCCATGTCGTTATGTTTGTAGATGAGTCGCTTTGCCTTCGACAGCCGGATGCCGTCGATGATCGAGGCGTGATTCAGCGAATCGGTGATGACGGCGTCTTCTTCCTTCATCAGCGTTTCGAACAGTCCGCCGTTGGCGTCGAAGCACGAACTGTACAGGATCGTGTCGTCGGTGCCGAGGAACTCGCTGATCTTTCGCTCGAGCTGCTTGTGAATATCCTGCGTGCCGCAGATGAACCGCACGCTCGACATGCCGTAGCCGCGTTCGTCCAGCCCGCGTCGCGCGGCGGCGATCACCTCCGGGTGCGACGACAGTCCGAGGTAATTGTTCGCACAAAAGTTGATCACCTCGCGCGGCGGCTGGCCCGGCGGGTAGACGACTGTGATGCCGGATGACTGCGGGGAGACGATCACTCGTTCCTCCTTGTACAGTCCAGCCTCGCGGATGCCTGTGATTTCGCGCTGAAGGTACTCCGGGACATTCCCGTACATCGGTGTTTGGCCTCCTGGCTACAGTTCGCAGAGTCCCCGGACGTAATCGCGTAACCGAGCGAGCACGCGCGACTGGGAGATGTAGACGACATTGCGCGTTATGCCGAGTTCGCGGGCCACGGCGTCGACTGGTTGGCCTAGGATCACGACGCGGTGGAAGGCGTCCCAGGTTGTCTGTTTGAAATCATGCCGCACGGCGTCTAGTGCCTGGCGTAACACATGGGCGTCATGTTCTCGATCCCACAGTTGACTCAGTCCGCTATTCGGATCGGCAAGTTCGTCGAGCTTGGATTGGAAGTCGGTCGATTCGGAGAGGGAAAGGTGTCGCGGCCGGGCCTTCCAGAATGCGCGCAGGCGATTCAAGGTGATCGTGCGGAGCCAGCCGCGAAATCGGCCGCGAGCCGGATCGTACTCGAAAGCCGGCATTTCCTGGACGACGCACGCCAGCACTTCCTGCGTGAGGTCCGCGGCGTCGTGTTCCTGCACACCCTGCCGCCGAATCCATTCGCGGATCCACGGTTCGTACATTTCGACGAACCGCGACCAATCGTCTGGCGTCGGCCTGTTGTGTATCCGATCGAGCAAACTGTACGAGGTTTGTTCCACCGGCCGCCCCCATCGGGACATGCAAGAAAACGGATGAATCCGACCCGGTTTGACCCTACATTATTCCGACAGTGGCAATTACGCCAGTGGCCGGACATCAACGGGTGCAGAATTCCGCGAAAGATTTGGACAGGCCGGGCACAGTACTTACAGCGTTAGCCCGCATTTCTCACCAACCAGTAGGGTGGGACGAGCAAGCCTAGACTGCGGTGGGCCTTCGCTCGCTCGCAAGATGTCGGCATTGCACACAGTGTCGATTCGAGCTTTGTCGGCTTGCGATGGCCCACCATGTATTTCCGCGAGCTTGGCCCACCCTACGTGAGAAGTGCCGTTACAGCGTTAGCCCGCATTTCTCACCAACCAGTAGGGTGGGACGAGCAAGCCTA
>DAIOWH010000020.1:34564-51005 GCA_036758585.1 Planctomycetia bacterium
ATGTCGGCATTGCACACAGTGTCGATTCGAGCTTTGTCGGCTTGCGATGGCCCACGATGTATTTCCGCGAGCTTGGCCCACCCTACGTGAGAAGTGCGGGTTAGCAGTGCGGTTCGCTACGATCGACGAGGATAAAGCATGACCGGCTATTTTTTACATCACCCGAGTCGCGAACGGCTAGCGAATTTCGTTGCCGGTCGGCTGAGTGGGCCGGAACTCTTGGCCATCGAGACCCATTTGGAAACATGTGACACATGCGCCGATGTGCTTGCGACCGTTCCGCTAGATCGCGCCGTGCGTACATTACAAGCGGCTGCGTCCGAACGAGCGACTGGCGACACATTGAATACGAAAGGGGAAATCGTCGCTCAATCCGCCGAGTTAACCATTCCGCATTGGCCCATGCCTCACGGCACAATGGCCCCACACGGAATTCCACCCACTCTTGCCGAGCATCCGCGGTATCGCATTACCGGCCTCGTCGGCGTCGGTGGCATGGGTGCGGTGTACCGTGCCGAGCACATGGTGATGCGGCGGCCGGTTGCGCTCAAAATCGTTCGCCACGAACTGGTGAATCACCCCGCCGCCGTTCAGCGGTTTCGCCGCGAAGTCGAAGCGGCAGCCAAACTCGTTCATCCCAACATCGTCACGGCGTTTGACGCGGAACTGGTGGGGGATACTCATTTCCTGGTCATGGAGTTTGTCGAGGGACGAAGTCTCGCCGCGGTCGTCGCTGACTCCGGTCCACTGCCCATCGAGCAAGCTTGCGAATACATCCGTCAAGCGGCGCTGGGTATGCAACACGCGCACGAACGGGGCATGGTGCACCGCGACATCAAGCCGCACAACCTCATGCTTACTACGGATGGCACAGTGAAGATCCTCGATTTCGGACTCGCTCGATTTGCGAGCGAGATCAGCGTGGATCGCGCGTTGACGGGGCTGCCTAGTACGCTAGAAGAAACTACGAACACGTTGTCGAGAACCGGATTGATTTTCGGTACACCGGATTACATCGCACCAGAACAAGCGGGTGATCCACACTCGGCCGACATCCGCGCCGATATCTACTCGCTGGGTTGCACGCTGTACTTCCTCTTAGCCGGTCAGGTTGTCTACCCAGGCGACTCAAAGACGAAAAAACTGGCTGACCATCGAAATCGGGAATTTCCATCGCTCGCCAAGCATCGGCCAGACGTCCCGGTCGATCTGGACGAGATCATCGCTCGTATGACAGCCAAGGATCCAAACCATCGGTTTCAAAGCCCCGGCGAAGTTGCGATCGCTCTCGACACGTTTCTACGCGACCGACGAGATTTGCGGGCCGCCGTTCCAGAGACTCCTGTGGAATCAGCCAAACCGATGCGAGCGAGCCGATCACGATGGCTCGGTGTCGGAATCGCCGCAGCCGTACTGCTCTTCGGAATTGCCGCCTGGCAGTTCGTTGTTGTCACCGCCAAAGGCGACCTCGTCGTCAAGGCAGACGACGAGAGCATTGCGGTCACGATCAAACGAGAAGGTGTTGTGATTCTCGATCGCACAACCGATCGCCAGATCCGGCTCAAAACGGGCAGCTACATCATCGAAACAACAGGCCCGGCTGACTTGGTTGTCCTGCCCCACAATCAAGTCACCATCGAACGGGGTCGAACAGTCACTGTCGAGATCGCACGACAGCAACCTGATTTAGAGGCAGGCAAGGATCCAATCGAATTGTCGAGCGAGCCGCAGCTCGACGTGAATTTCCAGGATGGGCAGGCAGGATTCCCCACAATATCCGATGCTGGCAAGGGTACTTGGTTTGACCGCGGCGCCTGGGTGTATCAGATCCGCGTCCCGAGCGAATCCGGATTCGGGCAACTCGCAAAGCCCCAACCCGGACTCATGGACACTAAGGTCGAGGATTTTGTCTTCGAGACTGAGGTGGCCGCGATGCCTGGCGGGGTCGGTACCTGGGCCTTGTGCTTCTCGTTCGATTGGAATGGGAAGCGATGGATGTACCTCAATGTCGACACGAGTGGAATGATTTCGGTCACCTGCAAATTCGAACCGAAGAAAGTGCAGTACGCGATTCCGACGACGGCTACACGGTCGATGCGGCCGCGCGGCGAGTTTAACCGAGTGCGGCTTGAAGTGATCGCGCATCGGATTCGCGTCTTTGTGAATGGAACCTTCGTCGCTGAGGGAAGCGAGCCGCGACAGTTCGCGTCCGCCCTGTATTTGGGTTTGTTGGCCCAACAAGCCCCCGTGGAATTCCGCTTTCGGCGAATACGCCTGTGGTCACTCGACCGGATAACTGGGCAGGATCGGTCGTTTGATGGCCACGCCGAGTTGATTCGTGATTTGGCCTATTCGCCGGATGGGGATCACATTGCAACAGCAAGCTGGGATGGGAGCGTACGGGTTTGGAATGCCGAGTCCGGCAAGGAACTTCTGTCTTTGCATCATCCGGGCGCGCGAAGCGTCGCCTTCTCCGAAGACGGCCGACAACTAGTCAGCGCGGGACTGGATAAGTTCGTTCGGCTCTGGAGTGCGGAATCCGGCAAGGAGCTGGGGCATTTCGAAGGGCATGTCTCACCCGAGATCGCGGTGACGTTTCTGCGGGACGGCGAGCGACTGGTTTCCGGCGGCGGGTCCGGCGATAACTCGATTCGCATCTGGGACGCCGCGACGGGGAAGGTAATGCGCCAGATCGATGGACATTCGGACGCCGTGTTCGATGTCGCCGTTTCGCCCGATGGTCGGCGGATCGCCTCGGCCAGTTACGACGGAACATGCGCCGTTTGGGAAGTCGAGTCCGGTACCGAACTCGCTCGCTTTCGCGGACACACTGACAAGGTGACTTGCATTGCGTTCAGCCCGGATGGGACGCAAATCGCGTCCTCGGGTTTTGACCGGCAGGTACGACTCTGGAATGCGGCGACGGGTGTGCAGACTCGTGCCTACACAGGCCATACTGGGACTGTCGAGGGGATCGACTTCTCGCGAGACGGCAGCCGCATCGCGTCGGCCAGTCACGATGGCACGATACGAGTGTGGGACGCACGCACTGGTCTTGTGGTCTGCAGGCTCGCACCGGAAACGGCGAGTGCCGACGCACGCCCGGCGGCAGTGTGCGCCGTCGCTTTTCTTCCGAACGGCAACAAGGTTGCAAGCGGCGGGCACGACAGGCGCATTCGCGTTTGGCGATTACCGCCGCGCGACGATTCGCACCGCCGCCGCGCTCTCGTCATGGATGCGAATGCTGCGTCCGGCTGGTTGGACTTTCATCAAGGCAATCACGAATACGCACGCATGGCGGTCGTCGGAAACGAGCTCCAATACATGGCCAAGCTTCCGGGCGGCTGGGTCGCAAAGCCGCAGGATGCACTGTCGAATCGCATCAGTGACGAGTTTGTGTTCGAAGCCGAGTTTCGACTGCTCGCCGGCCAAGGCGTACACTTTGCCCCCCGGTGCTGCGTTGGGCGAATATGATGGCTACGCTGTTCGCACGGGGAAGAGATTTGGGTGCTTTTGGTTTGGAGAGAATCGGCGACTTTGCCGTGCGACCGACTTCAGTGTCTGGGCGCGGCTCAGGCTCGTCGAAGCGGGCAGCGGCCCAAAGTGCGCCATAGTCAGCCGCCCCTACAATTGGTGGCTTTACGTTCTGAACGGTCGATTGGCATTTGCCACATTGGGTAGCGACGGTGTGCGGGAGGACTACTTTGAACAGAAGGGGCCCGAACTTTGGCCTGATTTCAGCGACAAGTGGATCGACGTAGGGTTCTCCATTAGGGACAGCTCCGCGAATTCGGCGGAACGACAACTGCTCGTTTATCTCAACGGTGGATTAGTTGGAGACTTCCGTGTTCAGGCCGAATTCGACAAACCTCCATACCACCTGGTTGTCGGAGCTAACGGAGCCGAAATCGATCCGTGCGAAGCGGAATTCGATCGCGTCGTGATTATGACAGGTCTCTTGGCGACCAATTCGGAATCGTTGGTCACCCCCGGAGCAACTCCGAGCGCGGTTCCTCAGCCTGGCGTTCCAGAGCAGCCGGACCGAAACTCCCCCGCATTCGTGGCGGGCCTGCGAAATGCGTTTAGCCTGCACGACAAAAACGCAGACGGCCGATTGTCTCGCGCTGAGGCACCGCCGACCATGCGCGACAAGGGCTTCCAACAGTTCAACGAGTTCGACACGAACCATGACGGAACGATCTCGATCGAAGAGTGGATAAGCGCATGGACTCGCACCGGCCCGCAAGCTCCCAACCGCGCAAATCGCTCACTGCCCGGTAAATGGCGAGGGCAACTCGCCAACGTCCCAAGTGGACTGCGCCTGAGCATCGAAATCGCTCGACGGGGATCTGTCTGGGGTGGTCAAGTCCTCAGTCTCGATCAAGGAAACGCCCCGTCCAGAATCACCTCCGTCAGTTGGAATGACGAAAGTGTGCACATCGAAATCGCTTCGATCCAAAGCGTCTTCGATGGCAAGTGGTCTGAGGATGGCTCCGAAATCGTTGGCGAATGGAAGCAGCGTGGTATAACATCGGCGCTGACCCTGAGGCGCGACAAGTAATGAACAGTTTTGGCAGGACAAAAAGAGCGCGGTACCCTGACTTCGCATGAAGGCTCGCTTGCAACAACTTTCGCCCGATGATTCGAAGAGTTCGCATGAACTTGTCGGGCCGGGACCGATTGTGCTCGGACGCGGCAAGGCGAGCGCGATTCGCATCGATGACACCAAGCTCTCGCGCGAGCACTGCGTGTCTGTGCTGCTCGATGATCGTTGGCAGATCAAGGACTTGGGCAGCACGAACGGCACCAAAGTGAATGACCAGCCGATCACGACCGCCGTGTTGGCCGACGGCGACGTTATCACGATCGGCCGACTGCACCTGCGGTTTCGCGTCAAGCCATCCGGCGACGCGCGCGGTGCGACGACGCAAGATTTCGTTGCGTCCGGGGGGGGCCGCACATTCGAAACGAGCGACGAGAGCGGGCGGGAGCGGCCGGATGTATCGGAGCGCCGGACCGGCGAGCTGCCCCAGTTTGCGCTTGTGCAAACGCCTCCGGGCCAGCGCCGGGGCCTGCTCGGTGGACGGTATGAACTCGGCGAAGTGATTCATCAGGGATCGACCGGAACGTTTGTGAAGGCCCGCGATGCGAAGAGCGAACGCGTTGTGTGCATCAAGCTTCTTGCCAAGCGAGTCGCCGAGAATGACGCGGAACTGCGACGATTCGTGCGCGGTGTTCAGACGGCCGCAAAACTTCAGCATCCAAACATCGTACAACTCTATCGCGGCGGTCAATCCACCGCGACCAAGCAGTGGTGGCTCGCGATGGAACTGGTGGACGGACCGAGCCTGCGGCAGGTGATCGCGAAGTACGGAATCGGCAACATGCTGTCGCCGGTGAAGGTGCTGTCGATTGCGCGAGACATCACGGCGGCGCTCGAGGTCGCGTACGAAAAGCAGGTGCTTCATCGCAACATTCGGCCGGAAAATATCCTGCTCACGAAATCGGGCGCCGCGAAGCTCAGCGACTTCACTCTGACGCGCGGGGTCGTGCTCACGACGCTGCAGCGAATTACGGGATCGAACGAACTGGTCGGCGATCTGGCCTACATGGCCCCCGAACGCACCGACCCGGACGGCGCGATCGATTGCCGCTCCGATCTGTACGCGCTCGGCGCCTGCCTGTACACGCTGCTGGCCGGTCGACCGCCGTTTGTGGGACGCGGCACGGTAAACTTGATCGAACACATCCGCCACGATGCGCCTCAGCCGCCCGGCCGTTTCAATCTGTCGGTGCCCGGCCCACTCGAAGGCGTCGTCATGAAATGCCTGGCCAAGAGCCCGTCCGACCGATTCCGCAGTCCGATGGAGCTGCGCGAAGAACTCTCGCGCGTCGCCCACTTTCAGGGACTCTGGAGCTAATCAGCAGTGTCCGACGGTGCCTTTGATTCCAGGATCCTCCGTGCGCGGCGCCGATTCGGGCACTCGCGCGGCCTTCTGCTGGTCGGGCTTCAGCACGAGCTTGCAAGCCTGGCCGGACGCGAGCAAGTCCATCGCGAGGTCGATTTCGGCAACTTGCGGCGATCATTCTGCCAGATGACTTTTTCCGGCACGGCGACGTAGTGAGCGAAGGCGCTGTCGCGGTCGACGGTCCTTGAACTTTCGAACTTTCATTCGCACTGACGGTTCGGTCGCCAAGTTACTGTTTCGGCCACTTCAGGTGCTTGTGCAGGAAGTCGAACGTCGCCTGGCCGTTGATGCTGTGCGGGCCGGCGAACCATTCGAGTTCGCAGCGGTCGCCTAGCTTGAGTCGTGCGTTGTACAAGTGGAAGACCTTGGCGAACTCGTAGGCGACGGTCTCGTCCGGCGCGACGCCGTCGAAATGGCCGCGCTCAACCATGAACGGCCGCGGGGCGATCAGAGCGGCCATCTCGGCGTAGTTGAACGTGCCGCCCAAGTCGAACTCAAAGATTTCGTACTCGCCGGTCCAAACGTACGTATAGTTGTTTTGCGGGTGGCTCGATGCGTT
Organism: Planctomycetia bacterium; assembly: GCA_036758585.1. Classification (GTDB taxonomy): domain Bacteria; phylum Planctomycetota; class Planctomycetia; order JALXBF01; family JBGPMX01; genus DAIOWH01. The sequence goes on from DAIOWH010000020.1 coordinate 41,093, forward strand.
CTTCCAGACCCACTCGTTGAAGTCGGCCGAGCAGATCGACAGGCAGTAGTTCGACACGAGCGGCGGGATGCGCATCGCCGACTTGCCGCCGTACGACAGGCCATAAAACCCAATCCGTTCGGGATCGACGTAGGGCAGCGACTTCAGCCAGTCGGTGATCTGCTGGTGCTGCGGCACGATGATGGAGAAGAGCGTCTTGCCGAGCGGGTTGGCTTTGTGCTGTAACGTGCGGAAGCGGTCCTGGAAGATGTACAGGTTCTGCGGCGCAAACGTGATGAAGCCGCGCTCGGCCAGTTTGGCGGCGAAGGCGCTGTAGGTTTTGAAGCCGTCGAGATCGGTCTGGATGGTGTCGCGCGGTCGCCCCTCTAGCCCGTGCTGGCACACAACGACCGGCCGCTTTTCCGATCCGTCCAGCTTGAGATCCTTGGGCACAAGCAACACGCCGTAGGCGATTACGTCGGGGAACACGTCGAGCGCGACCTCGTAGCCAGTCCACTTGGCGTGGTCGTAGGCCTTGCGCGTGCGTGGGTTGGCGGGCAGCGGCTCGATCTCAAACCGGCCGACGACCTCGTCGCGAAAGACACTGCGGAACCGCTCGACCGATTTCGCGTACGCCTCGGGCGAACTAGTGTCGAGCTTGTTGCTGCCGTCCTGTTTGTCGTCGCGACCAAGTCCGATGTTCATGAACTGGGCGCGGACGTAGGGGCTGTCGATGAGCAGCTTCTGGTTGTGCCGATCGATTTCGTGAATTTGACGTTGCTGTCGAGCGGCCGCGTCGGGCAGTGCGGCGAGCTTGGGCGGCGGGCGATCGCTGACGAACACATCGGGGCGGATGCCGAGGTCGCCGAGGAACTCAGCGAGCGCCGGCACACCGCCGAACACGGGCTGCACCTTCTCAGGTCCCACATCGACATAGGTGAACTTGGCGAGCTTGCGATCGACGCCGCCTAGGAGTCGTTCGGCCCGCTGTACTTCCTTCAAGGAGTCTGCCGGGGCGGCGAGTTCCGCCGGCGCGCCGCCCTCACTGGGCAGCTTGATGTTTGGAAAGCCCCGGTTTTCGACGACCAGCATCCGCGGTGCGACCAGCGTCGCAAGTTCCGCGTCGCCGAACTGGTCGAGCAGTCCGAACACGTTTCGGTCGATCGGCTCGTTCCAAACCTTCTGCCGCGACCCAAAGAAGCCGCTGACTCCGCACACGTCGATCCGTGTGTCGATCGCCGCGGCGCACAGGGCAATGAGGCCGCCTTCGCCGTAACCGAACACGCCGATCCGCGGATCGGACTCGGCTGCGTCGCGCGCGAACCAGTCGACGCCTGCGAGCACTTTCTGCACTTCGTAACCGACGAGGTGCCGCCCCAACTCGAACGCCGAACGATACACAAACTCGCGGCTGGTCAGGTTCGCGCGGCCGTTGCGTCGCTCGAGCTTGCGGTCGATCAGCACGGGGACCAGCACGCGGCAGCCGTTGTCGGCGAGCCGCCTGGCGAATTGCGATTCCTCGGGCACGCCGTCGGCCAGTCCGCAGATTTGCTCGGGAGTCTGGTCTGCGTCGGGGATCGCCACGACGCTCGCTCGCGGTTTGCCGTTGGTCGGCACGAGCAACAGCCCCTCGCCGTGGACATCTCCGAACGCCGGCCAGCGCGCGACGAACACCTGGTAGCGATCGTTGCGTGCGACCAGCGCGGGCGAGGCCGTCGTGGCAACCAGCTCAGGCCCATCGAACGGCACCCGTGCGTCGCGCACGCCCAGGATGTGTACGAGCCGCCGGCGGTTGGGTTCGACCGACCGGGCGTACGCATCAGGCCCCGACAGGTCTCGTTTCCAGTGCCGCTCACGCTGCGCTACGGACTTGTCGATCTCGCGCAGCAGGAACTTGTCGACGCCCGCGACCAGATGCGACGTGACGTCGCCTTCGAGATCGAGCGGCTTGGTGCCGGCGAGCGGCTGGGACTCGGCCGGACGCCCCAGCGCCCACAATACGCCGTTGGCCAAGAGGCGGACGAACTGCGGATTCTTGAAGTCGTCGATGTGCCCCAGCGAGGTGTAGAACACGCGCGACTTGCCATAGTGGTTCGTCCACGCGACCGGTTCGGCCGGCTGATTCGGAATCGCACCGACGAGTAGCGGCGTCGTGCCGGCGGCCAACGGACTGACCTTGTACAGCGATCCGCCGCTGGAGAATCCGGCGAACACGCCGGTCATGATGGGATGCGATTCGGCGCCCGCCGCCGCTGTGACACGCGGCTTCAGTTCGTTGCCGTGGTGGCCCGTGTAGTTGCCGCCAAGCACATCGGGGTCGAACGTCTGCCACTCGGCCTGCCCGGTCTCGCGCTTGCCGCGCGTGTGAAACGCATGGCTGGCCGTGCGAATGCCCACCAGCGGCCGGCCCGCCTCGAGGAACTCGCGAACCGCAGCCATGTCCTTCTCGGGCATCGCCCGACGCCGCATGCTCAAGAGAAGCAGATCCGCGGTCTTCAGCGACTCGGCCAACCCCGGCACCACGTTCGGGTCCTTGGCGTCGCCGTGTAGGACGGTCGTGCGAAGGCCGAACTGGTCCTCAAGGATGTCCCGCGCGAATGCCGGCAGCGTCTCGGCGGTCTTGTACTCGTCCTCGGAAATCGCCAGCACGACACGCGGCCTGACATCCGCTTTGAAGTGGAACGGCAAGCGGCCGAGCAACTGGTCCGACGTGACTGTCGGACACACGAACTTCTCGATGTGCTCGACGATCAGGTCGGTGCCGCGAAAGTGATTGACGTACGGCCATGCGCGCGAGTTGTACATCGTGTCGGTCAGGTCGCGCACCAGTACGACGTTCTTGCCGTGACGAGCCAGGTTGCGCAGCCCGAACGGCCGACCGAGCACACACATGTTTGTGTGTACGCCGACCAGCATCGCGCTGCGAATGCCGCGATGCTCGAACAGATTCCAAATCTCGGCGCCGGAATCGCTGATCGCGTCCCGCTCGTCGATCTCGATGGCGGCGACCTGTCGCCTCCACGGGTTTCCGGTCGAGCACTTTGGCTGACAGTCGCAGCCGCCGTCGGACTGATCGATCGGATAGCGACCCTGTTCCTCGGTCGGGATATGCCGACACCACGTGCCGATTTCCTTCGGCAGGTTCGCCGCCGCCGGGGCCGCCTGAGCCCGTTTGCGAGCTGGATGGTCGGCGTATGGCTCCATGCACGAGCTCGGCGCATGAACGATCAGCATGCCGCGCTGCCGGGCCGCCGCCAGGAACTCATTCATGCGCGGCGCGATCTCGGCTACTCGCTCGCTGGCGCCCTTGCACCAGTGTGCGTCCCACATGTCGCAGACGACGATCGCCGTCTCGGCCGGCTTCCAATGCTGCGACGCAATCTCTACGCGGTACTGATCGCCGTCCAACCGTCGGCTTCGCGTCAGCAGCTTGATGTGGCCCGATTCATCCGAGCCCGCATCCGCACGTGACGCGGGTTGCACGCCCCCGAACATGAGGATGCACACGACGGTTGCGAGCGCGACGGGGCGAAACAGGGTTGTCTGCATGGGATCATCCTCGGTTGGGTGGTTTCGTCGTACCACGAACTAAGTACCGCTCCACACTGAATAGGGTCTGAAATCGGCTTCGGTCGTTTAACCCCGTTGAACCCGCAGTCGCAGGCGAGGCGTGCTGGCGTTCGTTGTGCCTCGCCTGCGGCTGCGGGTTCAACGAAACCCCTTTCAGTGGAGCGGTACTAAGCCAGTATCCCGGTCACGACCTCGCCCGACACATCAGTCAGGCGGAAGTCGCGGCCGCTGAATCGGTAGGTCAATCGGGTGTGCTCGATGCCAAGCAGGTGCAGAATGGTCGCGTGCAGGTCGTGGACGGTGACGCGATTCTCGGCGGCCTTGTGGCCAATCTCGTCGGTCGCGCCGTACGTCGTGCCGCCGCGCACTCCGCCGCCCGCAAGCCAGTAAGTAAAGGCGTGCGGATTGTGGTCGCGGCCCGGCTTGTCGGCCTTCTGAGCGACCGGCAGCCGACCGAACTCGCCGCCCCAGACCACCAGCGTCTCGTCGAGCAGACCGCGCTGGGCCAAGTCGGTGAGCAGCCCGGCGATCGGCTGGTCGGTCTCATCGGCGAAGCCCTTGTGATTGCCGTAGATATCGTTGTGTCCGTCCCAGCTACGCTGGTTCTCCATGCCGCCCGAGTAAATCTGCACGAACCGGACGCCGCGTTCGACCATGCGGCGAGCGATCAGGCACTGCCGCGCGAAGTGAGTACACCGTTTGTCGCCAAGTCCATAGAGTTTCTGGATGTGCTCCGGCTCGCGATCGACATCGAGCACGTCGGGCGCGGCCGCCTGCATGCGATAGGCCAGCTCGAAGCTTTCGATCCGTGCGGCCAAATCCTTCTCGGCCTGATTCTGTTCGTAGTGGTGCTGGTTAAGCCGCGCGAGCAGATCGAGTTGTGCGCGCTGGCCGCGTTCGGTCAGGTCCTTGGGCCGATACAGATTGTCGATCGGGTCGCCGTCGGGCTTGAGCCACGTGCCTTGAAAGACGCTGGGCAGGAAACCCGCGCCCCAATTCAGCGAGTAGCCCTTGGGCAGCCCGCGACCCAACGGATCGGACATCACGACAAAGGCCGGCAGGTCGCGGCTCTCGCTGCCCAGTCCGTAGGTCACCCACGATCCGACGCACGGGTAACCCATCTGAGTGAACCCCGTGTTCATCATGAACAGCGCCGGGCTGTGGTTGTTCGACTTGGTGTAGCCCGAATGAATGAACGCCATCCGGTCCACGTGCCGGCTGAGGTTGGGGAAGATCTCCGACACCCATTTGCCGCACTCGCCGTGCTGCTGGAACTTAAACGGCGACTTCATCAAGCCGCCGACCGCGTTGGCGAAGAAGCCGGTGAACCGGTCGAACCCGGCGAGTTCCTGGCCGTCGCGCTTCTCGAGTTCGGGCTTGTAGTCCCAGGTGTCAACGTGGCTCGGCCCGCCGTTGATGAACAGCCAGATGACGCTCTTGGCCCTCGCTGAGAAATGCGACGCACGCGACGCCAGCGGATTGGCCGCCGCGCCGGGCCTGCCCGCCTGAGCCGGCGCAACCAACAGACCCTCATCGTCGAGCAGCGTCGCCAGCCCCAGCAGACCAGCCCCGCAGCCGGCTCGCTCAAGCAACTGGCGGCGAGTCGGCGAGTCGACTCCCGACCGTTTGAGCCCTTGTCTCCCTTGTCTTTCGTGTCGCACGCGATCGTCTCCTGAGCAGCACGCGCCCGAACCTAGTCGATGAATACGAACTCGTTCAAGCTCATGAGCACTTGGCACAAATCGATCAGGGCAAGCTGCCGCGCGTCGGCCACCTTCTCGGCCGCGTAGGCTTCGGTTTGAGAGCGTAAGAACTCCTCGCCGCCTGACAGTTCCTTCACGCTCGGCTCGCGAGCAACCGCGAGCAGGTAACCCTGGCGCACGAAGTCGGCCGCCGACTTCTCCGCAGTGTCTGCGAGGCGCTGGGCGAGGCCGCGGGCGTAGCCGCGCACGTGCGCGTTGTTCATGAACATCAGCGCCTGCGGTGCGATCGTGGTGGCGGGCCGCGCCGCGACGCCGACCAGCGGTTCGGGCGCATCGAATAGTTGCATCATCGGAACCAAGCGGCTGCGCTTGATCATGAAGTAGATGCTGCGTCGCTTCATGCCTTCGTCGAGCGTGCCAGGGCCGAACATGGTGCGGTCGAGGTGCCCGGACACCGCCAACATGGCGTCGCGCACCAGCTCGGCCTCGAGTCGCCGCGGTTCGTAGCGCCAGCACCAGCGGTTGTCGGGGTCAGTCTTCGCGTCGGACTCGTCGAACTCCGAGCTTTGCATGTAGACCGCGCTGGTCGTGATCAGTTTGTGGATCGATTTCAGTCGCCAGCCGTCGGCGATCAGCCGCTGGGCCAGCCAGTCGAGCAGTTCGGGATGAGTCGGCGGCTCACCCTGTTTGCCGAAGTCGCTTGGCGTGGCGACGATGCCGCGCCCGATGTGGTGCTGCCACAGCCGGTTCACGATGACGCGAGCGAGCAGGTGGCCGGCGCCGCGGTCTGCGTCGGTTAGCCAGTTGGCCAGCGCGCGGCGGCGGTGACTGGTGCGCGACCCCGACGGCGGCTCGACCAGCCAGGGCTTCTCCGCCTCGGGCGACGTCATCAGCACAGGCAAGAACCCCTGCGCGGCGACGCCCTGTTTCTGCGACGTGTCGCCGCGTTTCAGGATGTGAGTCTCTTTGTAGTAGTGCGGGAAGCCGCGATCGTCGGCGTGGTGCGGGATCGGCTTGAAGCCCTCGGACGCGACCATCACCATTGTCAGTTTCGGCTTCGGTTTGGCGGCCGCGTGCGTCTGGACCTGGTCGTGCAGCTTGCGCCACTGCGGATCGGCGCTGCGATACAACTGCAACAGCGTCGCCCGCTGCTGCTCGTTGGGTTTGCCGCCACTTGCGCCCAGGATCGCGTCGATCTCGACCTGGCCCTGTCGCTGCGACTTGGCGTCGATGGCGAGCGGCGGCGCGGCTGTGGCGATCGACAATCGCGGCCGGCCGATGTTGTGCTTGTTGTTCACGTTGAACTCCAGCGTGAACGTCCACTTCGTGCCGCCGTCGAACCCGACCGGCCCGGCAAACTCGAACGCGGCCGCGTGGTCCTTGCCAAACTGCGGATCGACCGCCCAGCCGGTCTTCGGGTTGTCGTCGAGCGACGCCGCGATCGACAAGCTGGAGTTGTTCTGCTCGAACGTCGCCCGCGGATTCAGCAGCGTGATCGCGGGCGTTGCCGTCTTTGCGCCCGTGGCATCGGGAGCCGCCGCCGAAGGTGCAGCATTCAATGGCTCGGCCGCAACAGTGAACTTGCTGAGGCCGATGTTCCCGTTGGGCGCCCGGCCCGGCCCGCTCTTGACGAGCGATTCGTGGGCAAGCGCTTCGAGTCGCACGGCCGTGACGTTCTTCAAGTACGTGTGGGCCACGAACGTGTACTTGTCGAAGTCCGGGTTCGCACCGCCGGCGAGCACCGAGCCGTCGTCGAGTCGCGTCAGGGTCGCGCCGCCGTGCGACTGTTGCTCGACCAGGTCGAGCACGACCCAGGTCGCGCTCGAATGGTCCGATTGCGATCGCGGCAGGCTGGAAGCCTGCCCCACGCGGGCCTTCAACCACTCGTCGAACCGGACCGGCAACTCGTCGCGCTCGAACTTTTCGAGCGAGGCGACCAGCGGAGCATGTTCCGACTCCCACTTCGACAAGGCGTCGCGGTTCCCCCGCGGGTCGAGGTCCAGTTCGATATTGCTGCGGATCGTCGTCGTGAATGCCGAGACAAGTCGATAGTAGTCCTCGCTGGCGATCGGATCGAACTTGTGGTCGTGGCAGCGGGCGCAACCGATCGTCAGCCCGAGCATCGCCGTGCCCGTCGTGCTGATCATGTCGTCGAGTTCATCGTAGCGGGCCGGCTCGAATTCCTTCTCCGTGAGTTGCGTCGGAAACACACCCGCGCCGAGGAAGCCGGTCGCCATCATCGCCAGCGGGTTGTCCGGCTCGAACTCGTCGCCGGCGATCTGCCATCGGACGAACTGGTCGTAGGGCATGTCGGCGTTCAGCGCCTTGATCACGAAATCGCGAAAGTGGTACGCGTGCGGGCGATCGTAGTCCTGTTCAAACCCGTGGCTCTCGGCGAACCGTGCGACGTCGAGCCAGTGCCGGCCCCAGCGCTCGCCGTAATGTGGGCTTTCGAGCAGCCGGTCGATCAGTTTGTCGTAGGCGTCGGGCGCGGGATCGTTCAAGAACTCGGCAACCTGCTGGCTCGTCGGCGGTAGTCCGATGAGATCGAAGTACGCGCGGCGCATCAGCGTGCGGCGGTCGGCGCGGCCGCCCGGTGTGACCTTGTTTTCGATCGCCTTGGCGAGCACGAATCGGTCGATGTCCGTGCGAGGCCAAGCGGCAAGGGCGGGGGTGCCGGTCGCGGCAGGCGACGGCGGCAACGACTTCTTCAGAGGTTGGAACGACCAGAACTGCCGGCCTTGCTCGCTGCGGTTGCTTGGGCGAGTGCCGGGCGCGTCCGCATCGTCGCGCGGGTCGGGTGCGCCGCGACTGATCCATGCGACCAGGTGCTCGATCTCACGGTCCGACAGCTTGCCGTTCGGCGGCATCTGCAGTTCGGCGTCGTCGTAACGGACAGACTGGACGAGGACGCTGTTGTCGGGATCGCCAGGCACGATTGCCGGACCGCGATCGCCTCCCTTGGTCCAGCCGGCCCGGGTGTCAAGAAACAAGCCGCCGCGCAGCTTCTCGGCCTTGGCCGAGTGGCAGCGGTAACAGTGCTCCGCCAGGATCGGCCGCACGTGTTTCTCAAAGTACGCGATGCCCTCGCGGTCGGGTTCGTCGTCATCGCCGGCGAGCGCAGCAAGGCACGCCAGCGCGACGATTGCCGCACCACGGCACACGAGCGGTGTTCGCATCTTGTTCCTCAAGGTTGCTCCGACGGTCTTGGCCGCATCGGCGTGAATCAACGGCGTGGTCACCCATTGTTGACGATAGCCGGCGTGGCGGGCAAGATTGCCGCGTCCATTATGAGGGCGCAGGCTTCATGAATCCACCACGGGAGGAATCCGCGCGTGGCGGGGCTCGCCGAACGGCGGCGTGGGAGCGGCTGCTGTGCGGCGTGCTGCTGATGGCGACGCTGCTGAACTACGCCGATCGCCAGGCGCTGCCGGCCGCCGCGGTTGCCATCAAGACCGACCTCCGACTGAACAACGAACAGTACGGCAAGATCGAGGGCGTCTTCGGGCTGGCGTTTGGCGTGGGGGCATTGGTCGGCGGCGTGCTGGCTGACTGGATCAGCGTGCGCTGGTTGTATCCGGTCGCGATGCTGGCGTGGTCGGCAGCCGGCGGCGCGACGGGTTTCGCCGAGGGGTTCGCTGGGCTGTGGGCAAGTCGCCTGGTGCTGGGCTTCTTTGAGGCGATCCACTGGCCATGCTCGCTACGTACTACGCAGCGAGTGTTCGCGCCGGCGCGGCGCACACTCGCCAATAGTCTGTTGCAAGGCGGTGCGCCGGTCGGCGCGATCGTGACCGCCGTGCTGATGCTCACGCTCGTGACAGACGAGCCTGGCGGCTGGCGCACGATGTTCTGGTGCCTGGCGGCGCTCGGTGTGCCGTGGGCCGCGATCTGGCTCGGCACCGTCCGCGCCACAGACTTCGATCGGCCGGTGATGCAGGCCACGGACGCTCCCGCCGCCCAGATGCCGATCGCCGAGGTTGCATTCGGCCAAGTGCTTCTGGGGCGGCGGTTCTGGTTGCTCGTGCTCATCGTCATTTGCATCAACACCTCGTGGCACTACGTGCGCGTGTGGATGCCCATCGTGCTGGAGGAGCAACTGGGTTACGCGCGTGACGATGTGCAGCGCGTGTTCATCGGCTACTGGGCGGCAACCTTCGGCGGAAGCCTGGCGGCCGGCGGCCTGACCTCGTGGCTCGGGCGAACCCGCCCGGTCCACACGGCCCGCATGATCGTGTTCGTGGCGTTCAGCGCGATCACGGCGCTGATGGCGGTGGCGGCGTTCCTGCCGCCGAGTCGTGAGTTCATCGCGATCATGTGGTTGATCGGCTTCGGTGCGCTGGGCATGTTTCCGGTGTTCTATTCGTTGGCTCAGGAGGTGACGGCCGCGCATCAGGGCAAGATGGGCGGCCTGCTGGGATTCGTCGCGTGGGTGGTGCTGTACTTCGCGCACCCCGCCATCGGCCGCCTCATGGACGAGGCCCCAGCGACGCGGCCGTACGTTTTCGCCAGTGTCGGTCTGCTACCGCTGGCCGCGAGCGTCACGGTGTTCGCATTCTGGCCGAATCGAGTTCAGTCGGCATCCAAGGCAACTCAAGAGGCCCGACGCCGCTAAATGGCTTTGCGTGATCCTGGGAGTCCGCAGGGACAGTAGCCCGACGCGC